>DATFGA010000440.1:0-4988 GCA_035249775.1 Nocardioidaceae bacterium | reverse complement strand
CGACGTCAGGCCGGACGCCGGACGCCACATCATCACTCCCCGCGGGGAGATCGACCTCGCCACCCAGGGACAGCTCAAGACGGTCATCGAGGACCTTGTGGTCGCCGGCCACGTGGACCTCGTCCTCGACCTCGACCAGACCACGTTCCTTGACTCGACCGGTCTCGGCGTGCTGATCGGTGCCCGGAGGAAGACCCACGCGTTCAAGGGGTCGTTCGCGATCGTGTGCAGCCGGCCCGAGTTGCTGAAGCTGTTCCGGATCACGAGCCTGGACAAGGTCTTCGCGATCCACCAGGCCGGTCAGGCGCTCGACGTCGCCGACCGCCAGGGCGCCGGTACCTGAGCCCCCCGGGCTCCGACTCCCGATGACTGATCGCACCATGTGAGCCGGGACGGCGGGCCAGGACGACCCTTGGGACAGGCACTTGCCCGTGCGTCGGCGCCGGCTTGAGCGGGCAGAGGCTCGGCCCCGGGAGCGAGTGCCGGTCCGAGTGGTCGTTGGGATGCGGCGTTCGGTCCCAAATGGCACTGACACCGCACGTGGGACAGCCATTCGGGACCGAACGCCTGAACGGGGCGTCCTACCGGTGACCTGCTCGCCTCATCTCTCCTTCTCCGATAGCGTCACTGCACGCCCGCTGCCGAACGGTGAGGGAGGCCGCCTGGTGAGCGACATCGGAGACCCGGCCACGGCCGAGCAGCTGCCGCGCGTCGCGGAGCGGCTGGCCGGCAGGAAGGTCCTGCTCACCGGCGTGACCGGGTTCGTCGGCGAGGCCCTGCTGCACCTGCTCCTCAACGAGGTCCCCGATCTGCGGATCGCGGTCCTCGTCCGCCCCAAGGGAGCGACGTCGGCCGACGAACGGGTACGTGCGTTGCTGGGCAAGCCGATCTTCGCCGGCGTGACGGACGCAGCCGGCGGGGTCGACGTACTGGCGGACGCAAGACTGCAGGTGATCGAGGGTGACCTCGCGGACGTCCCGCCGCTGCCGGACGACCTCGACGCCGTCGTGCACTGCGCGGGCGACGTGTCCTTCGACCCGCCGGTCGACGAGGCGTTCCGGACCAACGTGGTCGGGGTCCGGATGCTGCTCGACCGGGTCGAGGAGGTCGGGCCGCACGTGCACTACGTGCACATCTCCACCGCCTACGTCGCCGGACGGCGCCGGGGAACGATCCCCGAGGGACCGGTCGACCACACCGTCGACCTCGACGCCGAGCTGTCCTGGGGCCTGGCCCAGCGCCAGGTGATCGAGCACCGCTCACGCGCCGCCGACCTGCTCGCGAAGACCCGCGCCAAGGCGGAGAAGGAGCACGGCCGGGCCGGGATGCTCACCGCGGCCGCGGCCGGTGAGGCCGAGCGCCGCGACTGGGTCCGTGCCGAGCTGGTCCGGGTCGGCGTCGAACGGGCCCGCAGCCTCGGCTGGACCGACTGCTACACGTTCACCAAGGCACTCGGCGAGCGGGTGGTGGAGGGGTACGCCGCGACCGCGCCCGTCTCCATCATCCGGCCGAGCATCATCGAGTCCGCCCTGGAACGGCCGTACCCAGGCTGGATCGAGGGGTTCAAGATGGCCGAGCCGCTGATCCTCGCCTACGGCCGGGGCGAGCTTCCGGAGTTCCCCGCGGCCGGCGACACCATCGTCGACATCGTCCCCGTCGATCACGTGGTCGCTGCGATCGTCGCGATCCTCGCCCGGCCACCGGAGCCGGGGCAGCCGGAGTGGTTCCACGTGTCGTCCGGCGCCCGGCAACCGCTCACCTTCATCCGGCTGCACAACATCGTCCGCGACTACTTCGACGCGCACCCGTTCGAGGTCGGCGACCGCGGGGCGGTCCGGCTTCCCGAGTGGAGGTTCCCCGGCGCCCGGGCGGTGGAGCGGTTGCTGGTCACCAGCGAACGCGCGCACAAGACGGCCGACTACCTGGTCGCGCACGCCCCGCGCGGGGACCGGACCCGGGACATCGCGCAGCGGCTGGGCCGCCAGCAACGGCGGCTCGAGTTCCTCCGCCGCTACCTCGACCTCTACCTCGAGTACGCCCAGGCCGAGCTTCGGTTCTCCGACACCAGGACCCTCGCGCTCCACGACGCGCTGGACCCGGCCGACCGGGAGATCTTCGGCTTCGACACTGCGGTCGTCGACTGGGAGCACTACCTCGGCGAGGTGCACTGCCCGTCGGTGACCCAGCCGATCCGCGAGATGGACGCCGCGCGCAACGGCCGCAAGCGCAGCACCGGCAAGGCGCCTCCGAAGATCGAGGACGGGACCGGCGCCGCGTTCTTCGACATGGACGGCACGCTGCTGTCCTCGAACGTCGTCGAGACCTATCTCTGGATGCGGCTGCAGGAGATGGACGGCGGGGAGCGGTTCGCCGAGCTCAGCAGGATCGCGGCCCGGCTCCCCGGCCTGGTGCGCGCCGAGCGGCAGGACCGCAGCGCGTTCCTGCGCCGGATGTACCGGGAGTACGCCGGCGCCCGGCTCGCCGACCTGGACCAGGTCGCCGACGAGGTGCTGACCTCGCACGTGCTGGCCCGGTTGTCGCCCGCCGGCATCCGCAGGGTCCGCGAGCACCGCGCAGCCGGGCACCGCACCGTGCTGATCACCGGTGCCATCCGCCCATTGACCCGGCCGCTGGGCCCGCTGTTCAACCACATCGAGGCGGCCGACCTCGCCGTCGACGACCGCGGCGTCTGCACCGGGTTCCTCGAGGCGTCCCCGCTGGTGGGGGAGTCACGAGCCGCCTGGATGCGGCACTGGGCCGCCGAGAACGGGATCGACCTGTCCACGTCGTTCGGCTACGCCGACTCGCACTCCGACCTGCCGCTGCTCGCCGCGGTCGGCAACCCGGTCGCCGTACGCCCCGACATCAGCCTGTTCCGGCACGCGAAGAAGCACCACTGGCCGGTGGTGGACTGGGCCAGTCCGCCGGCCGCGTCGCGGGTCCTCAACCCGGCGGGAGACCCACGATGATGCTCGCGCTGGAGATGTACCGCTCCGTGTCCCGGCACGTCGCCGGCCGCGCGGTCGGCGGCCGGATGCCCGGCCTGCTCTCCGGGTACGCCGCCCCGCTGCGACTGGTCACCATCGACGAGCCGACCGTGGCCCGACCCGGGTGGGCCCGACTGCACAGCAGGCTCTCGGGCATCTGTGGCTCGGACCTCGGCGCGCTCTCCGGCCGGACCAGCCTCTACTTCTCCGGCCTGGTGTCGATGCCGATGGTGCCCGGCCACGAGGTGGTCGCCGACCTGGTCGAGGACTGCGAGGACCTCGCCGCCGGCACCCGGGTGGTGATCGACCCGGTGCTCACCTGCGCCGCTCGCGGTGTCGAACCGTGCGAGTCCTGCCAGAGCGGAGCCACCAACCGTTGCGACCGGATCACTGTCGGGCACATCGCCGCGGGACTGCAGACCGGGTTCTGCGCGGACACCGGCGGCGGCTGGGGTCAGGTGCTGGCAGCTCATCGCAGCCAGCTGCACCTGGTCCCCGACGGCTGGCCCGACGAGCAGGCGATCCTGGTGGAGCCGATGGCCTGCGCGGTGCACACCGCGCTCCGGGCCGGGGTCGGGTCCAACGAGCACGTGCTGGTCAGCGGCGCCGGCTCGGTCGGCCTGCTGACCACCCTGGCGCTCCGCTCGCTCACCGACGCGGGACAGATCACCGTCGTGGCCAAGCACGCGCACCAGCAGGAGCTGGCCCGGTCCTTCGGCGCCACCGACGTGGTCGCGCCGGACGAGGTGCTCCGCGGAGTACGCCGCGCGACCGGGGCGTTCCACGTCAAGCCGGAGTTCACCCGGCCCTTCCTGCTCGGCGGAGTCGACGTCGCCGTGGACGCCGTCGGCAGCAAGCAGTCCCTGGAGACCGCCCTGCACGCCACCCGGGCCGGCGGCCGCGTCGTCCTCTCCGGGATGCCCGCCGCAGCGGATCTCTCGGCGGCCTGGTTCCGCGAGCTCGAGCTGGTCGGCTCCTACGCCTCCGCGCAGTCCGAACCTGCCGCGGGTGGACGCGCCGCGTTCGACATCGCCCTCGACCTGGTCGGCACCGAGGCGATCGGCCAGACCGCGAAGTCGGTGGTCAGCTACCCGCTGCACCGCTGGCGCGAGGCGATCGACCATGCGCACTCAGCCGGCCGGCTCGGTACGCTCAAAGTCGCCTTCGACCCGAGGAGCAGCAGATGAGTCGTCCAGGATTCGTGCTCGAGGTCGACGACCGGACCCCTCCGCTCGTCGTGCACGAGGGGGAGGGCTTCCGGCTGGAGCACTTCCCGCTCGGGACCCGGGTGGTCTACCCGCCCGAGTCGCTGCCGACCGTCCCCGACGTCGACGAGGCGATCCGCACCGCGCTGCTCAACCCGGAAGAGTCCGAGCCGCTCCCGGAGCTGCTCCACCCCGGGATGCGGCTGACCATCGCCTTCGACGACCTGTCGCTCCCGTTGCCACCGATGCGCAGGCCCGACATCCGGCAGCGGATCATCGAGGCGGTGCTGACCCTGGCCGCCGAGGCGGGCGTCGACGACGTGGAGATCGTCGCGGCGAACGCGCTGCACCGGCGGATGACTCCGGCTGAGCTGAAGCACATCGTGGGCGAGCGGGTGTTCCGCTCGTTCTTCCCGCAGGGCCTGCTCTACAACCACGACGCCGAGGACCACGCCAACCTCAAGCACATCGGGCTCACCGACCACGGGGAGGACGTGGAGATCAACCGGCGTGCGGCCGAGTCCGACCTGCTTGTCTACGTCAACGTGAACCTGGTGGCGATGGACGGCGGGCACAAGTCGGTGCCGATCGGGCTCGCGTCGTACAAGAGCCTGCGGCACCACCACAACTCCAAGACGATGGTCCGCTCGCACTCGTTCATGGACCACGAGAAGTCGCACCTGCACCACTCGGCCTGGCGGATGGGCCGGATGCTGAAGGAGCACCTGCGGATCTTCCAGATCGAGACCACGCTCGACAACGACGTGTTCCCGGCGCCCTACGACTTCCTGATGAA
>DATFGA010000439.1:0-3209 GCA_035249775.1 Nocardioidaceae bacterium | reverse complement strand
CGAGGTCTGTCCCGTGATGCAGGTGACGCGAAGCGAGAACCACAGCCCGACCGCCTTCCACGCGAACATCGTCGCCATGGAGCAGGGCCTGCTCGACATCGAGGACGTGGCCGACGACTACGTGCACTGCACCCAGTGCGGTGCCTGCGAGCTCCGTTGCCCGAACACGTTGTTCGTCGGTGACTTCTACCAGGCCCGCACCGAGACGGTGAAGGTCGTCCGGGCAGCCCGCGCGCTGATGGTCGACAAGGGGCTGGACCGCGAGCACTGGAAGCAGTGGAACCGGCTGACTGACGAGCTGAAGAACGAGCCGGTGCTCGGTGTTGAGGGCGACCAGCCGAACGGCCAGGCGCACGTCCGCGACTGGGCGGAGGGGCTCAACCTGCCGATCGGTGGCGAGACGATCATGTTCGCCGACTGCGAGGCCGCGTTCTACCGCACCTCCAACACCCGGGCCACCGCGCAGGTGTTGCAGAAGGCCGGCGTCGAGTTCGGGTTGATGAACGAACAGTGGTGCTGCGGCGGTCCGGCCGCGGAGATGGGGTACGTCGAGCAGTCCCGTGCGTTCGCGGAGCACAACCTGGCCGACTGGCGCGCGTCCGGGGTGAAACGGGTGATTGCGATCGAACCGCACGACTACGTCCATTTCACCGAGGACTACCCGGCGTACTTCGGCGCCGACTTCGACATCGAGGTCGTGCAGATCATGGAGGTCGTCGCCGAGCTGATCAAGGACGGAAGGCTCACGCTCGAGAAGCCGATCAACAAGACCGTGACCTACCACGACCCGTGTCGGCTCAACAAGCGGAAGAACATTCACGAGGCACCTCGCTTCATCCTGAACTCGATCCCGGGGCTGACGTTCAAGGACGTGGACCACGTGACGCAGTGGTCCTACTGCTCGGGAGGCGGCGGCGGGCTGCCGATCGAGAAGCCCGAGCTGACCGCGCAGATCAGCGACGGCCGGCTGGCCCGGGCGAAGGAGCTCGACGTCGACATGCTGGTCAGCGCCTGCGTCTGGTCGGAGCGGCCGCTGGCGCGGGCGGGTGAGGACGTCGGGATCGAGGTCGCGGACATCATCGAGCTGGTCGCGGAGTCCGCGGGGATCGAGATCGGTGGTAGCCGCGGAGTGACCGAGCGGGAGGTGGCCCGATGACCGCCGCCCCGGTCGTCCCGGTCGCCGCGCTCGACCCGGCGATCGTCGCGGACCTCGAGGCGATCATGAACGAGCCGGGATCCGTGCTGACCGATGTCTCGAGCCGGGCGAACCGGTCCCGGGTCCCCGCGCCGTTTCCCGTGCACCGGTGGGGCGAGCACATGCCGTCGGCCGTCGTACTCCCGCGGACTGCTGAGCAGGTCTCCGAGATCGTGAAGTTGGCGAACCGGGCCGGCGTGCCCGTGGTGCCGCGCGCCGGCGGGACTGGTCTGGCGGACGGCGCGGTCCCGCTGCGCGGCGGGATCCTCGTCGACGTCAAACGGATGAACCAGATCCACGAGGTCGACATGGTGGACCGGACGGTCACGGTCGGTCCTGGCATCAACATGATGAAGCTGAACGAGGAGCTGGCGAAGTACGACGTGTTCTACCCGGACACGCCCGCGTCGTACCCGTGCTCCCTGGTCGGTGGACGCATCGCGTGCAGCGGTTTCTCCTTACTGGGCAGCCGATACGGGCACACCCGCGACCTGGTGATCTCCTTCGAGATCGTGCTGCCGACCGGCGAGATCATCCGGGTCGGCGACGGCGGCGGCAAGAAGATCCGCAAGTCCTCGACCGGCTACCACCTCAAGCACCTGTTCATGGGCCACCAGGGAACGCTCGGCATCGTCACCGAGGCGACGCTGGAGCTCGTGCCGAAACCGGAGGCGGAGTTCGCCGCGTTCTTCGTGTTCGACGACTTCCTGGCCGCACATCGGACGGTGCAGGGAATCACCACCTCGGGGCTGTCCACGCTGGCGGGCACAGTGATCTTCGACGAGAAGAAGATCGAGTACCTCCGCCGCGACGACGAGGCGTTCATCCCGATGCCGCCGTGGGTGAACTCGTGCATCGCGACCGCGCTCTACGGCACCAAGGGTGAGGTGACCGCGGCGTCGAAGGTGCTGATGGAGCTCGGTCGCAGGGAGGGCGGTCGCTACACCGGTGACGAGATGGCCGTGGGGGACTGGGCCTCGCGGCACGACCGGTACGCGACCCCGCTGCACGGCCGGCTCCGCGACGGCAAGGTCGCCCCGATGTCGTGGCACTGCGAGGACGCGTCGCTGAACTGGAGCGTGATCCCGCAGGTGCGCGAGGAGTGGACCGCGATCGCGGACAAGTACATCGACAAGTACGGCATCTTCGACAACTGGGGGATCTACTGCTACACCGGCGCCTCCTACAAGCCCTGGGGCGACTTCCTCGCCGAGATCGACATCGGGATCTGGGAGCAGAAGCTCAACGACGAGAACTGGGCCGGGTGGATCGACTTCAAACGCGAGATCGCCGAGGTGTCGCTGAAGTACGGCGGGTCGATCAGCAACTGTCACGGGACGACAAGGGTCGGTGACGCGGAGCTGGTGCCGCAGGAGATGGGCGGTGGCTGGGACGTGATGATGAAGATCAAGCGGACCCTCGACCCGAACAACATCATGAACCCCGGCAAGCAGATGCTCGATCAGGCGTACGAGGACGGTGATCTGCGATGACGCCGGTAGAGCCGGTCGAGCCCGTCGGTTCGGAGGAGCCGGTGGGTCCGGGGCGTTCCGCGGACAAGGTGGATCCGGAGAACCCCGTGGGTCCGATGGCGCCGGAGGCGTCGGTGGGCAGGTTCAACTACGCGCGGGAGTTCGTCCGTCCCGAGGCGACGCGGATCTCCGACGGCGTGATCATGCGGCTGCCCCATGTCTATGAGGTCGACCCGGAGCTGATGGGGGATCACTTCGACCAGCAGGCGATGCCGACCTGGGACACGTTGCGGATCGTGTCGAGCCGCAACGCACACCTCGACTGGATGCATGCGCACTTCGCACACGAGACCCTGGTCGCGGGAGAGGAGCCGGAGCTCGACATGGGACCGGGAACGCCGGTCGACACCGGGCCGGTTGACGAGGGCCCGGAGACACCGGCGAAGCATCCGCGCGCGATCTTCCCGACCCGGCGTCCGTGACAGGTCCGGGAGGCGCTCGCGGTGCAGCCGGCCCTGTCGGGCTGGTGGCCGGTGACGGCA
>DATFGA010000438.1:0-3216 GCA_035249775.1 Nocardioidaceae bacterium | reverse complement strand
CGACCCACTGCCACCACCCCCTGTTCCGAACGCTCGAGGTTGACGGCGACGCCCGCGCGCCGCACGATCCGCAGCCTCGACAGCACGGTGGCGACGTCCGCCTCCGGCCGCCCTTGCAGGATCTCCGCGACCTCCTCGTCAGGCAGTCCGGCCAGCATCACCGTGCCGCCGCTGGTCCGCTCGACCGGGAAGACCATGCCCTCGCGGGTCGCCACACGGAGCGAGACGTCGGACTCGACCGAGGCGGTGAAGCGGACCCGGTCGCCGGTGCGGATCACGAGGTTGGCGCTGTCGCCGCTGACGGCAACCAGGTCGCGCATCGGGCCCAGCGATGCGGCCCGCAGCCTGGCCGTCAACGACGGTGAGTTGCCTGCGAGCTCGAGCACCGGCCCGGCACGGTAGCCGCGACCCTCGTCCCGGACGGCGAAGTCCCGGTAGACGAGCATCTGCAGCAGCCGATGGGCGGTGGACGGAGCCACGCCGAGCCGGGCCGCCGCCTCACTCACCGTCAGCGATCCCTCGAGCTGGAGCCACGTCGCGATGCGCAGCGCGTTGTCGGCGCTGGCCACGGCGTACGCCGGGCGACGCTTGGGCTCACGCGCTGACGAGAACGGGACCACCGGCTCTTTCTGCACAGCAGAAAATCCTATCCCAGGTGGATGCCCGAGCGCAGGCTCGTGAATGTCACCGTCCTTGAGGGAGAGCCTGATGTCCATCGCCGAGAGCCCGGTCCGGCTGAACGCCGTCGACGCGCCCGACCAGCCCACCGTCACCCCGGAGCTGCAGCAGCTCTACCGGGGGTTCGAGTCAGAGCTGCTGGTGCCCCTGTGGACCGAGATCGGCGATCTCATGCCGCTCCACCCGACCACGAAGGCGACCGCCCATCTCTGGAAGTGGGAGAACCTGGTCCGCCTCGCCGACCGGGCCGGTCACCTCGTGCCCGTCGGCCGCGGCGGGGAGCGCCGCGCCATCGCCTTGGCGAACCCGTCGCTCGGCGGCAAGCCCTACGCCACCCCGACACTGTGGGCAGCCATCCAGTACCTCATGCCCGGTGAGGACGCCCCCGAGCACCGGCACACCCAGAACGCCTTCCGCTTCGTGGTCGAGGGCGAGGGCGTCTGGACCGTCGTCGAACGCGATCCGGTGCCGATGCGCCGCGGCGACTTCCTCCCCCAGGCGGGCATGAGCTGGCACGCTCACCACAACGGCGCGAGCAAGCCGATGGCCTGGATCGACGGCCTCGACATCCCGTTCCAGTACGACATCGAAGGCCAGTTCTTCGACTTCGGCCGCGACGCGATCAGCGACGAGGAGCGTGGCACCCCCGACCGCTCACGCGCCGAGCGGCTCTGGGGCCATCCGGGCCTCGCTCCGGTCTCCCAGCTCGGCTCGACCGCCGGCAGCCCGCTGCTCGCCTACCGGTGGGAGCACACCGACCGCGCCCTGGCCGACCAGCTCGCACTCGAGCGCGAGGGGTACGCCGCGACGGTCGGCCCGGGGCACGCCCTGGTCCGCTACACCAACCCGACCAACGGCGCCGACGTGCTGCCGACCATCCGCACCCAGTTCCACCGTGTGGTCCGCGGCGCCGAGACCACTCCGCGGCGCGAGACCGGCTCGAGCGTCTACCAGGTCTTCGACGGCTCCGGCACGGTCACCGTCGGTGGCACGGCCTGGACGGTCGCCCGCGGCGACATGTTCGTCGTCCCGAGCTGGCAGCCGGTGTCGTTCATCTCCGAGGCCGGCAGCACCGACTCCGACTCCGGTGCGCTCGACCTGTTCCAGTTCAGCGACGCCCCGATCTTCGAGAAGCTCGACCTCTACCGGTCCCAGGAGGACTCCCGATGAAGCTCGCCACCATCCGTATCCCCGAGGGCACCCGCGCGGTGCGGGTCGACGGCACCACGCTCATCGATCTCGATGCCCGTGACGTCCGCGAGGTCCTCGAGCGCGAGGACTGGCAGCAGTCCGCGGCGGAGGCCGGCGGGCAGACCTGGGACCTCGCCGATGCCGACTTCGCGCCGCTCGTCCCCGAGCCGAGCAAGGTCATCTGCGTGGGGCTCAACTACCGCAACCACATCCTGGAGATGGGCCGCGACCTGCCCGAGCACCCGACCCTGTTCAACAAGTACGCCGACACCCTGATCGGCGCACGGGACGAGATCCACCGACCCGCCGAGACCGACAAGTTCGACTGGGAGGCCGAGCTCACGGTCGTCATCGGCAAGCCCGTCCGCCGCGCCACCGGCGCCGAGGCCGAGGCCGCGATCGCCGGGTTCACCGTGCTCAACGACGTCACCTGCCGCGACTGGCAGTTCCGCACCCGCGAGTGGCTGCAGGGCAAGAACTGGGACTCGACCACTCCGGTCGGCCCGTTCCTGGTGACCCCCGACGAGCTTCCCGGAGGCGTACGACCGTCACTGTCGATCTCGTGCGAGGTCGACGGCGAGCTGATGCAGAAGGACTCGACCGCCGACCTGCTCTTCGACCCGGTCGCGCTGGTGGAGTACGTCTCCACGATGATCCGGCTGAACCCCGGCGACCTGATCGCGACCGGCACGCCCGGCGGCGTCGGCCACGCCCGCAGGCCGGAGGTCTACCTCTCGGCCGGCCAGAGGGTCGTCACCGAGATCGAGGGGATCGGTCGGCTCGAGAACACGGTCGTCGCGGACCCCGCGTGAGGACCCTTGCCGACAGCCTGCGCTGGGTCGAGGAAGGCACCCGTTTGTGCGGGTGGGCGATCGACGGCCTCGACGATGAGCAGTACGCCGAGCCGTCGGCACTCGACGACTGGAGCCGGGCCCACCTCGTCGCACACTTGGCCGCCAACGCCGAGGCGCTGCGCAACCTCTCGCACTGGGCCGCGACCGGTGAGGAGACCCCGATGTACTCCTCGCCCGAGCAGCGCAACGCCGACATCGAGGCGGGCGCGGCACGTCCCCCGTCGGTGCTGCGCACCTGGTTCCATGAGGAGGCAGGCGCCCTCGCCGCCGACCTCGGCAGGCTCACCGACGAGCAGTGGCGGTCGACGGTGCGCACAGCCCAGGGCCGCGAGGTAGCCGCCACGCAGATCCCTTGGCTGCGGGCACGTGAGGTGATGGTCCATGCCGTCGACCTCGGCACGGGCGTCACCTTCACCGACCTGCCTGAGGACTTCCTCGGCGCCCTCCACGACGACATCGTCGCCAAGCGCGGCGCGGACGCGGTCCCGCCGCT
>DATFGA010000437.1:0-10498 GCA_035249775.1 Nocardioidaceae bacterium | reverse complement strand
TGCCATCGGTGGGGTCGGCGGTGGGCCCGTTGAGACCCTCGTCGAGGCCGTCCGCGAGGTCACCGAGGCCGTCGTTGACGTCCTTCAGGCCCTTGTCGACGCCGTCCGTGACGTCCTTGACGATCTTCTTCGGGCCCTCGGTCAGCACCTCACCACCGGAGACCTGCCCGTTGGTGCCGGCAGTCGGCGTCGGCCAGGTCTTCGGGTCGAGGAGGTTCGGCGACGGGACGCTCCCGGAGTCGCCAGTCGGCACGGCAGCAGGGGTCTGCACCGCAGGTCCGGAGCCCGAAGCGTTCCGGCCGGAACCGTCTGCCCCGCCCCGGCTGCGCGGCTCGGTCCCGGCGCCGCGCTGCACGACCACCGGATGACTGTTGTCCAGGGCGCCCGCGGAGGACACCGTGTCCAGCACCCGGTCCACCTCGTTGCGGGCCAGGATCAGGTCGGGGATCTCGAGCTCGGGCAGGCCGCTCGCGCAGGTGCTGCACAGCGCGGCCGCGCGAGCGTCGATGTCGCGCAGCAGGTGCGCAGCGTCGGTCAGCTCGTCCTGCGCCTCGGGAGGAAGCTCGGAGGCCAGTGACTCGAGGACGGTGATGCCCTCCGCGGCGAAGCTGCGCACCTCGAGCACGGCGCTCGGGTCGCGCGTCTCCTCGAAGGAGGTGAGCAGCAGGTCCGCGCCCTCGCCGGCCTGGGTGGCGAAGTCGGCCAGCGTGTCCGGGACCTGCGGAGCGGCCTGGTCCTCGGCGATCAGCCGTTGGACCTCGTCGAGACGGTCGGCGGCCTGGTGCAGGAGGTCGGTGCCCTTGCCCGCCGGGCTCAGGCTCAGCCCGGCCTCGGCCCTCTCGATGCCGCGTTTGATCGGGTAGAGCGCCTCGCCGGGCAGCGCGTTCTGTGCGGCAGCCGCCATCCCCGCCGTACCGCCGAGCAGCACGACCGCGGACGCGGCGGCGACCAGGCGGCGTTCACGGGTGCCGGCGGGACGGACCGGCAGGCGCAGGCTCGCGTTGTCCGCGGACAGGACGGTCTCGGCCTCGGTCATCAGCCGCGCGCGCAGGTCTCCGACGAGCTCCGGACGCGGCACCGTGTCCTGGTGCGAGCGCAGCGCGGTGACGACGCCGACGAGCTCTGCGACCTCGGGCCGGTGCGCGCCGACGCTCCTCGCGTCGCCGTCCACAGCGGCCGCGAACTCCTCTGCGCGGCGTCGCGCAGTGAAGAGGGAGGTCATCGTCGTCGTCCTGTCGATCGTTCGTGGGTGCCTGACAACCCGTCTAACGACCCAGCGGAGGTCGAGGTTACGGGGTGTGAGCGAACCCACCCTTGACAAGCACGCCGGCTCATCGGATGCCCTCGGGGAGGAGCTTGGCGAGGTTTCGCACTCCGCGCAGCTGCAGCTGCTTGACCGCTCCGTCGCTGCGCCCGAGCACCTTCGCGGTCTCCGCGATGGACAGGCCCTGGAGGAACCGCATGATCAGGCACTCCTGCTGCTCGGTGGGCAGCTCGCCGAGCGCCTCGAGCAGGGCCTCGTTGGTGAGCGAGGCGAGTACGGCGTTCTCGGGGCCCTCGGTCGTCGAGTCGTGGGCGCCCATGTCCTCGGTGGTGTACTCGAGGCGCGTGCGACCGGACTTGTAGTGGTCCGCGGTGAGGTTCCGGGCGATGGTCATCAGCCAGGCGCCGAAGTCCTTGCCCTGCCACCGGAACGAGCTCATGCTCCGCAGCGCCCGGAAGAACGTCTCCGACATGAGGTCCTCGGCCAGCGCGACCGATCCGACCCGGTAATAGAGGAACCGGTAGACCGAGGGGTGGTAGTGGTCGTAGAGCAGGCCGAAGGCCTCCGAGTCGCCGCCGCGGGCCAGCTCGACCAGCGCGATCAACCGTGACGCCTCGGCCTCGTCGAGCTCGGAGGAGCAGGCGAGGTCGGAGTCGGGGGTGGGCGTTCCGCCGGTGCCGGTGGCCGCGGGGTCGTAGTCCAGTGCCTCCGACAGCAGCCAGGACGCGCCGGTTCCGGCCTGGGCGACTCCAGCCTGGAGGGGGACTGGGTCGAGGGCGTGCAGCAGCGCCAGCCGCAAGGCCATGAAGCCGCGCTGGAAGTCTGCATCGCGCGTGAACATCGAACTCCCTCCCCGACCGCCACGGCCGGGCTCCCGATTCACACCAGGCTAGAGCGGCTCGTCCCGTTTGTGAACCGGTGAGTAACAAAGAGTTACAACAGCCTTGGTGTCCCCGATCACACCATTTTGCCAGGAACTACCGGACTTTTCGACGGATGGCCAGGCCGGCGGCGACGCTCCCGGTGGCGGCTCCCGCCAGGCCGGCGGCGAACAGCCCGGCGCGAGCGGCCTTCCGGCCGGTGCGGTAGTCACGGATCCGCCAGCCGTTGGCCCGCGCGTGGTCGCGCAGCTTGGAGTCCGGGTTGATCACGCAGGGGTCGCCGACCATGCTCAGCATCGGCAGGTCGTTGTAGGAGTCGGAGTACGCCGAGCACTGGGTCAGGTCGAGCCCCTCGCGCTCGGCCAGCGCGCGCACCGCCTCGCCCTTCGCGGGGCCGTGCAGCATGTCGCCGACGAGCTGGCCGGTGTAGACGCCGTCGACGTGCTCGGAGACGGTGCCGAGCGCTCCGGTCAGCCCGAGCCGACGGGCGATGATGTTCGCGATCTCGATCGGCGCGGCGGTCACCAGCCAGACCCGCTGGCCCTGGTCCAGGTGCAGCTGGGCGAGCGCCCGCGTGCCCGGCCAGATCCGGTGCGCCATCGCCTCCTCGAAGATCTCCTCGCCGAGCGACTCCAGCTCCTCGACCTTGTGCCCCTTGATGAAGTTGAGTGCGGACGCGCGGGCCTCCGCGACGTGCTCGGGGTCCTCCACGCCGACCACCCGGAAGTAGGCCTGCTTCCACGCGGCACCGAGGATCTCCCGGGTGGTGAAGAACTTGCGCCGGTGCAGGCCACGGGCGAGGTGGAAGATCGAGGCGCCCTGCATGATCGTGTTGTCGACGTCGAAGAACGCCGCGCTGCGGGTGTCGGGTGGGGTGGCGAGGGCGGACTCGACCTCCGCGACCGCGGCCGCCGCCTCGCCGGCGAGCACCGACCTGGCGCGGAGGTCCACGGAGCGGCGGCCCGGGCGTCGATGGGGGCGGGCGGCGTTCACAGGGTCACCCTAGACTCACGCCTGTGACCTCGCACCCTGCGTCGAACCTCGCGGACCTGCTCACCCGCGCTGCCGCGGAGAGCCCCGACCGGGTCGCCCTCGTGGAGGCGTCGACCGGTCGCCGCGTCACCTGGTCCGAGCTGGACGCCGAGGTGAGCCGGGTCGCGCACGGCCTGTCCGGGATGGGCCTGGTCGCCGGCTACCGGGTCGTGGTCTGCGTGACCAACCGGGTCGAGTTCGTCACCAGCTACCTCGGTGCCCTGCGGGCGCGGATGGTGGCGGTGCCGGTGAACCCCCGGTCCGCGACCGGCGAGCTGGTCCGGATGGTCGCCGACTGCGGCGCCCGGGTGGTCGTGGCGGACCCGGTCACGGTGACCAGTGTCCGCGCCGCCGTGGCCGGCCTCGAGGACGCGCTGCAGGGGGCCGACGAGGAGCTGAGGTCGCGCACCGCCGTACCCAGGATCGTGGTGGCCGGTGCGCCCACCGTGCCCGGCGAGACGGCGTACGACGACCTGCTGCGCGAGGGCGAGGCCGGCATCCCGACACCCGAGGACGCCGAGGCGCTCGCGGTGCTCCTCTACACCAGCGGTACGTCGGGGCGCCCGCGCGCGGCGATGCTCAGCCATCGAGCGCTGATGGCCAATGTCGAGCAGGCCGCGGCGGTCGAACCCGCGATGGTCACCGGGAACGACACCGTGCTCGGGGTGCTGCCGCTGTTCCATGTCTACGGGCTCAACGCGGTGCTCGGGCAGGTCCTCCGGCAGTCCGCCCGCCTGGTCCTCGTCGACGGCTTCGAGGTCGAAGGGTCGCTCGACATCATCGAGGACGAGGCGGTCACCGTCGTTCCGGTGGCGCCGCCGGTGTTCGCCTACTGGGTGGGGGTGGACAACCTGCGCGACCGGCTCTCCGGCGTGCGGATGGTGCTGTCCGGGTCGGCGCCGCTCGCATCCGAGGTCGTCAAGGCGTTCACCGCGTCGACCGGCGTCCCGGTGCACCAGGGCTACGGCCTGACCGAGGCCGCGCCGGTGGTCACGTCGACGCTGTGCAGCCAGAACATCAAGGCCGGCTCGGTCGGCTCCGCACTGCCGGGGGTCGGGATCCGGCTCGTCGACGAGGCCGGCCGGCCGCCCGAGGGGGAGGACCCCGGCGAGATCCTGATCTCCGGTGCGAACCTGTTCTCCGGCTACTGGCCCGACGGCGAGGACGGTCCCGACGCCGACGGGTGGTGGCCGACCGGGGACGTCGGGTTCCTCGACCCCGACGGCGACCTGTTCCTGGTCGACCGGCTCAAGGAGCTCGTGATCGTCTCGGGATTCAACGTCTACCCCAGCGAGGTCGAGGACGTGATCGCCGAGGTCGACGGGGTGGCCGAGGCCGCGGTGATCGGGACCGAGGATGCGGCGACCGGCGAGTCGGTGGTGGCCTACGTCAGGGCCGAGCCCAACAGCTCGCTGCCCGAGCAGGAGCTGGTCGACGCGGTCCGCGACCACTGCGCCACGCGGCTGGCCCGGTTCAAGCAGCCGACCGCGATCAACGTGGTGCCCGAGCTGCCGCGCACGATCACCGGCAAGGTCGCCAAGGGCCGGCTCCGCGCGACCGAGCGGCGACGGGCCCTGGGGCTGCTCGAATGACGGGGCCCACCGAGCTGGGGGAGACACCACCGCGGGTGGTGCTCTACTCCAGGCCCGGCTGCCACCTGTGCGACGACGCCCGGGCGGTGATCGAGGCGGTGTGTGCGGAGGTCGGGGAGCGGTACGACGAGATCGACATCACCGGGTCCGAGGAGCTCACCCGGTCGTTCGGGGAGGAGATCCCGGTGACCTTCGTCGACGGCCGCCAGCACGACTTCTGGCGGGTCGACCCGGTCCGGCTGCGCGCGGCACTGCGCTGAGCCGGCGGTTTACCATGGTATGCAGGCGATCTCCCGCTCCCCATGGCGGACTCACCATGGGGAGCGGCAGAAGGGCTGCATCCCATGGTGTTCTACCCCGGATACCGTGAGACAAGTCACCTGTGGTAGCCACCGGTCGGACTCAGTTTGTTCTCACGTTCACAAACTCCTAAAGTGAGCCTCGCTGCCGGTTGCCGCGGTCCCGAGGGACGGGTTTGCCCACGTTCTGGCAGCGTCCAGGAGAATCGTGACCTCAGCACGCAGCACCCGGAACGGCACCCCCGGTGAGGGAGTGTCCCGGTCGGCGTCTGCCCGGGCCCCTGAGCGTGGCATCCCCGAGGCCACCATCGCCCGGCTCCCGGTCTACCTGCGGGCCTTGATCACACTCTCCGAGCGGGGCATCGCCACCTGCTCCAGCGAGGAGCTGGCCGCCGCCGCCGGGGTGAACAGCGCCAAGCTCCGCAAGGACCTGTCCTACCTCGGGTCCTACGGCACCCGCGGCGTCGGCTACGACGTGGAGTACCTCCGTTACCAGATCGCCCGCGAGATCGGGGTCACCCAGGACTGGCCCGTCGTGATCGTCGGGATCGGAAACCTCGGGCACGCGCTCGCGAACTACTCCGGTTTCAGCTCTCGTGGCTTCCGGATCGTGGCCCTGCTCGACAGCGACCCCGCCCGGCTCGGCGAGAAGCTCGGCGACATGCGCATCCGCGGTTTCGACGAGATCGAGGCCCTGGTCGAGGAGCTCGACATCGCGATCGGCGTCATCGCCACCCCCGCCGTCTCCGCGCAGGACGTGTGCGACCGGCTGGTCGCGGCCGGGGTGACCAGCATCCTCAACTTCGCCCCCACCGTCCTGAACGTGCCCGCGGGCGTCGACGTGCGCAAGGTCGACCTGTCCATCGAGCTGCAGATCCTGGCCTACCACGAGCAGCGCAAGGCGTTGGCCTTCGACGGCGCCGTCGACATCGTCGAGCCGCCCGTCGACCCGAGGGTGGTGGAGTCGGCATGAGTGTCCTCGTCGTCGGGGTCTCCCACCGCACCGCACCGGTGTCCGTGCTCGAGCAGCTCGCGCTCGACCCGGAGGGTGTGGCCAAGCTGATCCACCAGGTGGTCGAGTGCGAGCACGTGCTCGAGGCGACCGTCCTCGCGACCTGCAACCGGATCGAGATCTACGCCGAGGTGGACCGGTTCCACGGCTCGGTCGAGTCGGTCTCCCGGGTGCTGTGCGAACGTGCCGTCGAGCGGCCCGAGGAGATCGTTCCCCACCTCTACGTGCACTACGACGACGGTGCGGTCGCGCACCTGTTCAACGTCGCCTCCGGACTCGACTCGATGGTGGTCGGCGAGGGCCAGATCCTCGGCCAGGCCCGCGAGGCGCTCCGGCTCGGCCAGGAGAGCGGCACCATCGGTCCCGCGCTCAACGTGCTGTTCCAGCAGGCGCTCCGGGTCGGCAAGCGCGCCCACTCCGAGACCGACATCGACGCCGCCGCACCGTCGCTGGTCTCCGTCGCGCTCACCCGGGCGACCAGGGCGATAGGACCACTCACGGGCAAGCGGATGGTGGTGATCGGCGCCGGGTCGATGGCCTCGCTCGCCGTCTCGACCGCCCACAAGGCCGGCGCCGGCGACATCGCGATCGCCAACCGGACCAGCTCCAACGCCGCCCGCCTCGCCCAGCAGTACGACGGGCGGATGGTCGAGCTCGAGGACATCGGGCCGGAGCTGTCCCGGGCGGACCTGATCATCTCCTGCACCGGCGCGACCGGCATCGTCCTGCCGCTCGGCCGGATCGCCGAGGCCCGCAGCCACACCACCAGCCCGCTGGCGGTCGTCGACCTGGCGCTGCCGCACGACGTGGACCCCGCGGTCGGTGAGCTCCCCGGAGTCACGTTGATCGGCCTGGCCCGGCTGGCCGAGGAGGTCAACGAGGGTGAGGGGGCCACCGATGTGGCCGCCGTACGCGCCATCGTCAGCCAGGAGATCGCCGCCTTCCTCGCGGCCCGCCGGTCGGCCAGCGTCACCCCCACCGTGGTGGCGCTGCGGACGATGGCCACCGGCGTCGTCGAGAGCGAGGTGGACCGGCTGCTGACCCGCCTGCCCGACCTGGACCCGCAGATCCGGGCCGAGGTGGAGCTGGCGGTACGCCGGGTCGCCGACAAGCTCCTGCACCAGCCGACGGTCCGCGTCAAGGAGCTCGCCAACGAGACCGGCGCGATCTCCTACGCCGCGGCGCTGGCCGAGCTGTTCTCACTCGACCCCGAGGCGGTCGACGCCGTGACCCGAGCGGAGGGACCGCGATGAGCCAGGACCAGGCCCCGCTGCGCGTGGGCACCCGCGCCTCGCTGCTGGCCCGCACCCAGAGCGGCCACGTCGCGGACGCCCTGCGGGCCGCGCTGGACCGTGAGGTCGTGCTCGTCGAGGTGACCACCGAGGGCGACATCACCTCGGCACCGCTGTCCTCTCTCGGCGGGGTCGGTGTCTTCGTCAGCGCACTGCGGGATGCGCTGCTGCGCGGGGACGTCGACATCGCCGTGCACTCGTTGAAGGACATCCCGACCTATCCGACCGAGGGGATCACCCTCGCCGCCGTACCCCTGCGGGAGGACCCACGCGACGTGGTGGTCGCCCGCGACGGACTGACCCTCGGTGAGCTGCCGGCCGGCTCGCGGGTCGGCACCGGCTCGCTGCGCAGGTCGGCCCAGCTGCACGCGCTCGGCCTCGGCCTGGAGATCGTCGACATCCGCGGCAACGTGGACACCCGGATCGGCAAGGTCACCTCGGGCCAGCTCGACGCGGTGCTCCTCGCCCGCGCAGGGCTGGCGCGCACCGGCCGGCTCGACGCGGTCACCGAGGTCCTCGACCCGCTCCAGATGCTTCCCGCGCCCGGGCAGGGTGCACTGGCAGTGGAATGTCGCAGCGAGGACGAGTTCCTGGTCGACCAGGTCCGCGTCGCGCTCGACGACACCCGCACCCGATCGGCCGTGACCGCCGAACGCATCGTGCTCGCCGCACTCGAGGCAGGCTGCTCCGCACCCGTGGGGGCGCTCGCCGAAATTGCGGAAGGCGAGCACGGTGACGAACTATGGGTCAGAGCGATCGCACTGTCGTCCGACGGTGCGGCCGCCGTACGAAAATCCGCCACCGGCACACCCGACGACGCTGTCGGAGTGGGCCAGCGCCTCGCAGCAGAGATGCTCGAAGAAGGCGCCGACACCCTCATCAATGAGCGGGTGTCATGACCGCACGGCCACTCGAGAAGAGCAAGAAGGCGACTGTGAGCAAGACCGCTACCAAGACCGCAGCCACCAAGCGAACCGCCACGCGCGCGACGAAGGAGACACCGGCGCTGAAGAAGAGCGGGGCGACCACGGCCACGAAGGCGATGCCGAAGAAGGCCAGGGCCAAGAAGGCTCCGGAGCAGGTGGAGCCGACCAAGCCGTCCGCGCCGGTCGGTCACGTCTCGTTCGTCGGCAGCGGTCCCGGTGACCCCGAGCTGTTGACCGTCCGCGCGGTGGACCTGCTGCGTCAGGCCGAGGTGGTCGTGACCGAGGTACCGTCCCACACCGACCTGGTGCGCGCCGTACTCGGCCTGCCCGCTCCGAGGGTGGTCGTCGACGAGGACGGCAACCAGGTGGAGGAGTCCCCGGCGTCCGGGCCGGTCTTCGTCGACGGCGGGTTCGGCCAGGACGGGCAGCCGCTGACCCATGCCGCCCGCGCCAAGGTCGTGGTCAAGCAGGCCAAGTCCGGCAAGCGCGTCGTCCGGCTGATGGCCGGTGACCCGTTCGTCTACGCCTCCGGGCCGGAGGAGGCGCAGGCCTGCGTCAAGGCCTGCATCGGCTTCGAGATCGTGCCCGGGGTCTCCTCGGTCACCGCGGTACCCGCCTACGCCGGCATCCCGCTGACCACGAAGAACAACCGCGAGGTCGCGGTGGTCACCTGCGGCGACGCCAAGGTCGACTGGACCCAGTACGCCGACAACCGCACGCTGGTGCTGCTGTCCGCGGTGAGCTCGATCGGTGACATCGCGAAGGCGCTCGTCGCGGCCGGCCGTCCCGCGGAGACGTCGGTGTCGATGACCCGGGTCGGTACGACGACCGAGCAGGCGACCGTGGTCTCCACGCTCGAGCGGATCGCCGCCGACGCCCGGGCCGCCCGGATGACTCCGCCAGCGATCACCGTGGTCGGTGACGTGGTGGACCTTCGCGGCACGCTGTCCTGGTTCGAGACCAAGCCGCTGTTCGGCTGGCGGGTGCTGGTCCCCCGCACCAAGGAGCAGGCCGGCTCGCTGTCCGCGCGGCTGCGTGGCTACGGCTCCGTTCCCGAGGAGGTACCCACCATCTCGGTGGAGCCGCCGCGGAACCCGCAGCAGATGGACAAGGCGATCCGCGGGCTGGTCGAGGGCCGCTACGAGTGGATCGCGTTCACGTCGGTCAACGCGGTCAAGGCGGTCCGCGAGAAGTTCGACGAGTACGGTCTGGACGCCCGCGCGTTCTCCGGCCTCAAGATCGCCGCGGTGGGTGACAAGACCGCTGCCGCGATCGCGGCCTGGGGCCTGCGCGCCGACCTGGTGCCCTCGGGTGAGCAGTCCGCGCGCGGCCTGCTCGAGGACTGGCCGCCGTACGACGACGTGCTGGACCCGATCAACCGGGTCTTCCTACCGCGGGCCGACATCGCCACCGAGACCCTCGTCGCGGGGCTGGTCGAGCTCGGCTGGGAGGTCGACGACGTCACCGCCTACCGGACGGTGCGGGCCACCCCGCCGCCGGCGCCGACCCGGGAGGCGATCAAGAGCGGCAAGTTCGACGCGGTCGTGTTCACCTCCTCGTCGACGGTGCGCAACCTGGTCGGGATCGCCGGCAAGCCGCACGCCTCGACGATCATCGCGGTGATCGGGCCCGCCACGGCGAAGACCGCCGAGGAGCACGGGCTGCGGGTCGACGTGCTCGCCCCGGAGCCGTCGGTGGAGGTGCTCGTCGACGCCCTCGCCGACTTCGGTGCGGCCCGTCGTGCGTCGCTGATCGAGTCCGGTCAGCCGGTGACGAAGCCGTCCGACCGGCGTCCGTCTGCGCGTCGCCGGGCCACCTGACGCATAACGTCATACGTCTTGGTCGCCATAGGCACCGGTTCGTATGACGTCCCGCAAGATGTCATACGGTCCGGTCGCTACGGCAACCAGCTCGGATGACGTCCAGAAGGCACGAGAGGATCAGTCGATGGGGTATCCCGAGATCAGGCCACGCCGGCTGCGTCGTACGCCCGCCATCCGGCGGCTCGTCGCCGAGACGTCGGTGGAGCCCAGACAGCTGGTGCTGCCGATGTTCGTCCGCGAGGGCGCGTCGGAGCCGACCCCGATCTCGAGCATGCCCGGGGTCGTCCAGCACACCCGTGACTCGTTGCGGAAGGCGGTCGCCGAGGCCGCCGAGATCGGGCTGGGCGGCGTGATGTTGTTCGGGATCCCGGCGTCCA
>DATFGA010000436.1:0-10264 GCA_035249775.1 Nocardioidaceae bacterium | reverse complement strand
GGCCGACCGTGCTCGAGGACACCCAGCCGTCGTCCTCCATCCGGCGCAGCACCCGGTAGATCTGCTGGTGGGTGGCGTTCCAGAAGAACCCGATCGAGCGCTCGAAGCGGCGGGACAGCTCGAGGCCGGAACCGGGGCGCTCGCTGAGCGAGACGAGGAGCGCGTGCTCGAGGGCCATCGCACCAGGGTGGCCGGGTGCTGCGTACTATGCAACTAGTTGCAGAGGTGACCTCGACCACTCGCTGATATTTCGACCGCCGGGACCGGCGCGGAGCAATACCATCAGCGCATGCGCATCAACCCCCTTCGCCTGCTCGCCGTTCCGCTGCTGGTCACCGTCGTCGCCTGCGCGCCGGTCGACGAAGCCGGTGACGAGCCGAGCGCCGCGCCGGAAACCACGTCCGGGACACCGACCGACGGGGAGACCACCGCAGCAGACCCATGCGCGACCGAGAACCTCGCGCTGAAGACTCCCGGACAGCTCACGATCGCGACGGACTCCCCGGCGTTCCCGCCGTGGTTCTCCGACAACGACCCGACCAACGGTGAGGGCTTCGAGTCCGCCGTGGCCTACGCGGTCGCCGACGAGCTCGGCTTCTCCGAGGACCAGGTGACCTGGATCAAGGTTCCGTTCAACAACTCCTACGCCCCGGGCGCGAAGGAGTTCGACTTCGACATCAACCAGATCTCGATCACCCCTAAGCGTGCGGAGGTGGTCGACTTCTCCGACGGCTACTACTCCGCGTCCCAGGCGGTGATCGCGCTGAAGGGCGAGCCCGCCGCCGAGGTCGGCTCGCTCGAGGAGCTCAAGGACCTCAAGCTCGGTGCGCAGACCGGGACCACGTCCCTGGCCGCGATCACCGACGTCATCCAGCCCACCGAGCAGCCGCTCGTCTTCGACGACACGAACGCCGCCAAGCAGGCGCTGCTCAACGGCCAGGCGGACGCGATCCTCGCCGACCTGCCCACCGCGTTCTTCATCACCGCGGTCGAGATCCCGAAGGGCACGATCGTCGGCCAGTTCCAGCCGACCACCGGCCAGACCGAGCAGTTCGGGATGCTCTTCGAGAAGGGCAGCGAGCTCGTTCCCTGCGTCAACGCGGCGCTGGCCACGCTCAAGGAGTCCGGCGAGCTCGCCGCGCTCGAGGAGCAGTGGCTGTCCGACGTGGTCGACGTCCCGGTCCTGCAGTAAGCGTGGTCGACGACTGGTCGCCGAGCGAGCGACAGCTCGAACGCCAGGCGATCCGTCGACGGCTCAACCGCCGGTCGGCGCTGGTCGCCACGGCGGCGACCGTGCTCGTGCTCGGCCTGGCCACCGTCGGCGTGCTCGCCTCGCCGGGTTGGCCCCGGGTGCAGGAGACGTTCTTCTCCTGGGCGGACGCGAAGGCCGCGTTCCCGGCGATCGCCGACGGGTTCTGGCTCAACGTCAAGCTGTTCCTGCTCGCCGAGCCGCTGATCCTGGTCGTCGGGGTGCTGGTGGCCGTGCTCCGCACCACGACCGCGCCGGCGCTGTTCCCGCTGCGGGCGCTCGCGGTTGCCTACACCGACCTGTTCCGCGGCGTGCCAACGCTGCTGGTGGTGTTCCTGGTCTGCTTCGGTATCCCGGCCCTCGGCCTGCGCGGGGTCACCAACGACCTGTTCTGGTTGGCCCTGGTCGCGCTCGTCCTCTCCTACGGAGCCTACGTCGCAGAGGTGTTCCGGGCCGGCATCGAGTCGATCCACCCCTCACAGCTGGCGAGCGCAACGTCCTTGGGCCTCTCCCACGGCAGGACGATGCGGTTCGTCGTACTCCCGCAGGCCGTGCGTCGGGTCGTCCCACCGCTGCTGAACGACTTCGTCTCCCTGCAGAAGGACACGGCGCTGGTGGCGTCGGTGGGCGTGATCGAGGCGCTGCGGGCGGCGCAGGTCTACTCCAGCTTCAACTTCAACTTCACTCCCTACCTGGTTGCCGCGGCGTTCTTCGTGGCGTTGACGATTCCCCTGGCCCGGTTCACCGACTGGCTCGGGCGCCGGGTCGCGCGCCGGGAACGGGCGGGTGTGCGGTGAGCGCGCTGATGCAGGTCACCGGGCTGCGCAAGGCGTACGGCGACAAGGTGGTCCTCCGCGACATCGACCTGGAGGTGGAACCCAACGACGTGGTCTGCCTGATCGGGTCCTCGGGCAGCGGCAAGTCGACCCTGCTGCGCTGCCTGAACCTGCTGGAGACCGTCGACGACGGTGCGGTCTTCTTCGAGGGCAGCGAGATCACCGACCCGCGGGTGGACGCCCGGGCGGTCCGCCGGCGGATGGGGATGGTGTTCCAGGCCTACAACCTGTTCCCGCACCTGACCGTCCTGGAGAACGTCACGCTCGCGCCGCGGCAGGTGCACGGGGTCGGCCGCCGCCCCGCAGAGGCCGCCGCGCACGAGCTGCTCGCGCGGTTCGGACTCGCGGAGAAGGCGGCCGCGCACCCGGACCAGCTCTCGGGCGGCCAGCAGCAACGGGCGGCGATCGTGCGCGCGCTCGCCACCGGACCGTCCCTGCTGCTGCTCGACGAGGTCACCTCGGCGCTCGACCCGGAGCTGGTCGGTGAGGTGCTCGACATCGTCCGCGACCTGGCCGCGGCCGGCACCACGATGGTGCTTGCCACGCACGAGATGGCGTTCGCCCGCGACGTCGCGACCAAGGTCTGTTTCCTCGACGGTGGCGCGATCCTCGAGCAGGGACCACCGTCGGAGATCTTCGCGGCCCCGGTGCACGAGCGGACCCGGCAGTTTCTCCGGCGGGTGCTGCCCACTTCTTGACGCGAGTTGGTGGACCTGGCCGTGGGTGGGCTCGCGCGGAATCCTCCCGGGAGGTCGCAATCGCACATGTGCTGGAGTGGTCACCGACCGCTCTCGTGGCGTTCGCGGTCACCGTGCCGGTGAACCGGGCGATGATGCGCCGCAAGGGACATGCGGTGGTCCACGGGTACCATCGCTGAACCGTGCGTGACCTCGGCCCGATCTGATCGTTGGTGATCGCATGACCCGGACAGCCGCCTTGCTCGGCACCGTCCTGCTGGGGCTGACGGGCGGCTGTTCGGCGTCATCGGCCGACCGGGCGCCCGCCTCCGGAACGGCCGGTCGCTCCGCCACGTCCGCGATGCCCGACGAGATCGGGCCCGAGCACAACCCCACCGACCTCGCCTACGTCGACGCGATGACCTCGCAGCACCAGCAGGCGCTGGACATGGTGACGATGGCGGTCCGCAAGGACGTGTCCGCGGTGTTGGCCGAGGAGGCAGCGGCGATCGACAAGGCCCGGAGCGACGAGCTCGCCGCGTTCGGCAGGCTGGCACGCGCCTGGGACCTGCCTCCTCACCCGCCAGAGTTCCACGGCAACCCCGGCGAGCTCACCGTCCAGCAGCTCTCGGACCTCTACGCGCTCGAGGGTGAGGCGTTCGAGGAGCGCTGGACCGAGCTGATGATCGACAACCACCTGGGTGCGGTGGCGATGTCGCGGGCGGAGCTGACCGACGGGCTGAACCTGGCCGCGCGGGAGCTCGCCCGCGCCCTCATCGTGGTGCAGGAGGACACGGCCGAACGGCTGCAGGCGCTGGGCCGGTGACAGCACTGGTGTCACAATCCTCCGCATGACCCGCTACGCCTTGAACCAGGGAACCGGTCCGCTCAAGGGCGTCCGCGTCGTCGAGCTGGCCGGGATCGGCCCCGGACCGCACGCCGCGATGCTGCTCGCAGACCTCGGCGCCGACGTGATCCGGGTCGAACGGCCCGGCGGCGCGGCCAGCCCGGGTTCGCGGGAGACCGACCTGCTGACCCGCGGGCGGCCCAGCGTCGCGATGAACCTGAAGGACCCGGCCGCGGTCGCGACGGTGCTGGACCTGGTCGCGTCGGCGGACGTGTTCATCGAGGGGATGCGACCGGGCGCCGCGGAACGGCTCGGCCTCGGCCCCGAGGAGTGCCTCGACCGAAACCCGCGGCTGGTCTACGGGCGAATGACCGGCTGGGGCCAGGACGGCCCGCTGGCTCGGACCGCGGGCCACGACATGAACTACATCGGGCTGTCCGGTGCGCTGCACGGCCTGGGTCAAGAGCCGGACCGGCCGCAGTTCCCGTCGAACCTGCTCGGGGACTTCGGCGGCGGGTCGGTCTACCTGGTGGTCGGCATCCTCGCGGCGCTCCTCGAGGCCCGGACCAGCGGCAGCGGGCAGGTCGTCGACGCGGCGATCGTCGATGGCACGGCGCACCTGAACGCGATGTTCGCGAGCATGCTGGCCGGCGGAAACGCCCGCGAGGAGCGCGCGGCGAACCTGCTCGACGGCGGAGTCCCGTTCTACGACGTGTACGAGACCGCCGACGGGCGGCACATGGCCGTCGGCCCGCTGGAACCCCAGTTCTACGCAGCCCTGCTCGACGGGTTGGGTCTGGCCGACGAGGTCCCCGACCGCTACGACTTCGCCCAGCACGACCAGCTCCGGTCGAAGCTGGCCGAGCGGTTCCGGGAGCGGACCCAGGCCGAGTGGACCGCGGTGTTCGAGGGCACTGACGCCTGCTGCACGCCGATCCTGCCGCTGACCGAGGCCGCGGAGCACCCCCATCTCGCCGCTCGGGAGACCTATGTCGCCCGCGACGGGATCCTCCAACCCGCGCCGGCACCGCGGTTCTCCCGCACCCGGGCCACCCTGACCACCGGACCGAGCGTGCCCGGCGGCGGGTCGGTGGAGGCGCTGAAGGCGTGGGGCATCGAGGACGTTTCCGCCCTGGTCGAGTCAGGCGCGGTGGTCCAGGCCTGACCGGTCAGCGGGTACGCCGGGCGACGGTCTCGCGCTTGGTCTGGTCCACCGCGCTCTCGTAGGCCGTGACCAGCGCGGCGATCGTGACGGGCTTGAACTTCTCCACGACCTGTCGCAGCTCCTCGGGTGAGGCGCCGGTCTCCTTGTAGGCCGGCCACACCTGGGTCCGGAACAGCTCGGTCAGCTCGTCGGCGATCTCGCGGCCGTGCTTGGTGAAGATGTCCTGCGCGGCCAGCGCCGCCTCGAACGGCATGCCCAGGTCCAGCAGGGCCACGCCGACCGAGAGGTGTGCCACGGCGACCTCGTACTTGCCCTGCTTGGTCGGGAACACGATCCCCAGTGCGTTCAACGTGTCCAGGTCGTCCTCGGACAACGGTCGCCCCGCCCGTCGTACCAGCTCCTTGCGGGACAGCGTCTCGGGCAGCTCCGCCATCCACGGCGCCAGCAGGCTGCGGTGGAGCGCGATCGTCTCCGGTGAGGCGCCGGCCGGGATCCGCCGCATGTAGCCCTCGATCGCGGACAGCGTGAAGCCGTGCGCCTGGAGCTCGCGGACCAGCTCGAGGCGGACCAGGTGCTCGGTGGCGTAGTAGCCGGAGCGGCCGCGCCGGATCGGTGGCGGCACCAGGCCCCGGGTGGTGTAGAACCGGACGTTGCGGACGCTCATCCCCACCCTTTTGGTGAGCTCGTCGAGCGTCATCAGCTCGTGCACGGCGTCGGCGCGGTCGGCCATCTGGGGCGTGTCCTCACGGTGGTAGCGACGGAGATCACTGCGGAGTCGGTTGACGACGCTAACAGTATGAGTGTCACAATCGGGGTAGTTCCCCGACCCCTGCCGGACATGCGCCGGGTCGCCTCGATCACCGCCGAGAGTTTGGACGTCGCAATGGCTGAAGTGCCGCAAGCATTCGTGTACGACGCGATCCGCACGCCCCGGGGCAGGGGCAAGAAGAACGGAACGCTGCACGAGGTGAAGCCGGTCGACCTGGTGGTCGGGCTCCTCGACGAGATCAAGCAGCGCAACCCCGGCCTGGACCCGAACCGGATCGACGACGTGGTGCTCGGCGTGGTCACCCCGATCGGCGACCAGGGTGGTGACATCGCCAAGACCGCGGTGCTCAAGGCCGGCTACCCCGAGACCGTGGCGGGCGTGC
This sequence comes from Nocardioidaceae bacterium, assembly GCA_035249775.1. Lineage (GTDB taxonomy): Bacteria > Actinomycetota > Actinomycetes > Propionibacteriales > Nocardioidaceae > Nocardioides_C. Next base: position 4,339 of record DATFGA010000436.1, on the reverse strand, counting down.
AGCTCAACCGGTTCTGCGCCTCCGGGCTCGAGGCGGTGAACCAGGCCGCCGCCCGAGTCCGCTCGGGCTTCGAGGACCTCGTCCTCGCCGGCGGCGTCGAGTCGATGTCCCGGGTGCCGATGGGCTCCGACGGTGGCGCCTGGGCGATGGACCCGGCGACCGCCTTCGACACCTCCTTCGTGCCGCAGGGCATCGGCGCCGACCTGATCGCCACGCTCGAGGGCTACTCGCGTGAGGACGTCGACGCCTACGCCGCCGAGTCGCAGGCCCGGGCCGCCAAGGCACAGGCCAACGGCTACTTCGACAACTCCGTGATCCCGGTCCGTGACCTCAACGGGGTCACCGTCCTGGAGAAGGACGAGTTCATCCGGCCGGGCACGACCGTCGAGTCGCTGTCGGCGCTGCCGCCGTCGTTCGCCGCGATCGGCGACCAGGGTGGCTTCGACTCGGTCGCGCTCGAGAAGTACCACTGGGTCGAGAAGATCAACCACGTCCACCACGCCGGCAACTCCTCGGGAATCGTCGACGGCGCCGCGCTGGTGGCGATCGGCTCCGAGCAGGTCGGTCAGGACCTCGGCCTCACCCCACGCGCCCGGATCCTGGCCACCGCCGTCTCCGGGGCCGACCCGACGATCATGCTGACCGGGCCGGCGCCCGCCTCGCGCAAGGCCCTCGCCAAGGCCGGCCTCACCGCGGAGGACATCGACCTCTACGAGATGAACGAGGCGTTCGCAGCCGTCGCGATGCGGTTCATGAAGGACCTCGACCTCCCGCACGAGAAGGTCAACGTCAACGGTGGCGCGATCGCGATGGGGCACCCGCTCGGCGCCACCGGCGCGATGATCCTCGGCACCCTCGTCGACGAGCTCGAGCGGCGCGACCTGCGCTACGGCGTGGCCACGCTGTGCGTCGGCGGCGGCATGGGTATCGCCACCATCGTCGAGCGCATCTGACCCGGCCGGACCGACAAAGGACTGACGACACATGACTGAGACCAACCCGACCGGCACGTCCACCGTGGCCGACGGCGAGCAGAGCGCAGTCCGCTACGAGCGCGACAGCGACGGCATCGTCGTGCTGACCCTCGACGACCCCACGGCCAGCGCGAACACCATGAACGACCTCTACCGGGAGTCGATGGCCGCCGCGGTCGACCGGCTGGAGGTCGAGAAGGAACAGGTCACCGGCGTCCTGGTGACCTCGGCGAAGAAGACCTTCTTCGCCGGCGGCAACCTGCACAAGATGATGCAGGCGCGCCCCGAGGACGCGGCCGAGGTGTTCGCGATGGTCGAGGCGATGAAGGCGGACCTGCGCCGGTTGGAGACCTTCGGCAAGCCCGTGGTCGCCGCGATCAACGGTTCCGCCCTCGGCGGTGGCCTGGAGATCGCGCTCGCCTGTCACCACCGGATCGTCGTGGACGACGACAAGGTCCAGCTCGGCCTGCCCGAGGTCACCCTGGGCCTGCTGCCCGGAGGCGGTGGTGTCACCCGCACCGTCCGGATGCTCGGCCTCCAGTCCGCGCTGCTCGACGTGCTCCTGCAGGGCCCACGGATGAAGCCGGCACAGGCCAAGGAGAAGGGCCTGGTCGACGAGCTCGTCGCCGACCGCGACGACCTGTTGACCGCGGCCAAGGCATGGGTCCTGGAGAACAAGGATGACCCCGAGGCCGCCGTACAGCCGTGGGACCGGCCCGGCTACAGGATGCCCGGCGGCACGCCGTCCAGCCCGAAGCTCGCCGCGTTCCTTCCGGCGTTCCCGGCGAACCTGCGCAAGCAGCTGAAGGGCGCGAACTACCCGGCGCCGCGCGCGATCATGTCCGCCGCGATCGAGGGCGCCCAGGTCGACTTCGACACCGCGACCCGGATCGAGTCGCGCTACCTGACCAGCCTGGTCGTCGGGCAGAACTCCAAGAACATGATCCAGGCGTTCTTCTTCGACCTGCAGACGATCAACTCCGGCGCCCTCCGCCCCGAGGGTGTCCCGCAGTTCAACGCCACCAAGGTCGGCGTCCTCGGTGCCGGGATGATGGGCGCCGGCATCGCCTACTCCGCGGCCCGCTCCGGGATCGACGTGGTGCTCAAGGACGTCAGCCTCGAGGCGGCCGAGAAGGGGAAGAGCTACTCGACCAAGCTCCTCGACAAGGCGGTCGAGCGCGGCAAGCTGACCGCGGAGAAGAAGGAGCAGATCCTCGCCCGGATCACCCCGACCGCCGAGCCGGCCGACCTCAAGGGCTGCGACCTCGTGATCGAGGCCGTCTTCGAGGACCCGACGCTGAAGAACAAGGTGTTCGGCGAGATCCAGGACATGGTCAACGCCGACGCCCTGCTGTGCTCGAACACCTCGACGTTGCCGATCACCGAGCTCGCCGAGGGCGTGAACCGGCCCGAGGATTTCATCGGGCTGCACTTCTTCTCGCCCGTGGACAAGATGCCGCTGGTCGAGATCATCCGGGGTGCGCGGACCTCGGAGGCGACGGTGGCCCGGGCGATCGACGTGGTCCAGCAGATCCGCAAGACGCCGATCGTGGTCAACGACAGCCGCGGCTTCTACACCAGCCGCGTCTACGGCACCCTGCTCACCGAGGCCGTGGCGCTGCTCGAGGAAGGCGTCGACCCGCAGACGATCGAGCGCGCCGGGACGATGGCCGGATTCCCCGCTCCGCCGCTCGGCATGCTCGACGAGGTCTCGCTGACCCTGTCCAGGAGCATCCGCCGCGCAGCGCAGGACGCGGCCGCGCGTGAGGGCCGCGAGCTGCCGGAGACGCCCGGCGCGGACACCATCGACCGGATGGTCGAGGAGTTCGGCCGCAAGGGCAAGGCTGCCGGCGCCGGGTTCTACGAGTACCCGGCGGATGGGTCTCGGAAGTTCCTGTGGCCGGGCCTGCGTGAGCACTTCACCAAGGCCGACGTGGACATCCCGCTCGTGGACATCCAGGAGCGGTACCTGTTCGCGATGGCGCTCGAGACCGCCAAGTGCTTCGAGGAGGGCGTGATCGAGTCCGCGGCCGCCGCCAACATCGGCTCGATCATGGGCATCGGCTTCCCGCCTCTCTACGGAGGCACGGTGCAGTACATGGTCGGCTATGAGGGCGGGCTGGCCGGTTTCGTGGCCCGGGCACGTGAGCTGGCCGAGAAGTACGGCGCACGTTTCCAGCCTCTGGCGTACCTCGTCGAGAAGGCCGAGAGCGGCGGGTCCTTCTAGGCGGCGCGTTTGTGGGCGGCCCAGTCTTCCAGAGCACGAGTCAGTTGCAACGGCACCGGATCTCGCCGCAGATGGTGCCGTTGCGACTGACTGGCGTGGGACGGTGCCGGGTCACCGGCGGGGTCACGGCGGCGGGTCACAATCGCACATGTGTGCTGGCGGAACACGCTTCTCGCGCTGGTCCGTGCAACTTCAGCACATGTGTGCTGAAACGGTCCCGCGCCCGTCAAGGTAGGCGGATTCGGGCTTTTCCGGGCGAGCCGGGCCTTTACTTGGGAGACTTGTGCCCGTGTCGAGTCCAGTCGTCGAAGTCTCCGCGCTGTGGGTGCGGTTCGGTCCGGTCGATGCCGTCCGGGGCATCGACCTCCGGGTGCACGCCGGTAGCGCCACCGCGCTGCTCGGCCGCAACGGTGCCGGCAAGTCCACCACGATGCGCGTCCTGGCGGGCGTCATCCCGCCGACCGGCGGACTGGTCACGGTCGCCGGCCACGACATCCGCACCGACGCGCTGACCGTCAAGCGGCTCACCGGCTACTGCCCCGACGTCGGCGGGCTCGTGCCCCGGGCCACCCCGTGGGAGCATCTCCAGCTCGCGGCGCGGCTGCGACGGCTGCCGGCCGGCTGGGAGGAACGCGCCCGCGACCTGCTCGAGCGGTTCGACCTCGGCGGCGCCGCGCACCGGGTCACCGCCGGCTTCAGCCACGGCATGGGTCGCCGGATGTCGGTGGTCCTGGCCGCGTTCCACGACCCGGCCGTCCTCCTCCTCGACGAACCGTTCGACGGCGTGGACCCGCTCGGCGTCGAGGCGACCATGGACGTGATCGCCGACGCCCGGGCGCGCGGAGCCGCCGTCCTGGTCTCAACCCACCTGCGCGAGCTGGCCGTCCAGGCGTGCGAGCACGCGATTGTGCTCCGTGGAGGTTCCGCGGTCGCCGAGGTGTCGGCCCACGACATGAGCGGTGAGGGCGGTGCCGGTGTCTACCGTGCGCTCCTGGACTGAGCGGGCGCGAGACAGGGGGACCGAGGCGCGGCGAGCCACCACGGACGTCGTACCCCTGCTCCGGTTCCGCGGAGCCGCCCTGCGTGGACGGAGCCGGCGCACAGCACTGAGTGCTTTCGGCGTGATCGCGGTGCTGAC
>DATFGA010000435.1:0-3438 GCA_035249775.1 Nocardioidaceae bacterium | reverse complement strand
CGGGAGTCCTGGCTGTTGGAGCGGTTGTCGCCCATCACCCAGATCCGGTCCTCCGGCACCACCACGTCGAACGGCTGTTGGGAGGCCTCCTCCCCGTCGCGCAGGTAGGCGTCGCCGTCGATCGGTACGTCGTTGATGGTGATCCGGCCCTGGTCGTCGCAGCAGACGACGTGGTCACCGCCGACCCCGATCACCCGCTTCACCAGGTGGCCGCCGGCGGGATACAGGCCGATCCGGGACAGCAGCCCCTGCAGGCCGGAGGGCTCGGGAGCGACGCCGAGCCAGCCACCCGGGTCGCTGAAGACCACCACGTCTCCGCGCTCCACCTCGCCGGTCCAGTAGGAGACCTTCTCGACCAGGATCCGGTCGTTCTCGACGAACAGCGGCCGCATCGATCCCGAGGGCACGTAGAACATCTGCACCAGGAAGGCCTTGACCACGATGGAGACGATCACCGCCAGGGCGACCAGGATCAGGGTCTCCTGCCACCAGGTGATCCGGTGACGCCGCCGGGAACGGCCCGCGGGCTGCTTCGAGTCGGGTTCCGGCATGCCGGCGACTCTAACCGGTGGTGGGCACCGGCTTGGGCGGAACGGTGAGCGGCGGCAGCAGCACGTGGACCACCGGCCCGATCGCGAAAGCGTAGAGCAGGGTGCCGACGCCGACGGTGCCGCCGAGCAGCCAGCCGACCGCGAGCACAGCCACCTCCAGGCTGGTGCGGACCACCCGCACCGACCGGCCGGTTCGCCGTACCAGGCCGGTCATCAACCCGTCGCGGGCACCGGGTCCCAGCATCGCCCCGATGTAGAGGGCGGTGGCGACCGCGTTGAGGAGTACGCCGGAGACCAGGAACAGGATCCGAACGGGCCAGGACGACACGTCGTCGAGGACCAGCATGGTGAGGTCCACCGAGAGGCCGACCAGGATGGCGTTCGCGAACGTCCCGAAGCCCGGCGGCTGGCGCAGCGGGATCCACAGGACCAGCACCGCGAAGCTGACCAGGATCACCATCTGCCCGACGGTCAGTCCGGTGAGCCGGGCCAGCCCCTGGTGCAGGACGTCCCACGGGGCCAGACCGAGGCCGGCGCGAAGCACCAGGGCCAGGCTGATGCCGTAGAGCAGGAGGCCCGCGAAGAGCTGGGTCAGTCGACGGGTCACACCGCACCAGGCCCGGGGCGGCTGTGGTCCGGGCCGTCCGTGAGTACGTCGAGCAGCGCCCTGGCATAGGCACGTTCCGCGTCGATGTCCGCATGACGGGCCCCCGGTCCGCCGTACGTCCCGTCCTGGAGGACCACCACGAACCCTTCGGGCACCGCCTCGAGCCGGTGGAACCGCTCCCCGAGCATCGCCCGCAGCTGGCTCTCCCGCGGCAGCCACACCACCTCGTCCTGGGCGATGCTGTCCAGCGCCCACTCGGTGGTGCCGTTGAAGCGGACGACCGCACCGGAGGCGAGCTGCTGGGTCTCGATGGTCATCTCGCTGACCACGAACACGTGCTCGTCGAGGTCGCGGTCGGGCACCACGAACCGGTCCCCGGAGGCCGGGGTCCAGCCCATCCCGGCGTCGCGGAGCCGGCGGGCCAGCTCGACGGTGATCATCCGTGCATTCTGCCCTGTCCGGTCCAGGCCTCATGCAGACGGACTCGTGCCTCCCAGCATGTGGGAGGCACGGGTCCGGCAGCTGTGACTCAGTGGGTCACATGGCGCTCGGCGGCATCAGCACCGAGTCGATCAGGTAGACCGTCGCGTTCGCGGTCTGCACCCCACCGCAGATCACGTTGGCGTCGTTGACCATCAGCTCGTCACCGGAACCGGAGATCTCGACCTCCTCGCCCTGGACGGTGGTCAGCGTCTGGCCCTCGATCTCCGAGGGAGCCATCTGCCCCTCGACGACGTGGTAGGTCAGGATCGTCTGCAGGGTCTCGGCGTTGGCCGGCTTGGCGAGGGTGTTCATGGTCTTCTTGTCGATCTTGGCGAACGCGTCGTCGACCGGCGCGAAGACGGTGAACTCACCACCGTTCAGCGTGTCGACCAGGTTGACCTCGGGGTTGAACTGGCCGGAGACCGCTGCGGTCAGCGTCTTGAGCAGCGGGTTGTTGCTCGCGGCGACCGCGACCGGGTCCTGGGCCATGCCCGCGACCGACCCGGCGCCCTCGGGGACCGCCTCGGCGTAGCCGGCGCAGCCCGGACCGACCAGGTTCGCGGCCGGGTCCATCGTGTCCTCCTCGGCCATGGGGGTGGTCTCCTCCTCCATCGGCGTCTCGGACTGGGTGGCCGTGGTGTCACCGGATGCGGCGGCCTCGGTGTCGTCGGCGCCACAGGCGGCGGTCATGGTCAGGGCGGAGACGGCCGCGATGGCGATCGTGAACTTTCGGATGGAGCGCATGATTCTGGTTTCCCTTCGGGTTGGTGTCGTGCTTCGTGGCGCATGGGGGGTTCGTCGTGCAGGGCAGTGCGGATTGGTCATTCGACGGTGACGGCGACGCTGTCCCAGCCGGTCGACCCGTCCGGAGCGATCGGCGTCCGTTCTGCGGTCTGGGTGTAGCCCGAGGAGTCGGTGGCGCGGACCTCGAGGTCGTGGCTTCCCGGTGTGGCGTCCCACTCCCAGACCCACTGCCGCCAGGTGTTGATGTTGTCCTCGTCGGCGAGCCGGGCCTCGTTCCACGGGCCGCCGTCGACGCGGACCTCGACCTTGGCGATGCCGGTGTCCTGGGCCCAGGCCACACCGGCCACCGGCGTCGTACCCGCCTCCACCCGGGCGAAGGAGCGCGGGACGTCGATCCGGGAGGAGGTCTTGATCGGCGCCTCCTCGGCGTAGCCACGGTCGGTCCAGTAGGCGTCGAACGCGCCGAACCGGGTGACCTCGAGGTCGACCAGCCACTTGGTGGCCGACACGTAGCCGTAGAGGCCAGGCACGACCATCCGGGCCGGGAACCCGTGCTCGAGCGGCAGCGGTTCCCCGTTCATCGCGATGGCGACCAGCGCATCGCGGTCGTCTGTCAACGCCTGCAGCGGCGTGCCGATCGTCATGTCGTCGGCGCTGGTGGACTTCACCGCGTCCGCGCCGTCGCGGACACCGGCCTCGGCCAGCAGCTCGCGGATGGGTACGCCGATCCAGGTGGCGTTCCCGACCAGGCCACCGCCGACCGGGTTGGACACACAGGTGAGGGTGATCCGTCGTTCCACCAGCCGGCGCGACAGCAGGTCCTCGAAGCTCAGCTCGATCTCGTTGTCGACCATGCCGTGAATCCGGAGCGTCCAGGTGTCGACCGGGACGTCCGGAACGCGGAGGGCGGTGTCGACGCGGTAGAAGGCGTTGTTGGGAGTGAGGTAGGGCGTGATCCCAGGAACCTCCAGGGTCGCGCCGGGCGGCAACGGCGGCGCGGCGCTCTGCGGGCGCGGGATGTTGACGCCGGCCCGCGATGCCGCCGCGGCCGGA
>DATFGA010000434.1:0-26111 GCA_035249775.1 Nocardioidaceae bacterium | reverse complement strand
CGACGACGAAGGTCGTGCACATCAGCCTTCCCGGCTGACCGCCTCCGCGGGCACAACCCTGCGCAGGAACTCCGCGATCTCGGCGAGCGACTCCTCGGCCGCGTCGAACAGCTCAGGGTGGCGCCAGAAGCCGTGGATCATTCCCGGGTACGTCGTGCGCTGCACGGGCACGCCGGCCTTCTCGATCCGCCGGGCGAGCTCCTCGTCCTCGTCGCAGAGGATGTCGTGCTCCGCTGCGAGGACCAGCGTGGGCGGCAGCGTTCCCAGGGCCACCGAGTCGAGCGGCGCCAGGTCGGGATCGTCGAGGTCGGCGGGTGAGGCGGCGTACTGCTGCCAGTACCACGCGGCCTCTCCCGCCGTCAGCCCGCCGTTCTCCTCGCGGTAGGACGGGAACCGTGCCTGCGGGTCGATGAACGGGTAGACCAGCACGGTCGCGGCGAACGTGCCGGGATTGCGCAGCGCGGCGACCAGCGCGAGGTTTCCGCCGGCGCTGTCTCCGAGCGCGACCACCCGCTCCGTCTCGACGCCGAGGGCCGCGCCGTTGCCCTGCAGCCAGGCGACGGCGGTGTCCACGTCGTCGGGGGCGGCGGGGAAACGGTGCTCGGGAGGGCGTCGGTAGTCCATAGCGAGCACCGCCATCCCGGTGCGGTTCGCGATCCGTCGCGACTGGCCGTCGTGGGTGTCCAGATCACCGAACACGAACCCGCCGCCGTGCGCGAACACGACCACCCCGGTCGCCCCTTCGGGCCGGTACAGCCGGCACGGCACCCCGTCGGCGTCGACCTCCTCCACGTGGGCGACCGGCTCGCGGGGCTCCGCGGCCGCGGCATCGCGGGCGAGCTGTCGCTGCTCGGCGATCTCCGCCGGCCCGAACCCCGCGTCAGTGACGCTGGGCCCCTGCGACCACAGCGCGATCGCCGCCTCCGCCTGCGGATGCAGCATCTCAGGCGCCGAGCCGGGCGAGCTCCTCGTCGACCACGGACGGGTCGAGCTTGGTGAACACCGGCACCGGCTTGCCGATCGGCGTGCCGACCGTGATCTCCCGCCGCTGCCACGAGGGCGTGCCGGAGTACTCCCCGGTGAGGATCGGGTACGCCGGTCCCCCGTCGAGGTCCTCCACCTCCTCGATCACCGGCATCGGCGCGATGTCCCCCGAGCCGCCGAGCACCCGGTGCACCGCGTTCGCGCTGTGCGGCAGGAACGGCGACAGCAGCGTGTTGCAGTCGCTGACGGCCTGGGCGGTCACGTGCAGGATCGTCGCGAGCCGCTCGCGCTCCTCCTCGGCCTTGAGCTTCCAGGGCGCCATGTCGGAGACGTACTTGTTGACCTCCGCGACGACGCGCATCGCCTCGCCGAGCGCCTGCTTCTGCCGGTGCCGCCCGATCAGCCCGCCGACCGTGTCGAAGCCGGCCGCCACCGTCTCCAGCAACGTGCGGTCCTCGTCGGTCAGCTCGCCGGCCGCCGGCAGCTCACCGAAGCTCTTGTGGATCATGTTCGCGGTCCGGTTGACCAGGTTTCCCCAGCCCGCGACGAGCTCGTCGTTGGTGCGTCGTACGAACTCCGCCCAGGTGAAGTCGCTGTCCTGGTTCTCCGGCCCGGCCGCGGAGATGAAGTAGCGCAACGCGTCGGGCTGGTAGCGCTCGAGCACGTCGCGGACGAAGATCACGACCGCCTTGGAGGAGGAGAACTTGCGGCCCTCCATCGTCAGGAACTCCGAGGACACCACCTCGGTGGGCAGGTTCAGCCGGCCGTAGGCCCCCGGCTCCCCACCACGGTCGCCACGTCCGTCGTACGCGAGCAGCTCGGCGGGCCAGATCTGGGAGTGGAACGTGATGTTGTCCTTGCCCATGAAGTAGTAGGACAGCGCGTCCGGGTCGTTCCACCACTCACGCCAGCGGTCCGGCTCGCCGAGGCGGCGGGCCCACTCGATCGACGCGGACAGGTAGCCGATCACCGCGTCGAACCAGACGTAGAGACGCTTGGTCGGGTTGTCGCGCCAGCCCTCGAGCGGGACCGGGATGCCCCAGTCGATGTCGCGGGTCATCGCGCGGGGGCGGATGTCCTCGAGGATGTTCTGGCTGAACCGGATCACGTTCGGCCGCCAGGTGCCCGAGGCCGCCCGCTCGTCGAGCCACTCCCCCAGCGCACCGGCGAGCGCGGGCAGGTCGAGGAAGAAGTGCTGGGTCTCCACGAACTCCGGGGTCTCGCCGTTGATGCGGCTGCGCGGGTCCTTGAGGTCGGTCGGGTCGAGCTGGTTCCCGCAGTTGTCGCACTGGTCGCCGCGCGCACCGTCGTAGCCACAGATCGGGCAGGTGCCCTCTATGTAACGGTCCGGCAGCGTGCGCCCCGTCGACGGCGAGATCGCGCCGTGCGTGGTCTGCTCGACCATGTAGCCGTTCTTGTGGACGGTCGTGAACATCTCCTGGACGACCGCGTAGTGGTTGCGGGTCGTGGTCCGGGTGAACAGGTCGTAGGACAGCCCCAGCGCCGCCAGGTCCTCGACGATCACCCGGTTGTTGCGGTCGGCGAGCTCGCGCGCGGAGACTCCCTCCGCGTCCGCGGCGACCAGGATCGGGGTGCCGTGCTCGTCGGTCCCGGAGACCATCAACACGTCGTGACCGGCCATCCGCATGTACCGACTGAACACGTCGGAGGGCACGCCGAAACCGGCGACATGGCCGATGTGGCGCGGGCCGTTGGCGTACGGCCAGGCGACGGCGGACAGGACTTTGGTCATACCCAGGATCCTAGGGGTGACCGTCCACCGAGTTGTCAGGCCCTGTGACCGCTATGGCGCGCACAGGGCCTGACAAGTCGGTCAGGAGAAGTCGGGGCCCTTGTCACGGGTCCGCTTGAGCTCGTAGAACCCGGGGGTCCCGGCGACGAGGAGCACGCCGTCCCAGAGCCGGCCGGCGGCCTCGCCCTTCGGCGCCGGGGTCACCACCGGACCGAAGAACGCGACACCGTCGGCGCTGATCACCGGGGTGCCCACGTCCATGCCGACCTGGTCCATGCCGAGGTGGTGCGACTTCTTCAGGGCGTCGTCGAACTCGGTGCTGTCCATCGCGTCCGCGAGCCCGGTCGGCAGGCCGACCTCGGCCAGCGCCTCCTCGATCAGCGCGCGGTCGACCGTGCGCTCCTGGAGGTGGATCCGGTTCCCGAGCGCGGTGTAGAGCGGAAGCAGGATGTCGTCACCCTCGGCCTCCGCGGCGGCGATGCACACCCGCACCGGCCCCCAGGCGGGCTTCAGGAACTCGCGGTAGTTGTCCGGGATGTCCTTGTCCTCGTTGAGGTAGGCCAGGCTCATCACGTGGAACGAGGGGGCGATGCGGCGTACCTGCTCCACCTCCAGCAACCAGCGTGACGTCATCCAGGCCCACGGGCACATGGGGTCGAACCAGAAGTCGACGGGGGTGCGCTCGGTCAGCTGTTCGGTGGCGGTGCTCATGCGGTTTCGCTCCCTTATCGGTGAGGATGGCTTTTTGGTACCCATCTGAGCAATTCCCAAAGCCGTTGGATTGTTCCCCGGAGCGGGTGCAAGGATGCATCCATGCCTGGAACCAACCTCACCCGGGATGAGGCGCGCGCCCGCGCCGAGATCCTCAGCGTCGACTCCTACACCGTGGACCTCGACCTCACCACGTCCGACAAGACCTTCGGCTCCACGACCGTGATCCGGTTCTCGTGCACGCAGCCGGGGACCTCCACCTTCGCCGACCTGGTCGGCGCGACGATCCGCGAGCTCACGCTCAACGGGAAACCGCTGGACGCGGACGCGGTCTACCGCGACAACCGGATCCAGCTCGACGACCTGGCCGCCGACAACGAGCTGCGGGTGGTCGCCGACTGCACCTACAGCCGCACCGGCGAGGGCCTCCACCGGTTCGTCGACCCCGCCGACGACCGTGTCTACACCTACACGCAGTTCGAGGTGCCGGACGCGCGTCGCGTCTACACCACCTTCGAGCAGCCGGACCTGAAGTCGGTGTTCACGTTCACGGTGACCGCGCCGTCCGGCTGGAAGGTCGTCTCGAACGCGCCGACCCCCGAGCCGGTCGACGCCGGTGACGGCAAGGCGACGTGGAGCTTCCCGGCCACCGAGCCGATGTCGACCTACATCACCGCGGTCGTGGCCGGTGAGTACCACGAGGTGATGGACTCCTACTCCGGCAAGCACGGGGAGATCTCGCTCGGCCACTACTGCCGCCAGTCGATGAAGGAACACCTCGACGTGGACGACCTGCTCGAGGTCACCAAGCAGGGCTTCGCGTTCTTCGAGGACGCCTTCGACTACCCCTACCCGTTCCACAAGTACGACCAGCTCTACGTGCCCGAGTACAACATGGGTGCGATGGAGAACGCCGGCTGTGTCACCTTCCGCGACGAGTACCTGCCGCGCAGCCGGCAGACCCACTCGTTCTACGAGCAGCGCGCGAACACGATCCTGCACGAGATGGCGCACATGTGGTTCGGCGACCTGGTCACCATGCGCTGGTGGGACGACCTGTGGCTGAACGAGTCGTTCGCCGAGTGGGCCAGCCACCACGCGTCGGTCAAGGCGACGAAGTACGACGAAGCGTGGACCGGGTTCACCAATGCCCGCAAGAACTGGGCCTACCGCCAGGACCAGCTGCCCTCCACCCACCCGATCGCGGCCGACAACTACGACCTCGAGGCGGTCGAGGTGAACTTCGACGGGATCACCTACGCGAAGGGCGCCTCCGCGCTCAAGCAGCTGGTGGCCTGGGTCGGCGAGGAGGACTTCCTCCAGGGCCTGCGCGCCTACTTCAAGCAGCACGAGTTCGGCAACAGCGAGCTCACGGACCTGCTCGGCGCGCTCGAGAAGGCCTCGGGCCGCGACCTCCATGCCTGGGCCCAGGAGTGGCTGCAGACATCGGGGGTGAACACGCTGACCCCCGACTTCGAGGTCGACGCCGATGGTGCGTTCACCTCGTTCGCCGTGCGACAGTCCGCTCACCCAGACTTCCCGACGATCCGCCGGCACCGGATCGGGATCGGCCTCTACGACAACCGGGACGGCCGCCTGGTGCGACGTACCAACGTGGAGACCGACGTCAAGGGCGAGCGCACGGTGATCGAGGAGCTGGTCGGCCAGCAGCAGCCGGACCTGGTGCTGCTCAACGACGGCGACCTGACCTACGCCAAGATCCGCCTCGACGAGCGCTCGCTGGCGACGGTGGTGTCCTCGATCGACTCGCTGGACGACTCCCTCGCCCGGGCCCTGTGCTGGGGCGCGACCTGGGACATGACGCGCGACGCCGAGATGTCCACGACCGACTTCGTGAAGCTGGTCCTGCAGGGGGTCGGCACGGAGAGTGACCTCACCGCGGTCGGGGCGCTGCTCCGCTACGCCAAGCAGGCAGTCGACACCTACTCCAACCCGGCGACCCGTGACTCGCTGAAGAGCACGTGGGAGCAGGGCCTGCGGAAGCTGCTGGAGAACGCCAGGCCAGGCAGCGACCACCAGCTGGCGCTCGCCCGCGCCTACGGGTCGGCAGCGCTGAGCGACGAGGGCCTCGCCTTCGTCCAGGGGCTCTACGACGGCTCGGTCACGCTGGACGGCTTGACCGTGGACACCGATCTGCGGTGGACCCTGCTGAAGTCGCTCGCCTACGCCGGCCGCGCCGACAAGGCGGCGGTGCTCGCCGAACGCGATCGCGACCAGACCATCTCCGGGCAGGAGCACGCTGCCGGTGCACTGAGCGTGATCCCCACTTCGGAGGCGAAGGAAGAGGCGTGGAACGACGCAGTCGTCCGCGACGACGTGCCGAACGAGACACAGCGCAGCATCGCCTTCTCGTTCCAGGTGCCCGGCCAGGAGGAGCTGCTCGAGCCGTACGTCGCGAAGTACCTCGACGAGGCCGCCCGGGTCTGGGAGGAGAAGGGCGTGCAGCGCGCCTCGGTCGTGCTGCAGCACCTGTTCCCGCGGGCGATCCCGACCCAGCAGACGCTGGACACGGTCAACGCCTGGCTCGAGTCGTCCGACGCGAACCCGGCCGCCAAGCGCTACGTACGTGAGGGTGCCGCCGACCTCGAACGGGCCCTGGCCGCCCAGGCCAAGGACGCCGGCTGACGCGACCCGGCGAGCACGCAAAGGGCCGCATCCCCTCAGGGGTGCGGCCCTTTGCTCTGTCCTGGAGCGGCTACTCGGCGTGCAGCATCCGCGGTCGACGGGCGTGGTCCGCCAGCATCATCACGCCCTGCGTGATGCCGCCCACCAGGTCACCCGCGGCGAAGGCGGTCTGCATCGACAGCACCGCGAGCCGGACCTCGCCGTCCTCGAGGTCGCGACGCACCTCGGCGCCGGTCACGATCTCGACGATCCGGGCCGCCGGGTCGACCATCACCAGCACAGAACGTTCCGGCGCCGTCAACGTCGAGTGCAGCCGCTGCGCGAACGGCCGGGTCTCCCCCTCCGACGCGCCGACGTAGACGGAGAACTCGTAGCGGCACACGGTCTCTGCGTCACGGATCGCCCGGTCGATCTCGTAGCGCTGGCTCGAGGTGAAGGCGTCACCAGCGGCCACTTGCACCACCCCGGTCGGAGTCCTCGGTGCTCTCGATGGCCTCGGGCGGAGTGGTGTCGCTCGCCGCGACGCCGCCGCGCGGCCCACCGAACCACTCGCTCTCGCCGCGCCAGGCCTGCCCCGGCGTGTACTTCTCACCGCGTGCCATCGCCGGCACCAGCACCAGCAGGCTGATCACCGCGACCAGTCCCAGCGGGATCAGCACCAGGACGAGCAGCATGCTGAAGGTCGACGGCGGCTCCGTCTCCGGCCACGCCTCGGGCGGCGCAGCCATCGCCGGAGCCGCGAGTGAGACCAGGATCACGGGCGTCAGCGCGGCCACCCGGAGCAGGCGTCGTACGGCGGGGGTGTCGAGGGAAGTCATCACACTGCAAGGGTATCGAACGCGTTTGGGGCTCAGCGATGTCCTCTCGTAGCCTCCCTGCCATGGATCTGATGAGCGACACCCAGGTGTGCGACGCCGTCGACAACGGCAACGTGTGCACCATCACCTACAACCTGACCGAGAACGAGCGGATCGCGCTCGCCTCGGACTGGCTGATCGGCAAGCCGCTCGCGATCCTCGGCCTGATCCTGCTCGCGGTGATCGCGCGCTGGCTGCTGCACCGGCTGATCGACCGGGTGACCGACCAGGCCGCGGAAGGTGTGCTTCCCACGCACATCAGCCGGCGGCGACTGGGTCGTTCCAAGGAGGAGGCGGTGGTCACCGGACCGGCCACCCCGAACGCCGCGCGCCGGGTGCAGCGGGCCAAGGCGATGGGGTCGCTGCTGAAGAACACGGTCACCGCCGTGATCGTCGCGATCGTCATCATCATGGGCATCTCCGAGCTCGGCTACGAGGTCGCGCCGCTGATCGCCAGCGCCGGAATCCTCGGTATCGCGCTGGGTTTCGGCGCCCAGAGCCTGGTCGGCGACTACCTGTCCGGCATCTTCATGATCTTCGAGGACCAGTACGGCGTCGGCGACGTGATCGACGTCGGCGAGGCCACCGGCACCGTCGAGGCGGTGAGCCTGCGGGTGACCCGGCTCCGCGACGTGAACGGCACGGTCTGGTACGTCCGCAACGGCGAGATCATGCGCGTGGGCAACATGAGTCAGAACTGGGCCCGCACGGTGCTGGACATCCCGGTCTCCTTCGGCGAGGACCTGCACCGGGTCCGCGGCATCCTCCAGGACGTCGCGCACGGACTGTGGGAGGACGAGGACTTCAAGGACGTGATCATCGAGGAGCCGGAGGTGTGGGGCGTCGAGCGCTGGGACCCGGACGGTGTGGTGGTGCGGGTCACCCTCAAGACGGCACCGCTCGAGCAGTGGGAGGTCGCCCGCGAGATGCGGCAGCGGATCAAGGCCCGCTTCGACTACGAGGGGATCGAGATCCCGCTTCCGCAGCGGGTGGTCTGGCACCGTGAGGCGGCCGGCGTGCCCCAGCCGGCCAGCGCTCCGGACACGGCGGCGCCCCAGCCGAAGGACGGCTGAGGCGCCGGAAGTCAGGAGCTCACTCAGCCCAGGGAGGCGTCCAAGGTGATCTTGGTGCCCTTCAGCGCCTGGGAGACCGGGCAGTTCTCCTTGGCACCCTCGGCCGCCTTGGTGAAGTCCTCGGCGCTCATCCCGTCGACCTTGCCGACCACGGTGATGTGAATACCGGTGATGCCCTCGCCGGGCTGGAAGGTCACGTCCGCCCGGGTGTCCAGCGCCTGCGGCGGGCTGCCGGCCTGGGCGAGCCCGTTGGACAGCGCCATCGAGAAGCAGGAGGAGTGGGCCGCGGCGATCAGCTCCTCGGGACTGGTCTTCCCGTTCGGCTCCTCGGTCCGGGCCGGCCAGGACACGTCATAGCTGCCGAGTCCCGAGGACTCCAGGTTGACGGTGCCGGAGCCCTCGAAGAGCGAGCCTTCCCAGTGCGCCTTGGCGGTACGGGTCGTTGCCATCTGCATCTCCTTCGTGTGTTCGGGGTCTCGGTCGAGCGGGCGGTTGCATGGCGCCCACCCCGACTCTTGCCCGGTTGGGGACAATAGACAAGTGAGCACCACACAAGAGCAGCCCGGGCAGACCTTCTACGACGCGATCGGCGGCTATCCCACGATCGCCAAGATCGTCGACCGCTTCTACGAGGGCGTCGCGACCGATGAGGTGCTGCGGCCGATGTACCCCGAGGAGGACCTGGCGCCGGCTGCGGATCGGTTCACGATGTTCCTGGCGCAGTACTGGGGCGGACCGACGACGTACTCCGAGCGGCGCGGGCACCCGCGGCTGCGGATGCGGCACGCACCGTTCAAGGTCACCCCGCTCGCCCGTGACCACTGGCTGATGCACTTCCGGGCCGGCCTGGAGTCGGCGAACCTCTCCCCCGAGCACGAGGCGCAGTTCTGGGACTACGTCACGCACGCCGCGCAGTTCATGGTGAACACCTTCGAGGAGTAGCTCAGCCCTGGTGCGTCGTGGTGAGCCACGTGCGCTCCTCCTCGCCGAGCGGGCGGGAGCGCTGGGTGTGCAGGTCGAAGGCGACCATCGCCGCCTCGGCGCGGGAGAGCATCTGGTCGCCGTCCTTGATCTCGGCCGCTAGCCCGAACGACGACGTGCCCACCCGGGTCACCCACGACTCCACGACGTAGGGGTCGCTGCGGAACAGGATCGGCCGCTTGTAGTCCACGTCGAGCCGGGCCACCACCAATGACAGCCGCGCGTCGTCGGCGACGAGGTTGGCGAGGAACGACAATCGGGCCTCCTGGTAGTACTCGAAGTACTTCACGTTGTTGACGTGGCCGTAGATGTCGACGTCGGAGAACCGGACCCGGCAGTCGTAGCGGTGCCGCGTCATCGGACCGGCTCCGGGACCGGCTCGAGGAACCGCTCGAGCACCGCCTTCTCCTCCGGCCGGATCCGCCGTGGCCGCTCGTGGGTGAAGATGTACGGCGTGAGGAGGGTGGCTGCCCTGGTGTAGACCCGGCGCTCCCCGTTCTCGAGCTCGTCGAGGATCTCGTAGTTCATCGTGAACGACGCCGCCCGGATCCGGGTCACCCACGACTCGATCCGCACCGGCTCGCGCCGGAACACCAGCGGCGCCACGAACTCCACCTCGTGGCGGACCACGACGACCCCTTCCGCGAGCTCCTCGCCGCCGCTGGCCGGCGCGTGCACCGAGAGCATGTCGACGCGCGCCTCCTGGAGGTAGTCGACATAGGTCACGTTGTTGACGTGTCCCAGCGAGTCCATGTCGGCCCAGCGCAGCGGGCAGTAGTAGACGTGGCGCACGTTCTCGATCCTGCCAGACCCGTTTCTCCGACCTAGGCTGGCCTCGTTGACCACCCGACAGATCGGAGCCCCTCATGCCCGAGGCAGTGATCGTTTCCGCCGCCCGCTCACCGATCGGCAGGGCGAACAAGGGCTCGTTGAAGGACCTCCGTCCCGACGACCTCACCGCCGCGATGATCCGGGCGGCGCTGGACAAGATCCCCGAGCTCGACCCGCGCGACATCGACGACCTCTACCTCGGCTGCGGCCTGCCCGGTGGCGAGAGCGGCTTCAACATGGGGCGGATCGTCGCGGTGATGCTCGGCTACGACCACCTCCCCGGGGCGACGATCACCCGCTACTGCTCGTCGTCGGTCCAGACCACCCGGATGGCGTTCCACGCGATCAAGGCCGGCGAGGGCGACGTGTTCCTCTCCGCGGGGGTGGAGACGGTGTCCCGGTTCGCCAAGGGCACCTCAGACCACCATCCCGATACCAAGAACCCGCTGTTCGACGAGGCGATGGCGCGCACCGACCAGACCGCCGGGGGCGGCGTGGGCTGGCACGACCCGCGCGAGGACGGCAACCTCCCCGACGCCTACATCGCGATGGGGCAGACCGCCGAGAACGTGGCCAGGCTGCGCGGGCTGACCCGCGAGGAGCTCGACGAGTTCGGCGTGCGCAGCCAGAACCTGGCCGAGAAGGCGATCGCGGACGGCTTCTGGGCCAACGAGATCACGCCGGTCACCACGCCCGACGGCACGGTGGTCGGCAAGGACGACGGCCCGCGGGCCGGGGTGACCCTGGAGGCGGCCGCCGAGCTCAAGCCGGTCTTCCGTCCCGACGGCGTGGTCACCGCGGCGAACTGCTGCCCGCTCAACGACGGTGCGGCGGCGGTGGTGGTGATGTCCGACACCAAGGCGGCCGAGCTCGGGATCACTCCCCTGGCCCGGGTGGTCTCCACCGGCGTCACCGGCCTGTCGCCGGAGATCATGGGGCTCGGCCCGGTCGAGGCCAGCAAGCAGGCCCTGAAACGGGCGGGGATGACCATCGACGACATCGACCTGGTGGAGATCAACGAGGCATTCGCCGCCCAGGTCGTCCCGTCGTACCGCGACCTCGGGATCGACCTCGACCGGCTCAACGTCAACGGCGGCGCGATCGCCGTGGGTCACCCGTTCGGGATGACCGGCGCCCGGCTGCAGAACACCATGCTCAACTCGCTGAAGTGGCACGACAAGCAGACCGGCCTGATCACGATGTGCGTCGGGGGCGGTCAGGGGATGGCGCTGGTCCTGGAACGGATCAGCTGACCCGCGCCGTACTGCGGCCAGAACACCACGGTATGCAGCGAAACTGCCGCTCCCCATGGGTTTCGCACCATGGGGAGCGGCAGTTTGCCGTGGGAGGTACGCCGCTCCGGCCGACCCGTTGCGGGCCGGCCGGAGGCGGGATCACTGGTCCTGCTGCAGCACGGCCTGCGCGGCGATGGTGATGTTGATCTTGTCGCCGACGAGGAGCCGGCCGCCGTCCATCGGGATGTTGAAGTCGACGCCCCAGTCCTTGCGGGAGATCTCGGTGGTGCCCTCGAAGCCGGCGCGGGTGCCGCCCCACGGGTCGGTCTCGGAGCCGAGGTACTCGACGTCGAGCGTGACCGGCTTGGTGACGCCCTTGATGGTCAGGTCGCCGGTGACGAGGAGGCCGTTGCCGGCCTGCTCCACCTTGGTGCTCACGAAGGTCATCGGGCCGGTGTTCTCCACGTCGAAGAAATCGGCGGAGCGCAGGTGCGCGTCGCGGTTCTCGTCGCGGGTGTTGATCGAGGTCAGGTCGATCGAGGCGGTCGCCGACGGGTTCTCGCCGGTCACGATCGTGCCCTCGAACTTCTCGAACAGGCCGCGGACCTTGCTCATCAGGTGGCGGGCGGTGAAGCCGACCTCGGAGTGGCTCGGGTCGATGGTCCAGGTGCCGACGGGGATGGCGGTGGTGGCAACGTCGATGCTCATGCGGAAGCTCCTAAAGGTTGTATCTTCAAGTTCTAGGAAGACCTTACCAGGCCTTCGTTGAATGTTCAACTATGGCATCGGTAGACTTGGTCCATGACCGACGACACCGCGGACGTCCGATGGCTCGACCCGGACCAGCAGCGGTCCTGGCGGGCCTTTCTCGTGGGCACGACCCTGCTGATGGACCGCCTGGACCGCGAGCTCCGCGAGCAGCACAACCTGTCCATGCCGGAGTACGAGATCCTGGTCCGGCTCTCCGAGTCCGAGGGCAGGCGGATGCGGATGGCCGTGCTGGCGGACTCGGTCAGCCACTCGCGTAGCCGCGTCACGCACACGATCGCGCGGTTGGAGAAGGCCGGCCTGGTGGAGCGGGCCGCCTGTCTGTCCGACGGCCGCGGTGTCGAGGCCGTCATCACCGACCGCGGGTTCGCGGCGCTTCAGCAGGCGGCCCCGACGCACGTCGCGGGCGTGCGCCAGTTCCTGGTCGACCTGGCCGGCGACGAGGACTTCGAGGCGCTCGGCCGCGTCTTCAACACCGTGACGGACAAGCTCATCGAGGCGAACCCGGCCGCCGACATCCGCTGAACCGCGAAAGGTCAGTCGCGAGTCAGCTTGCGGTGCGTCACCCGGTGCGGACGGGCCGCTTCGTCACCGAGGCGTTCGACCTTGTTCGCCTCGTACGAGGCGAAGTTGCCCTCGAACCAGAACCACTTGCCCTCATCCTCGTCGTCGCCCTCCCACGCGAGGATGTGGGTCGCGGTCCGGTCCAGGAACCACCGGTCGTGCGAGGTGATCACGGCGCAGCCCGGGAACTCCAGGAGCGCGTCCTCGAGCGACTGCAGCGTCTCCACGTCCAGGTCGTTGGTCGGCTCGTCGAGGAGCAGCATGTTGCCGCCCATCTTCAGCGTCAGGGCAAGGTTCAGCCGGTTGCGCTCACCACCGGAGAGCACCCCCGCCTTCTTCTGCTGGTCCGGTCCCTTGAACCCGAATGAGGCGATGTAGGCCCGGCTCGGCATCTCGAAGTTCGCGACCTTGATGAAGTCCAGCCCGTCGGAGACGACCTCCCAGACGTTCTTGTTGGGGTCGATGCCGCCGCGACTCTGGTCGACGTAAGAGATGCTGACGGTCTTGCCGACCGTGAGCTCGCCCGCGTCGGGCTTCTCCTCCCCCACGATCATCCGGAACAGGGTCGTCTTGCCGACGCCGTTCGGGCCGATCACACCCACGATGCCTGCGCGCGGCAGCTTGAACGACAGGTCGTGCATGAGGACCCGGTCACCGAAGCCCTTGCGCAGGTTCTCCGCCTCCAGCACCACGTCGCCGAGCCGGGGTCCGGCCGGGATGTTGATCTCGGACAGGTCCACCTTGCGGTTCCGCTCGGCTTCGGCGGCCAGCTCCTCGTAGCGCGCGAGCCGGGACTTGCTCTTCGCCTGGCGAGCCTTCGGGTTCGAGCGGACCCACTCCAGCTCCCGCTCGAGCATCTTCGCCCGCTTGGCGTCTTTCTGGCCCTCGACCTGGAGCCGCGACTTCTTCGTCTCCAGGTAGGTGGAGTAGTTGCCCTCGTAGGGGTGGGCCTTGCCCCGGTCGAGCTCGAGGATCCAGCTCGCAACGTTGTCCAGGAAGTACCGGTCGTGGGTCACGGCCAGGACCGCACCCGGGTAGCCGGCCAGGTGGTTCTCCAGCCACTGCACCGACTCGGCGTCGAGGTGGTTGGTGGGCTCGTCGAGCAGCAGCAGGTCGGGCTGTTGGAGGAGCAGCTTGCACAGGGCGACCCGGCGACGTTCACCGCCCGACAGCTTGTCGACGAGCGCCTCCGGCGGCGGGCAGCGCAGCGCGTCCATCGCCTGGTCGAGCCGGCTGTCCAGGTCCCAGGCGTTGGCGTGGTCGAGGTCGGTCTGCAGGTCGCCCATCTCGGCGAGCAGCTTGTCGTAGTCCGCCTCGGGGTCGGCGAGCTCCTCGGAGATCTGGTTGAACCGGTCGAGCTTGTGCTTGATCTCGCCCACGGCCTCCTCGACGTTCTCGAGGACCGTCCTCCCCTCGGTCAACGGCGGCTCCTGCTGGAGCATGCCCACGGTCGCTTCGGGGTCGATGATCGCGTCACCGTTGGAGGGATGGTCGAGGCCCGCCATGATCTTCAGCAGCGTCGACTTGCCGGTCCCGTTCGGGCCGACGACACCGATCTTGGCCCCGTGCAGGAACGACAAGGTGACGTTGTCGAGAACAACCTTGTCACCGTGGGCCTTGCGCACATTGCGCAGCGTGAAAACATAGTCAGCCATGGTCCGAGAGCCTACGGCGCCCGGGCCCGTCGGCTCCAATCGGCCTGCGTCGATCGCGTCACGTCACGCGCCCGCTCAGGCCGCCGGCACACCGGTCCGGAACGGGTCCTGCTCCGCCGAGTCCTGGACGATCTTCGGGTTCCCCCACGGGTCCATCTGCGGTGTCTCGTCGGCCTCGCGGTGGACCAGGTCCTGGATCTCCTCGTGCACGTCCACGTCGTTGCTGCGCTCCTGCCGGGTCGACTTCATGAAGGTGCTCGTGCCCCGGGTCAGGTCGTGACCGACGAAGCTCGCCTCGACGACCAGGGTGTTCGAGACCTGCTTGTCCTCTCGGGTCCACGCCTCGGTCCGCAGCCGCCCGTGCACGATCACGGCGTCGCCCTTCTTGACCGAGTCCCGGACGTTGTCGGCGAGGCTCCGCCACGCGTTGACCGAGTACCAGGTGGTGTCACCGTCGATCCAGTCGCCCTTGCGCTTGATCCGCGGCGTGGAGGCCACCCGCAGGTTGACCACGCTGATCCCGTTGGGCTCCCGGTGGGTCACCTCGTTGCCCACCCAGCCACGGAAGGTGACGAACGTGTCGCTCATGTCGAAGCTCCTTGCGTCGGTTGATTTCCGGTACGACGCACAGGCTGCCCTCGACCTACGACGGGAGGCAGCCTCGACTCCGCGAGCTGTGGACGTCCCGGGCCGACGGCAGGCTGTGCATAGAACCTGGCCGGCGGCCGGGGCGGGTCACTTCAGGGCGGCGGCGAGCCCGTCGCGCACCGAGCGGTAGGCGGCCATCTCGGCCTCGATCGGCTCGATCACCAGCCGCTCGGTCACCTCCGCGATCGCCGCGCGGAGCCTCCGGTCGGCCGAGCGCGCCTTGGCCCGCGCGGACAGCCCGGTAAGCACCCGGCAGACCAGTCCGAGCAGGATGCCGGCCGCGACTCCCCCGAGCAGCATCAGCGTCGGCAGTGGGAACCCCTGGTAGTCGGGGGTCTCCGGCGCCGGCATCTGCAGGTAGCCGAACACCGCCAGGCCGGCCAGCCACAGTCCCCCGACCAGCGCGGTCAGGATGAGCACCCACTGGAGCACCCGCACCAGTCGCCACCAGATCGGCGTACGCCCGACCCCGAGATCCGTGCCGGAGACCGCCTTGTCCAGCGCGTCGTTGAGGTCCGGGAGCCGCGACACCGATGCTTGCCGGACCGCGGCCACCCACGGCCGGGTCAGCTCCGTCGAGGCGTCGTCGGCCAGTTCGCGCACGGCCGTGTCGACCCGGGCCCGCTGGACCTGCGAGACCTGCGGCAGGGAGGCGCGTGCGCCGGCGGTCAGCTGCTTGTGCTCGGCGCCGAGGTCGAGGTGCAGCCGCCGCAACGGGTCCGGCTTCAGCTTGGAGAGCCAGGACGTGACCGGCCACCCGGTCGCCCGCCGGGCCCGGACCTTGGTGGCCTTCTCGACGGCGCGGACGACGGTGGGCACCCCGGCCGCGTCGGCGAACGCGTCGACGAGCTCGCTCTTCCGCGCGCGAGCGACGTCCCCGGGCCTGGCCGACCCGTTCACGAACTGCAACCGCTCGGCGACCGAGGTGACGTCGGCCAGCAGCCGGGCCCGCGTCGCCTTCTTTGCCGCTACCTGCGAGGCGATCGCCTTCTTGAGCTCGGCGATCCCCTCGCCATCCCGCGCGGAGGTGGTCAGCACCGGGACGCCGGCGAGCCCGTCGGCCTTCAGCAGCCGCTCGAGGTCGGCGACCATCGCCGCTCGGCGCTCGGCGGGAACCGTGTCGATGTGGTTGAGCGCGACCAGCATCACCTCCTTGTGGGAGGCCAGTGGCTTGAGGTACCGGTCGTGGATCGCCGCGTCGGCGTACTTCTGGGGATCGAGCACCCAGACGAGCATGTCGGTGAGCTTGACCAGCCGGTCCACCTCGACATGGTGGGCGACCTCGGTGGAGTCGTGGTCCGGGAGGTCCAGCAGCACCAGGCCCTGCAGGTCACCGTCTCCGCGGGGCGAGTCCAGCATGCTGTCGCGCGAGACCTGGTGCCGCTTGGGCACTCCGAGCCAGTCCATCAGCTCGCCGGCCCCGTCGGCTCCCCACGCACACGCGGTGGTCCACGATGTGGTGGGGCGGCGTACCCCGACCGCGGCCAGGTCCAGCCCGGTCAGCGCGTTGAACGTCGAGGACTTGCCCGACCCGGTCGCCCCGGCCAGCGCGACCACGGTGTGGTCGCCGGACAGCCGGAGCCTGGCACCGGCGCGCTCCACGACACCGGCCGCGTCGTCGATCAAGGCGTCGTCGAGCCGCCCACGGGCCGACTCCACGGCCTGCTGGAGACCGTCGACCTTCACCGCGACGTCGGAGGACCCGAGACCGACCAGCTTCTTGGCGCCGTCGAGCAGGGCCGTCATGCCTGGCCCTCCACCGGTTGCTCGGCGAACCGGAGGTCGTCGACCCGGCGCGCCACCGCCCGCAGGTGGTCAGCGATGTCGGGCTGGATCTCCAGCCCTTCGAGCACGTCGAGGAAACGGGCGCGTTCGGAGTCGAGCAGGCCCTCGACCCGAACGCGCAGGTCGCGCCGCGCGTTCTCGGCGAGCCGGCGGACCGCCTGGTCACCGAAGACGGCCTCGAGCAGCTTCTGGCCGACCACCGCGCTGCCACCGGCGATCCCGGCCTCGGCGCCGGTGACCCCGGCGGTGTGGGCGAACACGACCACCATCAGCGCCACGCTGAGCCCGTTCACGCCGAAGGCGAGGAACCGGGCCGTGGACCTCTTGTCGGCTCCCTCGGTGCGGACCATCTCGAGCACGTCGTGCTGCCAGTCGCGTACGGCGCGCTCGACCTTCCCCCGGAAGTCGCGTGAGGCCCGGCCCAGATCCCGCCCGGAGTCCTCGACGAGGTGCTGGCCCGCCTCCACCGAACGCCACGAGGCCTCGGCCCGCTCGGCGGCGTTCTCGGCGTGCTCGAGGATCAGGGTCTCCAGCCCGGACTCGACCGCGACGGTCACCTTCTCGACTTGTTGCGGGCGCCCGCGGAGGATGCCGACGATCCGGTCCCGGAGCCAGCCGACCTTCGTCTCCAAGGAGCGGAGCAGCTCGCCGGTGCCGACGAACTCCTGCCAGCGGGCGAGCACCTCGCCGCGCAACAGGGTGCCGTCCGCCGATGCCTCGTCGACGCGGGCGATCGCCTCGTCGTACGCCTTCTCCACGTCCAGTCGAAGCCGGGTGCCCATCGCGGCCTGCTCGGCGGTCGCGTCCGCGACGACGTGGGTACGCCGGGCCAGGCTGCGGATCGCGCCGTCCAGGGTCTGCTTGACCACTGCCGTGCGCGCATCCGCGTCCGCCGCGAGCAGGTCCAGCCAGCTGCGGATCTCGGCGACCGACGCCGCCGGAAGCAGACCGTCGTCGTCGACCGGGCCCTCGACGACCGTGAACAACGGGGAGTCGCGCAGGCCGCGGGTGCTGAGCATCCGGGCCAGGTGCCCGCTGACCTCTTCCACCGCCTCCGGCGGGGTGCGGTCGAGAACCACGGCCACTGCCGTGCTCCGATCGGCCGCCGCCTTGAGGAAGTCCCACGGGACCTGGTCGGCGTAGCGCGCGGCTGAGGTCACGAACAGCCACAGGTCCGCCGCGGCGAGCAGCTGCGCAGCCAGCGTGCGGTTGCGCTCCTCCACCGAGTCGATGTCGGGAGCGTCGAGGATGGCGAGCCCGACCGGAACCTGCTCCGAGGGCACCAGTTGGAGGGCACCTGGGTCGCCGGTCGCGCGGCTGGTCCGCGCCAGGTCCGGCAGGATCCGGTCCTGGTCGAACCAGTCCGCGTCGGCGGGGTTGTGCACCAGCACCGGTGACCGGGTGGTCGGGCGCAGCACACCGGGCTCGGTGACCCTGGTGCCGACCAGTGAGTTGACCAGCGTGGACTTGCCCGCCCCGGTGGAGCCGCCGACCACCGCGAGCAGCGGCGCGTCGATCTGGATCAGCCGGGGCAGCACGTAGTCCTCGAGCTGGTCGACCATCTCGGCCCGCGCGGAACGCTGCGCCTCGGCACCGGGCAGGTCCAGCGGGAGGACGGCGCCCTGCAGGGCCTCACGGAGGCGGACCAGTGCCGTGATCATGTCGGTCGTGGTCGCGCCCGCGTTCACCGTCCAGCCTCCCATCGCGGTCGTGTGCCGACGTTTCTACCAGCCGGCTGGGGAAACACCACAAACGGACGCAATGCGCGCAGGTGGTCGACCATCGCCTGCCCGCGTCGCGCGAAGTCGACCGGAGCGTTCCCGCGCAGGACACGGGCGTGCAGGAACCCGAGCTCGATCGCCTGCTGCTGGTAGTCACTCATCATCCGTGCGGCTCCCGGACCACCGTGCATCCGTGCGAACCGGCGGGAGGCCCGGCGTCCCGGCAGCCGGACCAGCCAGGGCACCTCCTCGTGGCCGAGGAAGCCGCGGTCGGCGCAGTCGGTCAGGGCGCGGGTGAGCAGCAGGCCCTCCCGGCTGCGGGCCCAGACCGCGAACCCGACGAGCACGAAGAACGCCGGCACCATCGCGAACACGTAGGTGAGCACGAACAGCTGCCCGCCGGCGAGCAGCGCGGTGCCGTTCCAGAACGCATGTCCGACCACGGCGACCCCGTAACCCAACAGCGGCGCGAGGAAACGCCAGAGGGGGCGGTGGGTGATCACGGCGTAGCCGACGCCGATGCCGATCGCCGCGGTGAAGAACGGGTGCGCGAACGGGCTGAAGATGCCCCGGACCACGAAGGTGCCGGTGGCCGCCTCGATCCCGCCCGGGCCGACCCCGGCACCTCCCATGTACGCGGCGGCCAGGTAGAGGATGTTCTCGGTGAACGCGAAGCCGATCCCGACCATGCCGGCATAGACGATCCCGTCCAGGATGCCGTCGAGCTCGTGCCGCCGGGCGAACAGCAGCAGTACGACGAACAACCCCTTCGCGGCCTCCTCGGTCACCGGAGCCACCACCGCCGATGACACGAGCTCGGAGCTGTCGAACGCGAACTGGTCGATGCCCTGGAGCAGCAGCGCAGCTGCGGTCGCCACCAGCGCACCCCATCCGAAGGCGAACGCGAGCAGACCGAGGGGCTCGGGCTCGTAGCGGTCGAGCCACAGGAAGGATGCGATCAGCGGCCCCACCGGCAACGCGGCGAGGACCACGCCGATGGCGAGCGCGTTCGGGGCGCCCGAACCGATCAGCACGAGTGCCATCACCACCGCACCGATCAGCAGGGCGAGGGACAGGAAGATCGTGAACGCCGCGCTCTCACGGCGACGGCGCGCGGCCGTCATCGGCGGCATCTGGACCGGTCCGGGCGGCAACGACGGCGCCCCGGACGGGCCGGGGCCCGGGCCGGACGACCGTCCGTAGTCGATGCCGCCTGCCCCGTCCATGGTCGGAAGCCTATCCGCCGCGAGGTCGCCGTTATCGCTTCGCATCCGGTGGTCGCAGGGTCGTAGAGTGACCGTGTGAGTGACGACACCGAGACCCCCGACACGTCCCTGCCTGCCGACGCGGCGACCCCGCCCGAGGGCACGGACTCGCCACCGAAGACCGAGAGCCACGACCCGGGGGTGCCCGAGGCCTACGCTGCCTTCATGCGCCAGGGCTGGGGCGAGCGCGAGCTGGACCTGCCTCCGCACCCGGTCGCCCCCTGGGCGGCGAAGCGCCGCAGCCGACTGGCCGAGATGTTCCCCGGCGAACGGCTGGTGATCCCGGCCGGCACGTTCAAGGTCCGCTCGAACGACACCGACTACCGGTTCCGTCCTGAGACCGCGCACACCTACCTCACCGGGAACCAGACCACCGACGCGGTGCTGGTCGTCGACGGCGGCGAGTCGACGCTCTACGCCCGCCCGCGCTCTTCGCGGCAGACCGACGAGTTCTTCCGCGACCGCCAGTACGGCGAGCTGTGGGCCGGCCGGCGACCGTCGCTCAACGAGATCTCCACCTCGCTAGGGATCCCGTGCCGGCACATCGACGAGCTCCCGACCGCGCTCCGCTCCTCGGGCAAGACCCGGGTGCTGCGCGGCGTGGACGCGGGCGTGGACCGCGAGGTGTCCGCCGACGAAGGCCGCGACGAGGAGTTCGCCCGGGTGCTCTCGGAGATGCGGCTGGTCAAGGACTCGTGGGAGCTCGAGCAGCTCCAGGAGGCCTGCGACATCACCACGCTCGGGTTCGCGGACAGCGTCCGCGAGTGGGACAACGTGCTCAAGTACGGCGAGCGCTGGATCGAGGGCACCTTCTTCCGCCGAGCCCGGGCGATGGGCAACGACATCGGCTACGACTCGATCGTCGGCGGCGGCAAGCACGCCACCACGCTGCACTGGATCGACAACTCCGGCCCGGTCACCCCCGGCGAGCTGCTGCTGCTCGACATGGGCGTCGAGGCCTCGTCGCTCTACACCGCCGACGTCACCCGCACGATCCCCGTCGACGGCGCGTTCACCGCCGTGCAACGCGACCTCTATGCGCTGGTGCTGAACGCTCAGCAGGCCGGGATCGAGGCGGTGAAGCCGGGCGTTCCGTTCCTGGCCGCGCACAACGCCGCGATGAACGTGCTCGCGCACGGCCTCGAGGACATGGGGCTGCTGCCGGTCTCTGCGGAGGAGGCACTCTCCCCCGACAGCAAGGTCTACGCCCGGTGGACCCTGCACGGCACGAGCCACATGCTCGGCATGGACGTGCACGACTGTGCGCAGGCGTCGACCGACATCTACCCCCGTGGGAACCTCGAGGCCGGCATGGTGCTCACCGTCGAGCCCGGCCTGTACTTCCAGGAGGACGACCTGCTCGTTCCCGAGGAGCTGCGCGGGATCGGGATCCGGATCGAGGACGACATCGTGGTCACCGAGGACGGCTGGCGGAACATGTCCGAGGCCCTCCCCCGCGACCTGGGCGGGATCGAGGAGTGGATGGGCGCGCTGCGCGCCTGAGTCACGTGCGGAGGGTCCGTCGTACGGCGGACGCCTCCCCACGTTGCGCGCCGGGACCCGGCCGAACCACACCGGCACATCTGTACTGTTGTGACACCGATTTCGGCGAGTGATGTGTCGCAACGGCACACCTGTGCGGTTGTGACCGCCCGTGACCGGTCGAGCCCCCGTAGCTCAGCTGGATAGAGCGACAGACTTCTAATCTGTTGGCCGCAGGTTCGAATCCTGCCGGGGGCGCCGAAACGAACCTCGCCGAAGGGCTCGCGCAACCGGTGCACCTTAGGCTAGCCTTACCTATGTGATCGTCTGCCACTGCGAAGTCGTCTCGGACCGGGACGTCGCAACCGCCCTCCGTGAGGGCGCCAGGAACCTCTCCGAGGTGTGCAGGCAGACGGGTGCGGGCCAGAACTGCGGGACCTGCATCTTTTCGGTGAAGCAGCTGGTGTGCCAACATGAGCAGGTCGTTCCCGGCCCGCTCGTGGAGGTAGACCTTGCAGCCAGTTAGCCCCCGCATCGTCGAGATGCTCAACGATGCGCTGACGTTCGAGCTCACGGTCACCAACACCTACTTCCTGCACGCCAGGATGCTGGACAACTGGGGTTTCCCCCGGCTGGGCAAAGTGTTCTACGACCTGTCCATCGACGAGATGCGCGACGCCGACTCGTTGATCAACCGGATCCTGATGTTCGACGGGCACCCGAACCTGCAACGGCTCGGCGCGATCAAGGTCGGCGAGGACGCCGAAGAGATGCTCCGGCTCGCCTTCGACAGCGAGAAGGAGGCGGTGGCGCAGTTCAACGCCTCCGCCAAGGAGTGCCACGAGCTCGGCGACCACGGTACGGCGGACGTCTTTGAGGACATGGTCCGCGACGAGGAGAAGCACGCCGACTGGTTCGAGAGCCAGCTCGACGCGATGTCGCTGGTCGGCGTGGCGCAGTACCTCGCCCAGCAGATCGAGGCCGGCGAGTCCCCCGCCTGACCCTCCGACAGTCCCCGGCGGACCGTCAGACCACCTCGAACCGCTCGGTGTGGATGCGGTTCAGCGGGATGCCGCGGTCGCGCAGCTGCTTGCCCACGGCGATCACCATCGGCGGTGGACCGCACAGGAAGTAGTCGTGCTGCTTGCTGTGCCGGGGTAGCCACCGGTCGAGCAGGTCCGCGTCGATCCTGCCCTCTTCACCGTCCCAGTCCTCCGGCGGTGACTCGAGCACCGGGGTGACCGTCAGGTCGAGCCCCTCCTTGAGCCGGTCCACCTCCGAGCGCAGCATCATGTCGTCCAGGCTGCGGGCGCCGAGCAGCAGGAGGTGTGGCCGCGGGTCGCGGCGATGGTTGAGCGTTCGTAGCATGCTGACCATCGGGGTCACCCCGACTCCCCCGGCGATGAACACGAAGCCATCCGACGAGTCCAGCCCCTCGATCGTGAACCGGCCGTACGGCCCGTCCATGAACACCCGACGGCCCGGACGCAACCCACGCAGGAGCTCGCTGAAGTCTCCGAGGGCCTTGATCGTGAACTCCTTGCGGTGCGGCGCCTCGGCGGTCGACGCGATCGTGAACGGGTGCTCCTCGAAGACGAATGATGACGAGCCGATCTTCAGCCAGGCGAACTGACCGGCCTTGAACCGGACGCCGGCGTGGCCGTGCGCCTTCATCGCCAGCGTGACGGCGTCGCCGCTGACCGGGATGACCTGGTCCACGATGTAGGAGCGCCGATGCGCGCGGATCGGCAGGTAGACCCACCGGCGGGCAGCCACGGCGAGCACGACGAGCCCCATCAGCACGAACCAGATCGCCGTCAGCACGTTGGCGCTGAGCTGGTCGAGCCACCAGATGTGCAGCCAGGCGCCGAGGAACACGGTCGCGGCCAGCGCGATGTGCAGCATCCGCCAGCCCTCGTAGCGGGGCTGACGCCGCTTGCGGCGCAGGGCGAAGCCCACGACGGCAGCCAGCGCAAGGGTGGAGATCGTGGCCGCCCGGGCCGCGGCGGTCGTGTCGCGCAGATCGAAGATCGAAAGTCCCCGCGGGTCGTGGAAGACGATGAGGACGACGTGGCCGGCGACGAGAGCCACCGCGCAGAGGGCGACGACCCGGTGCATCCGCAGAATCGTCTCGATCCCGAACGACCCCACCAGCGACGGCACCCGTGCCATCAGCACCAGCGCCACCACCAGCAACGAGAAGGCGAGCAGTCCGGTGTCGGTGGCCGAGATCGCAAGCAGGTCGTCTCCGGGGTCCCGGCCCACCACCCACACCAGCACCAGCGGAACGATGATCACCGCGAGGTAGCCGACGAGCCACGCCGCTCGCCCTATCCGGGCCGCACGACCACGCATGGACGCCTCCGTGTCCGTTGACTCTTCACCGGCAGCATGGGTCTCCTTCTCGTCGGCATCACTGACCTAGTTCGCTGTCACCGTCCTGCTGGCAGAGCCGCCACCACTGCTGGTGACCGTGATGTTCTGCGGGTTCGACGGCCAGCTCAGCTCGCCGCGGTACCGGCCGCCGCCGTCGTTCGCCAAGGTGCCGATCAGCGCTCCGGAGGAGGTGACGACCACGCGTAGCGTGACCGTGGAGCTGGTGCTGCTCGCCTCGACCCGCAACGACTCGCCGTCGTACTCCGCACGCTGGACCGAGACCGAGTCGGTGGCCTGCGTGGCCGGGTTCACGGTGAGTACGGCGCTGCGGGTCGCGCCGCCGAACGTGGCCGCGATGCTCGACGTGCTCGTCGTGGTCACGGACTGCGAGGTCACGGGGAAGGTCGTGCTGGTCTGCCCGGCGGGAACGGTGACGGCCGCCTGGACCGTGGCAACTCCGGCGTTGCTGGTCGTCAGCGTGACGGAGGCGCCTCCGGTCGGAGCCGGTGAGGTCAGCGACACCGTTCCCGTGGAGGAAGCTCCACTCGTCACCGTTCCCGGGCTCAGGGTCAGCCCGGACACGGCCGGTCCGGGTGCGCTGGGCGGCGAAACCGTGAGCGTCGCCGCACGGGAGACCCCGCCGTGGGCGCCGGTGATCTGCACGTTCGTCGACGTCGGGACGGCGTGCGTCGTGACGGTGAAGGTGGCGATGCTGCTGCCAGCGGGCACTGTCACCGACGGTGGGACTGTCGCGGCCGCGGTGTCACTGCTCGCCAGCGTGACCACGGCACCGCCGGCGGGCGCAGCGGGCGAGATGCTCACCGTTCCTGTCGACGGGTCGCCACCGACGACCGCGGACGGGGCCAGGGTGACTGTGGACAGCGTCGGCGCAGCGGGCGGCTGGTCAGGGCTGACGGTGAACACGAACGTGTCCGACGACGAACCGAGCGTCGCCGTCAACGTGACCTGCGTCGGTTCGGTCATCTGCCCGGCGAACAACCGGAAGTTCGCGAACGCCGCACCCGCCGGGACCGTGACCGAGGCGGGGACGCTCGCCCCGGCCGCCGGACTTACTGTGAGCGCGACCTCCGCGCCGCCGGCGGGTGCGGCGCCGGTGAGCTGGATGGAGCCGGCGATCTCCTGGCCGCTGTCCAGCGTGTCCGCACCCGGGCAGGGGTCCTGGCACGGTGGCGCGCCGAGCCACACGGATGAGACGCCGACGGTGCCGCCCGGCACGGTGAAGGACGCCGGGGTCGACCAGTCGGTGACCGCCGCGGTGTCCGGCCCGGAGTTGCCTTGCACCGAGTGGACCCGCCAGAACTTGGTGCCGGGAGTCAGCGACAGGATCGTCGCCTGTGAGGCCGTGGTGCGCGCCTGCGCCTCGATGTCGGCGAACGAGGAGCTCGACGAGACCTGGATGTCATAGCCGAGGTCCTGGGGGTTGGGGACGTCGGTCCAGTCCAGCGTCACGGGCAAGGACACGGTCGCCCCGCCCACGGGTGACACCGCGGTCGGCGGCGGAGGCAGCGGCGCATCGAAGGAGATGGTGAACGTGACCGTGTTGGACGGCAGGCCCCGGTTTCCGTTGGCGTCGATCGCGATCACCCGGGCGAAGTACGTGCCCTGGGAACAGCCGTCGCAGAAGTCGCCGATCGTGATCCCACGCCTGGTGTCGGTGATGTTGTCGAACTTGATCGAGCCGGCCGGGAACGTGGAGTCCTTCGAGGCGAGGAGCTCGTACGTGGCGGCGCGCTCGGCAGCCGTCCAGAAGAGCTCGAAGTTCTCGAACGGGTGGAAGGTGTCGCCGTACGGCGGCAGGCTCAGGACCGGCGTGCCGGGCTGGTCCGCGGTGGCGCCGGTGACGGTGAAGGTGCTCGGCGCCGAGAACGCGCTCGACCGCAGCTGTCCGTCGACGGCCTGGACCCGCCAGAAGTAGGTGCCGCTCGGGATCCCGCTGACGGTGTCCTGGGTGACGTTGGGCAGCGTGGAGTCGCGCAGCACCAGGGTCGAGAAGGTCGAGGTCGTGCTCACCTGCCAGTTGTAGCCGCCGTTGGCCGACAGGGTCGGGTCGAACTCCTCGGTCCAGTCGATGGTGACCGGTGTGGTGACGCTGGCACCGTCCGCCGGGGCCAGCAGGGTGGGTGCCGCCGGCCCCGTCGAGGTATCCGGTTCGGGGACCGTGACGGTGAACGTGCGGGTGACCGACGTGGCCTGCGCGTCCGTCAGCCGGATCGTGAAGGTGAAGGTGCCGGCAGTGGTGGGGGTGCCGGTGATCCGCACGAGCGGCCCGTCCGGGTTGTCCTGGACGAGGGACAAGCCGGGTGGGAACGCTCCCGCGCTGCGGGCCCAGGTGTAGGGCCGGACCCCGCCGACGCCATCGATCCACAGGTTGGAGAACTGTCCGACCGCGAGCTGCCCCCAGGTCTGCGGGACGATGTCGAGCGTGCGCGACGGGTTGATCACGATCGAGTACGTGCGCGTCGCCGTCAACCCGTTGGCGTCGGTGGCCTGGATCGTGAACGTGCTCGTCTGCACGGTGGTCGGTATGCCGTCGACCGATGCGTGGATCGACTTCGCCGGCGTGAAACCGGCGTTGGGGTCCACCAGCTGGAGGCCCGCCGGCAGCTGGCCGGCAATGATCTCGAAGCGGACCGGGCCCAGGGTGTCGGGGCCGAACGTGATCGTGGTTGTCGTGGTGGAGAAGTCGGTGAAGTCCGACCCCACGAAGCCGGGTCCGATCTGGTCGACGTCGGGGGTCAGCCGCGCCACCGGGGTG
>DATFGA010000433.1:0-17069 GCA_035249775.1 Nocardioidaceae bacterium | reverse complement strand
GACGTCGCCGAGGGTGACCGTGTGCACCACCTCCGGCGGCGTCCGGTCGTGGCGGATCAGCGCGATCCAGGGCAGTGCCGCGACCAGCGCGGTGACCGCCCAGGCGAACAGCCCCCACCGCCAGCCTTCGGCGCCGAACTGCAGTGCGATCGGCACGGTGAGCACCGACGCCGCGGTCAGCCCCATCGCCAGCGCGGTCGAGTAGATCGCGGTGAGCAGCCCCACCCGGTGCGGGAAGTGCAGCTTGATCAGCGAGGGGAGCAGCACGTTCGCGGTGGCCATCCCGGCCAGCCCGAGCAATGACAGCAGCAGGAAGATCGGCACGCTGTCGACCCGGGAGCGCACACCGAGCCCGACCACCACCGCGGCCAGCGAGACCAACGTCACCCGGTGCACACCGACACGTCGGGCCAGCCACGGTGCGATCGCGCCGAACGCGGCGAACGCGAGCACCGGAAGCGTGGTGAGTACGCCGGCCGTGGTCGGTGTCATGCCGAGGCCGGACGTGAGCTCGTCGAGGACGGGCCCGACGCTGACCGCCGCGGGGCGCAGGTTGAACGCGAGGACGACGATCCCGACGACGACGAGGATCTTCTCCGCGCGGGTGTCCTCGTGCGCCTCGGGGTTGATCACCAGGTAATGGTGCCGCCGATGGTTGTAAGCAGCAAAATCGGGGAGGCGGCTGTCGCCGCGTCACGAGGGTTTCGACACACCTCTAAGGGGTATCCTGAAGGACGATAGAAGCCGCAGCGCCGAGCTCGATCGACCGAGATGGGGGACCGCCTATGCCAGAGGACGAGATCGAGTCACGACTCTCGCGCGCCGGAGCCCTGGTGGAGCCGGCCCGGCGCGCGCTGTACCTGTACGTGCTGGGCGCCGAGGACGCGGTCGGTCGCGACGAGGCGGCCGAGAACCTCGGGCTGCCGCACCACACCGTGAAGTTCCATCTGGACCGGCTGGTCAAGGAAGGACTCCTCGACGTCGAGTACCGGCGGCTCACCGGCCGGACCGGTCCGGGCGCGGGTCGGACCGCGAAGCTGTACCGGCCCTCTGCCGAGCAGGTCGCGGTGTCCCTGCCCGAGCGCCGGTACGACATGCTCGGCTCGCTGCTGGCCCGCGCGGTGGACGCCGCCGTTCGCGGGGACGCGCCGATCGAGCAGGCCGTGCGCGAGGTGGCCGAGGCAGAGGGGCAGCGGATCGGCGCGGAGGCGGCCACCGATGCCTCGGCCGAGGTGCCCTGCCTGGTCCGAGTCTCCGAGGCGCTGGCCGACTACGGTTTCGAGCCGGAGACCGAGGACGACACGGTGTCCTTGGCGAACTGCCCGTTCCACAAGCTCTCCGCCGAGCACACCGAGCTGGTCTGTGGGATGAACCTGTCGCTGATCTCAGCGCTCGTCAGGGCACTCGAGTGCCAGGACCTCGACGTCGAGCTGAAGCCCACACCCGGGCGCTGCTGCGTGCTGATCCACTCAGGCGCTTCGGTCGGACGGCGCGAAGAGGCCGGCGAGTCGCTCGACCAGTAGCCGGTCCCCGGCCTCGGCTGCGGTCAGCAGCTCCCGGGTCGGGCCGTGGGTGAGTCTGCGCACCGCCCGGACCAGACCCCGCTCCACCAGGTCGAGCACCTCGTCGGGCAGCTCTTGGCGCAGGCGCTCGAGCTCCTGGCGGGCCACGGTCTCGGAGTCGGCACGCAGTCGGCGTACGGCGTCGGCTGCCGGGCGGGCGGCCAGCCATGCACCGAACCGGATGACCTCGTCGTCCACGATCTGTTCCGCCAGAGCGGCGTCGTCGGCGAGCGCGCCCACCTCGCCGGTTCCGGTAGCGCGGAGGTCGACCAGGTCGACCAGCTGCACGGCCGGCATCCCGCGGACGGACTCGTCGACGTTGCGAGGCAGGCAGAGGTCCACCAGCAGCAGCTGGTGGTCGTCGCTCCGGGCCGTCTCGACCATGGCCCGGTCGACCAGCGGATGTGGTGCCGAGGTGCCCACGATCGCCACATCGGCGGCGGCCAGACACCGGTCCAGCTCGGCGAGGTCGACGAGGGTGGCGCCCGCACTGACGAAGCGCTCGGCCCGGCGACGAGTGCGGTTGCACACGACCACTCTCGCGCCGAGCCGGCACGCCTTGTCCACCACCGCGGACGCCATCTCTCCCGCCCCGACGACCAGCAGGTTGCATCCGGCGAGGGTGCCGCCGCGCATCGCGGTCACCGCCTCGACGGCGGCCGTGCCGACCGACCGGCCTGCCTCCGCGAAAGCGGTCTGGCGGTGCGCGCGACGAGACGTGCTCACCGCGGCCGCCAGCAGCCTGTCGAGCTCGAGGCCGGCCACAGCCGCCGACCGGCTCAGCTCCGCCGCAGCCCGGACCTGGCCGACGATGTCCTTCTCCCCGATGACGAACGACTCCAGGCCGGTGGTCACGCGGAACAGGTGGCGGACCGCGTCGACACCGAGGAAGTGTCCAGCGGCCGCCGCCACTTCCGCGGCCGGGAGCGCCTGGTCAGCGGCCAGGGCCCGCACCAGCCCGTCCGGGTCCGGTTCGCCGTTCCATACCGCGTAGAGCTCCGTGCGCTCACACGTCGAGAGCACCACGAGCTGGTCCGCGCCACTGGTGGTGCGCAGGGCCGGAAGCCGGTCCGCGAGCCGCGCCGGCGAGTAGCTGGTCCGTTCGAGCAGCGGCAGGGAAGCCCGGCAGGACGTCAGCGAGATGCACCCGATCGATGTCACTTGGCCGTGCTCCCGTCGATGATCCGCAAGAAGGTGTCGGCCGCCTCCCGGTGCGCTCCGTAGGGAGCGGCGGCGAGATAGGCCTCCAGGTCCCGTCGGGACTGCTCGGGCTGGTCCAGGCCCATCAGCTTGATGACACCGCGCGCGTACAGCGCCTCCGGATGCCGCGGATGAACCCGGAGCACCTCGTCGACGAGGTCGCGCGCCTGGGTCATCTCACCGGCGGTGAAGGCGACCAGCGCCAGGGCCGTGCCGGCCTCGGGGTGTCCCGGCTCGAGCCGGCTGACCGCGAGGTACTCGATCGTCGAGAGCTGCTGCTGCCCGGCATCGGCATAGGCCCTGGCGAGCTCGAGGTGCGCAACCGCGTCCTTCGGGTTCTCGGAGACCCGTGCGACAGCAGCCCGCACCTTCGCGACCTGCTCCTCGGTGGGCGGTACGACGCCCGGGGCTGCGGCCCCGTCCGGGGCCGGGGCTGCGGCCGGATCGACTTGCTGGGGTGCACCGGCCAGCGCCTCCGTCGATCCCGCCGGCGATGGGCGGGGGTCGACCGCGTCGAGGAGCAACGCCGACACCCCGGCCGCCCCGGCTGCGAGCACCGCCACACCGATCGTCCACCGAGCCGCGGTGGACCGCCCGCTCCATCGCCGTGACGCTGACGCCCGGGCCGATGACTTCCGGGCCGGTGAGGGGAGACGACGGACGCCTCGGTCGCTGTCGGCCAGCGCGGCGGCTGCCGCGAGCTCGACCGGATCCCGGAGCCGACGGTGGTCCGCCTCGGAGAGCTTGCCGTGCGCGAGGTCGTCATCGAGGTCCCGCAGCTGCTTCAGCAGCTCCCGTCGCAGGTCCAGGTCGGGTTCGACGACCACGAGCTCGCGAGAGCGGTGCCCGTTCCACAGCGGGAGCAGGATCGCGAGCGCGGCGAACGAGCACAGGGTGCCGACGAGCAGGGCAGTAATCATGGCTCCTCCACGCGTAACCGGTCGAGCGCGAGCTCGACACGCCTTCGGTCAGCCTCGGTCAGCCGCGCCGGCCGACTCTCTGCGGCATTCGTCGGCCCCCGCCGGAGCGTCCGACGGAGCAGCACGCCACCGGCACCGAGGGCCACCACCAGGGCGAGGAAGGGGAAGGCGTAGACCAGCCGTCCGAGGCCTTCGCGCGGTGGCGTCATCAGCACCGAGCTGCCGTAAGCGGCGATGAAGCTCTGCCGGATCTCCTCGGGGGAGTCGCCGTGCTCGAGCTTGTCGGTGATCTGCGTACGCATCTGCCGCGCCAACGGTGCGGGGGAGTCCGCTGCCGAGAGGTCTGCGCACACCGGACAGCGCAGCCCGGCGGCGATCTCGTGGGCGATCTGCTCCTGGCTCTGGGCCGGAGCGGGTCCCCGGAGGCCGACCATGGCCAGCGTGACCGCCGCGGCCAGCACCGCCATCGCGACCAGGACGGCGGACCGGCTGGCGTGCAGCCGGCGCAGCCCGCTCATCGGGCACCTCCCTCGAGGAGCCCGGTGATCCGGTCGGCGAGCCGGTCGGCCTCGACCGGACCGATGACCCGCTCGACGATCTCGCCGCGCTGGTCGACGACGAACGTCTCCGGGACACCACGCAGACCGAAGGCCAGGGCTGCCGTCGAGTCGGTGTCGACCACGACCGGGTAGGTGCTCCCCGCCTCCGCCAGGTACGCGCGGGCGTCACCCTCGGTGTCCTGGAAGTCGACGCCGACCACGACCACCCCGGCATCCCGGAACCGGTTCCAGGTCTGGTCGAGGTCGGGCTGCTCCACCCGGCACTCGGCGCACCAGGACGCCCAGAAGTTCACCACCACCACCTGTCCGCGCAGGTCCGAGAGTCGTACGGCGGACCCCGGCTTCCCGTCCAGACCTTGGAGGTGGAAGTCAGGCGCGGCCTTCCCCACCAACGGGGACGCCTCGATCGTGTGGCCACGGCTCAACCCGGTGGCCAGCAGCGCGACGACCGCGACCACGGCCACGATCACCCCGGTCAGCAGCAGCGGGCGACGACGTACGACCGACATCAGCCGACCTCCGCATCCACGAGCTCACGCGTCCTTGTCCTGGTGCCCGCCCTCGACCCGTGTCCGCGACCGCGACGAGGCCATGCCGCTCCGACGCCGCCGAGTGCCATCACCAACCCGCCGAGCCACAGCCAGTTGACGCCGGGGTTGCGGTAGAACCGGAACGTCGCAGAGGCGCCGCTGTCCTGGAGGCCGATCGTCGAGGCGTACAGGTCCCAGACCGGACCACGCCGGATCGCCGGTGAGCCGATCGGTTCCGAGGCTGCCGGATACAGGTTCAGCTGGGGCCCGAGCGACCAGGTCTCCTCGGAGTCCTCGGAGCTGACGGTGACGTGCGTGGTGAGCACCGTGCGGTGCGGTTGCTGGTCGGTCTCGAGACCGTCGTAGCGCAGCTGGTAACCGGCGAAGTCGGTGCTCTCTCCTTCGGTGAGGGTCACCTCGGTCTGTTGCGCGAAGCTGGACGAGGCGATGATGCCCAGGGCGAAGATGCCCAGTCCCACGTGCACCGCGAGACCGGAGTAGCGGCGCTGTCCGCGGCGCCAGGCACCGGTGCGGCCCCGGCCCCGGGACGCCGCCATCCCGGTGAGGATCTCCTGGCCGTTCGCAACCAGGACCAGGGTGGCAAGTCCGAGGCCGGCCGCGACCTCGACGGAGCGGACGCCGAGAAGCGCACTCACCATCATCACGGTGGCTGCGGCGACTACCGGGTAGCGGAGCCTGCGCAGCGCGCGCTGGCGGTTGGTGGACCGCCACGGCAGCAGCGGCGCGGTCCCGACGAGGAGCAGCAGGAGCAGGAAGACGGGTGCCAGAGCCCCGCGGAAGTAGGGGGCGCCCACGGTGACCTGGTCACCGGTGGTGGCCTCCACGAACAGCGGGAAGACGGTGCCGAGCAGGATGATCGCGGTGGCCGCGAGCAGGAGCGCGTTGTTGCCCACGATCGCCGCCTCCCGGGAGAACAAGGAGTCGAGGCGTGCGGGCTCCCGCAGGCCGGAGGCGCGCCAGGCCACCAGCCCGAAGCCACCAAGGAGCACGAGGGCCAGGAACGCGAGGTAGGCGGGGCCGACCCCGGACTCGGCGAAGGTGTGGATCGAGGTCAGCACGCTGCCGCGGGTGAGGAAGGTCCCGAAGGTCATCAGCGCGAAGGCGCCGATGACCAGCACCACGTTCCACAACCGGGCCATCCCGCGGCGTTCCTGCAGCATGACCGTGTGCAGGAAGGCGGTGGCGACGAGCCACGGCAGGAGGGCGACGTTCTCGACCGGGTCCCAGGCCCAGTAGCCGCCCCAACCCAGCACGGAGTAGGACCACAGCGCTCCCAGCACCAACCCCACGGTCAGGAAGCACCACACCACCAGGGTCCACCTCCGGATCAGGGCGGCCCAGTGGTCGGACCCCCGGCCGACGAGCAGAGCAGCGATGCCGAACGCGAACGGGACGGTGAAACCGATGAACCCCAGGTACAGGAACGGTGGGTGCACCGCCATCAGCGGGTGGTTCTGCAGCAGCGGCGACGGTCCGCGGCCGTCGAGAGGGGCGATCGCGAGCGTCGCGAACGGCCGCGCCGGGCCGTTGATCAGGACGAGGTAGAAGAGCTGCACCGCGAAGAGCACACTGAGCGCGTACGGGAAGGTCAGGGGTCGTTCGCGCCGGAAGCGCAGGGCGACCGCAGCGACGTACCCGGCGAGGATCAGGTTCCACAGCAGCAGCGACCCGTCGTCGGCGGCCCACAGCGACAGCACCTTGAAGAACGTGGGGGTCGACGAGGAGGAGTTCTCCGCGACGTACCGCACGGAGAAGTCGTCGGTGAGCAGGGCCACGAGCATGGCCCCGTTGACGGTGACCACCATCGCCAGGACGCCGAAGGCGGTCAGTCGCGCACTCTCGACCAGCGCGGGCCGACGGGTGCGGGCGCCGACTGCGGCGGCGCACATGCCGTAGGCGGAGAGCAGGAGGCCGAGTGCCAGGCCGACCTGGCCGAGCTGGTGCATGTCAGCTCCCACCGGCGAGATCGGCGCGGTCGGGCGCGTCCTCGTCGGACTCGGGCGGGCGGTACTCACCGTTGTGCTTGATGAGCAGCGTGTCGGAGTGGAACCGGCCGTCCGGGCCGAGCGCCCCCTCCAGCACGACGCCCTGGCCGTCGGTGAACATCTCCGGAACCGAGCCGGTGCTCACCACCGACATCGTCTGGGACCCGTCGCTGACGTCGAAGGTGAGCTTGTCGTGCGGGCGACTGATGCTGCCTTCCACGACGTAGCCACCGAGCCGGATGCGCTGGCCGACGGTGGCCTCCTGGTCCACCGCGACATCGGTCGGGGTGAGGTAGTAGACGAAGTTCCCGGTCAGGCCGCGCACCGCGATCCATGCGAGGGCAGCGACCACGACTCCGAGACAGACGAACAGCTTCCACCGGGTCGCCAGGCTTCCGCCCGTCGCGGTCTCCGGTCCGGGAAGAGTCGCGGGTTGTGTCCTCATCGCGATCGCCTCGCGGTCGGTCGCCGGCCGGAGAGTGCGGTGATCAGGACACGGGCGCGCCGGGCGCGGTGGTTCAGCTGCCACCTGTAGGCGGCGATCGCGCCGGCGGTGACGGCGTACCCGGTCAGGATGTAGCCGAGGTTATCCACGGTTCTCACCACCATCGGCGGCCGCCGCGGTCCGCACGGACACCGGTCGTCGAGGTCGGGGGGAAGCTTGCGACATCACGCTGGTCGCCGCATGGTCCTCCAGGCGACCCACGCGCAGGCGCACGGCCATCAGGTAGCCGTAGGCGACGGAGAAGGCCAGGAACGCGAACAGCAGCGTGAACAGCATGCCGCTCTCCATCGTGGGTGCACCGGGCCGCACCACCGTTGCCTCCTGGTGGAGGGAACGCCACCACACCACGGACATGTGCACGATCGGCACATCGACGAAGCCGACCACACCGACGACCGCGGACCAGTGCGCCCGACGGCTCGGGCTGTCCGCGATCCGGCGCAGGGACAGGTAGCCGACGTAGATGAGCAGCAGCACGACGGTGGTGGTCAGCCGCGGGTCCCAGGTCCACCAGGTGCCCCAGACCGGTCGGCCCCAGAGAGCGCCGAGGAAGAGGGTGAGGACGCAGAACAGTACGCCGATCTCGGCGGATGCCACTGCGATCCGGTCCCACCGGATCCGGCCTGTCCGGAGGTAGGCGATGCTCGTCACGAAGACAACCCCGAACGAGGTGAACGCGAGCCAGGCGGCGGGGACGTGCACGTACATCAGCCGTTGCACATCCCCCTGGGCCGCGTCGGGAGGCACCACCAGGAGCCCGAGGACCCCGGTGGCGAGCAACCCGACCAGGGTCGCCCACCCGAGCAGACGCTGGGCACCATCGCTGCCGGCCTTGATCAGCAGAGTGTTGAGCAGCTTCATGAGAACTCCTTGCTCGGGTGGGCGATCAGGTCACAGCGACAGCAGGTACTGCACGAGGTCCTTCTGCTGTGCCTTGCTCAGGCCCAGACCGAAGGTCTTGTCGTAGTGCATGACGACCTCGCGGAGGTCGGCGAACCGACCGTCGTGGTAGAAGCCGCCCTTCTGGTGGGTCCACAGTCCGGCCAGCGGGCTGGTCCGGTACATGTGCGTCGGGGAGCGGTCGGCCTGGAAGTTGTCGATCCCGATCTCCTCGCCCTTGTGCATGTTGAACCCTGGCTCGGTGAAGGTCGGCGGCACGTGGCAGGTGGAGCACTCGGCCGGTCCCATGAACAGCTTCTTGCCCCGGGCGGCGGCTGCCTTGTTGAAGCTGCCCTTCGGTGCGGGCGGTGCCGCGATCGCGAGCTGGTAGGCCGCGAGGCCCGGAAGCTTCGGCGTGATCTTGTCCACCTTGGACGTGATGTGCCCGAAGTTGTTCTCCGCTGCGATGGGGAACTGCTCGGCGTTGTCCAGCCGTGGGTCGTAGAACGTTCCTTGGCCGTGCATCTGGAGGTTGGCCACGAAGGCGTTCCAGTAGGTCACCGAGCCCCAACCGCCCGAGGTGTGGTTGTTGACGCCCTGCAGGCCGAAGGCCGGTGGCAGCAGGACGGAGGACGTCTTGCCGTCGGGACGGAACGCCTTGCCGTCCAGCAGGAGCGCGGCGTCGTACCTGCCCGGACCCCAGGACTCGAGCACCGTCTTGACGGTGGCGACGTCGGTGTGCAACAGGTCGGCGATGGGCTGCAGGTTCGGTGCCAGCGAGACGATGGCTCCGACGTTGAGGTCGCGGTTGGCCCAGCCGTCCAGCCGCTTGCCGATGCCCGGCGCGAAGGAGTCGTCGACGGTGGAGTGGCACAGCGCGCACTGGATACCGACCGTGGCAAGGTCTCCGTTGTCGTTGAAGAACCCCTTGACGCCCACAACCGAGTCCAGCTTCAGCAGGGCGAGCGTGGTCGCCGGGTCGTTGAGGTCGACGTCACCGGCCGCGATCGCGTCGCGTACCTCCTGCGGCAGCGCCTGGACGTCGACCTTCAGGCCGACCGAAAGGGCTGTCGCGGGGCTCACGCCCGGCCCGACCCCGCCGTTCGCCTTGCCCTCGATCGCCTTCTCCAGGTCGAGCAGTCCGCCCCAGAACTTCTGGTCGCCGAAGGTGGCGTAGCGGAAGGTGTGCTTGCCCTCCTTGAGCAACCGCTCGTTGGCCGCGAGCGAGGCCTTGGTGCCGCCCGCTTCCTGGGCGTTCGCGGCTGCCGGGCCGGACGCAGTGCCGGCTGTCGTCGGGGTGGTGGCTGCGGGGGCTGCAGACATCGAGTAGGTGAGGGCGACGACTCCGCCCAGGGCGGCGATCCCGAGGACCGCCATCGGCTTGCGCAGGGACCGGTGCAGGGCACCGACACCCCTGCCGGACTTCTCGTTGATCCGGGGTTTGGCCATGGGTTGCGCCTCATTCCATTCTATCGGACAACAACTTAGATGTTAGAACTATCGAAGGCTTCGCCAAGCGTTGTCAAGGGGTTGGGAGAAGAAGAAGTTCAGTCTTCAAGCAGATGCGTGAAGACCAGGTATCCGGTGGCCAGGAAGGCCGCGTCGAAGGCGACCAGCAGGCCGATCCAGCCGGTCACCTGGTCGGTCGAGCCGGTGCTCAGCTCGGTGGTCGCCCGGATGGCGGCGATCAGCACCGGTGTCGCCAGGGGGAGGACCAGGATGGGCAGTGCGGCCTGCCGTCGCCCGAGCACGGTGAGCAGCCCGAAGAGGCTACCCAGTGCGCTCAGGCCGATGATGCCGAGCGCGGTCGTCAGCGCGAGGAGGACGGGGGAGGGGCCGACGGGCAGGCCGAACAGCACCGCCACCGTGACGGCGGTGGCCGTGAACAGCGCGCCGAGCTGGACTGCGGCAGCGGCAGCCTTGCCGAGGTAGACAGCTCCCTTGTCGACCGGTGAGAGCAGCAGGCCCTCGAGCGCTCCGTTGGCGGCCTCGGCCTGGTAGGAGCGGTGGAACAGGTCGATCGCGGCGAACATCCCGGCGAGCCACAGCAGGCCGGGTGCCGTCCTGACCAGCAGCAGGCGGTCCGGACCGAGCGCGAAGCCGAAGGCGAGCAGCATGGTGGCCGCGAACGGAAGAGCCGAGCCCAGTGTGTACTGGGTCCGCAGCTCCAGTCGCAGATCCTTGCGCGCAATCGCCCATGCAACGTTGGCTGTCAACATGACCCGTTCCTTACCGGCGGGTTCGCACTGGTCTGCACCACTCGGCCGGCGTCGAGCCACACGTCGCGGCCGACGAGCTCCTCCGGCGGCGCCTCGTGGCTGGCGAGGACGACGGTCCGGCCGCGGTCGCGAGCGTCTGCCAGCAGGTCGTCGACGAGCACCCGGGCGTCGGCATCGAGACCGGCGTACGGCTCGTCCAGCAGGACCAGGTCGGGATCGCGGAGGAGGCACCGTGCCAGCGCGAGCCGCTGCCGCATGCCTTGCGAGAACTTCGCTGCCCGTACGTGCGCAACCTCCTCCAGGCCGACCCGTTCCAGCGCCGGTGCCGTGTCTCGACGGCCGAGGCCGTAGAGCGTGCACGCGAAGCGCAGGTTCTCCTCGGCGGTGAGGTCGCCGTACAGCCGGGACTGGTGCCCGAGCAGATCGACCCGCCCGCGGATCCGGTCGCGATCTCCGCGGAGGTCGTGGCCCAGCACGCTGCCCTCGCCGAAGGTGGGGGAGAGCGCGGTGGCGATCACCCGAAGCAGGGTGGACTTGCCCGACCCGTTGGTCCCGCGTAGCCAGATGATCTCGCCCTCGGCGATCTCCAGCTGGACCTGGGTGACCGCAGGCA
Source organism: Nocardioidaceae bacterium (assembly GCA_035249775.1). GTDB lineage: Bacteria > Actinomycetota > Actinomycetes > Propionibacteriales > Nocardioidaceae > Nocardioides_C. Next base: position 6,075 of record DATFGA010000433.1, on the reverse strand, counting down.
GTCCGTCAAAGAGCCTGGTGACGCGACGGAGATGGACGGCGCTCCCGGTGAGCACCGGTGCGGGGGACGTCTGCAGTGCGCTCATCAGGGCTCCATCCGACTGTAAAAATCAGATCTTTGGATGTTAGAAGACCTCCAAGGTAGGACGCCCGCAGCGGTTGGTCAACAGGTACGCCGACACTGGCTCTTCCCTTTGTCGAATCTAAGGAGCAAACTGGTCTCTCTTAGAGTGGGAGGGTGCGGTATGGCCGGCGCGGACTACCTGATCGCCTTCACCGGTGGCGTGGTGTCGTTCCTGTCGCCGTGCGTGCTCCCGCTGGTGCCGGTCTACCTGTCGGTGACCACGGGCCTCGGCGTCGCGGAGCTGCGGGAACGCGGACGGGCCCGCACCGCGGTCGTCCTGCGCGGAGCGGGCCTGTTCAGCCTCGGGTTCTCCGTGGTGTTCATCGCGCTCGGCCTCTCGGTGACCGCCATCGGTGGCACCTTGATGCGCAACCAGGTCCCGATCACCCGGTTCGCGGGGGTCGTCGTGGTGCTGATGGCGGTGGCCATGCTGCTGGCGGCCTCCGGGCGCGGAGGCCTGGTCGGCCGCGACACCCGGATCCGGGTCGAGCCGGCCAGGTACGGCGCCTGGGCGGCTCCGCTGACCGGGGCGGCCTTCGCCTTCGGCTGGACACCGTGCATCGGTCCGGTCCTTGGCTCGATCCTCGCGGTGGCGGCCGGCCAGGACGCCGTTGCCCGGGGCGGAGCGCTGCTGACCGTGTACTCGCTCGGGCTGGCACTGCCGTTCCTGGTGACCGGCCTCGCCTTCCACCGCTCCATGCGGGCCTTGCAGTGGAGCCGTCGGCACTCCCTCACGCTGGTGCGCGCGTCTGCCGTGCTCCTGGGCGGGTACGGCGTCCTGCTCGCCTTCGACCGCCTCTCCTGGATGACGCTGCAGCTGCAGGAGGCGGCCCGTTCTGTCGGCCTCGAGCGGCTGGTCACGCTGGGCTGACCGAGCCGGCGCGCCGGTTCTGGAAGGATCGGTGCGTGCGCAGCTTCGACGTCACCGAACGACGGGCACGGCTGGCACGCCGCCACCACCTGGCGCACGAGGCGCGCGCCGACACGGTCGAGGCCGCGACGCGGGGACTGGTCTGCCTGCACGCCACCGACCCGGCCACGGTATTCCTGTCCGCGCGGGCCCGGATGGGCTCGATGGCGGTCGCCGAACTGGAGCATGCCCTCTACCGGGACCGGTCGCTGGTCAAGCACCTGGCGATGCGGCGGACCCTGTTCGTGGTCCCTCGGGAGGTTCTGCCCGTCGTCCAGGCCGGCGCCAGTGTGCGGGTCGCCGACACGGAGACCCGCCGGCTGGTGCGTGACGTGGAGAAGGCCGGACTGGTCGAGGACGGCGAACGCTGGCTGACCCGGGCCCAGGCGGCGGTGCTGGATGCGCTCGCGGACGGGCGGGAGGCAACCTCCTCGGAGCTGCGGGAGGAGATCGACCTCCTGCGCGGAGCCATCACCTACGGCGAGGGCAGGCGGTGGGGCGGAGAGGCTCCGGTGGGCCCACGGGTGCTCACCACCTTGTCCGCCCGCGGCAAGGTGGTCCGCGCCTCCAACGACGGCACCTGGACCGCGTCACGGCCGCGCTGGGCGATCACCAAAGCCTGGCTGGGCGAAGAGCCGGCCGTCCTCGACGAACGGGCAGGCCGGGCCGAGCTCGTGCGACTGTGGCTGGGCCGGTTCGGCCCGGGAACCTTGAAGGACCTGAAGTGGTGGCTCGGGTCGACCGTGGCCGCGGTGCGCACGGCGGTGACCGACGTCGGTGCTGTCGAGGTCGACCTCGCCGGCCAGACCGGCTACGTGCTGCCCGACGACCTGGAGCCGGACCTGCCCGTCGAGCCGTGGGCCGCCCTGCTGCCCGGTCTCGACCCCACCACGATGGGCTGGTTCGAGCGGGACTGGTACCTCGGCCCACACCGCGCGGACCTGTTCGACAGCAACGGCAACGGCGGCGCGACCGCCTGGTGGGGCGGTCGGGTCGTCGGCGGCTGGCACCAGGGCTCTGCGGGCGAGGTGGTGGTGGACCTGCTCGAGGAGGTCGACGCGCGGGCCCGGACCGCCCTCGAGCAGGAGGCCGGCCGGCTGACCGAGTGGCTGGGCGGCGTACGCGTCGCGCCGCGGTTTCCCTCACCCCTCTCGCTGCGGTCGGGCCGGACCTGAGCAGCCTCCCGGCATGACTAGGGTGGCCGGGTGCGCGAACAGCCTGAGCAGCAAGCCCCGCCCGTCCAGCGGCTGCGGATCCGCTACGCGAAACGGGGTCGGCTCCGGTTCACCAGCCACCGCGACTTCTCCCGGGCGTTCGAGCGCGCGGTGGTGCGGGCCCGGATCCCGATGGCCTACTCCTCGGGGTTCAACCCGCACCCCCGGATCTCGTACGCCGGCGCCGCGCCGACCGGATCCGCGAGCGAGGCGGAGTACCTCGAGATCGGCCTGGCGCAGGAGGTCGACCCGGCGGAGGTGGCCCGGCTCCTCGACGAGGCACTGCCGGACGGGCTCGACGTACTCGAGGTGGTGGTGAGCTCCGGCGGGTCGCTCGCGGACCGGCTCGAGGGCAGCCACTGGCGGCTGACCCTGTCCGCCGCGACCAGCGCGGCCGCGGAGGCGGCGGTGCAGCAGTTCCTCGCCACCGACGAGGTGCTCGTCGAGCGGATGACCAAAAAGGGGTTGCGCCAGTTCGACTGTCGTGCCGCCGTCGTGTCGCTCACATCACAGCCGGCACCGGAAACGGGGGACGAGTGTGCGATACTCGAAGTGGTCTTGCGACACGGAACCCCGTCCGTGAGACCCGACGACGTCCTCGCCGGACTCCGCGAGATCGCCGGGCTCGAGGTTGGCACCGCTCCTTTGCACGAGCGACTGGCCCAGGGCCCACTCGATCCGCAGACCGGCACGGTGGGCGATCCGTTGGTACCCGACCGCGACGCAGAGTGACCGATGGTGACAGCTTCGGCACGTGACAGCTGCCGACCGCGGACTGTGCCGGCGCGACCGCCCAGGCGACAAGACAACGGAGGACGTCGCCGCTGCTCCAGACGAGGCTTGATAGTCACCGCCGGAACTCGGCGACCGATGGTCAGTCCTGCTGGAGCACCGACCGCAGGCTTGCGTCGGACCCGGTACGCCGGGCCGGCGACTGACACGCTCCCGCGTGGAAACCGTCCGGAAGGGCGTACCCGGGAGCCATAGGAGAGCACATGCTCGACGCTGAGAACCCGACCGAGAACACGGCCGCAGACACCAGCTCGGAAACGACCACCGCACCCGATACCGCCTCTGCTGAGGCGCCGGCGAAGAAGACCACGGCGCGGAAGACCGCCGCCAAGAAGACCACCACGAAGAAGACGGCCACCAAGAAGGCAGCCGCGAAGAAGACGGCCGAGAGCGCACCGGCCGAGAGCGCACCGGCGGAGGCCGACGCCCCGACCGGAGAAGCCGCGGAGCCGGCTCCGGCGAAGAAGACCGCGGCCAAGAAGACCGCCGCGAAGAAGTCGGCCACCAAGAAGTCGGCCGCCAAGCGGACCACGAAGAAGGCGGCCGCCGCCGAGGACAGCGGTACGACGGACGCGGCCACCGCGTCCGCCGACCAGAGCGCTCCTGCGGCCACGGCACAGGAGGCGCAGGAACCCGCGGCGACCCCGCCGCCCGCCACCGCCCTGCTGTTCCAGCCGCCGGACCCGACCAAGGCACAGCCGCGGAAGAAGAAGGCAGCGCCGAAGCCCGAGTCCGACGCCGGGACCGAGCCCGCGACCGAGACCGCCCAGGAGACGCCGGAGGAGAGCCCGGCCGAGCCGAAGCCCAAGCAGACCCGGAAGCCGGCCGCGAAGAAGTCCCAGAAGAAGGCGCCCAAGGCCGAGGACGCAGAGGACAAGGACGCCAAGCCGGCCGAGCCCGCTGCGGCCGACGACTCCGAGGACCGCGACTTCGACGACGAGGGCGACGAGCAGGGTGGTGGCCGCCGCCGCCGTCGCCGCGGTGGCCGGCGCCGCCGCAAGTCCGGTGAGGGCAACAACGGCGACGACACCTCGGACAGCCAGGACGACCAGAACGGGTCCGGTGACGACTCAGGCAAACGGGAGAGTGACTCGGACTCAGACGAGGGCGGCTCGTCGAGCAGCCGGCGCCGCCGGCGCCGTCGCCGCACCGGCGATGACGCGGACACGCCGGGCGACGACCCGCAGAACACGGTCACCCGGGTCCGCAAGCCCCGCTCGGCCGAGGACGAGATCACCGCGCTGTCCGGCTCCACCCGGCTCGAGGCGAAGAAGCAGCGCCGGCGCGAGGGCCGCGAGGCAGGCCGCCGCCGCGCCCCGATCGTCAGCGAGGCGGAGTTCCTCGCCCGCCGCGAGGCCGTCGAGCGGGTGATGGTGATCCGCCAGAAGAAGGACCTCACCCAGATCGCGGTGCTGGAGGACAAGGTGCTCGTCGAGCACTACGTCGCCCGCGAGTCGCAGACCTCGCTGATCGGCAACGTCTACCTCGGCCGCGTCCAGAACGTGCTCCCCTCGATGGAGGCCGCGTTCATCGACATCGGCAAGGGCCGCAACGCCGTCCTCTACGCCGGCGAGGTCAACTGGAGCTCACTGGGCGCCAAGGACGGGCAGCCGCGCAAGATCGAGTCGGTGCTCAAGTCCGGCCAGCCGATCCTGGTCCAGGTCAGCAAGGACCCGATCGGCCACAAGGGAGCCCGGCTGACCAGCCAGATCAGCCTTCCCGGACGGTTCCTGGTCTACGTCCCCGACGGCACCACCAGCGGCATCTCCCGCAAGCTCCCGGACACCGAGCGCAGCCGGCTGAAGACGCTGCTCAAGGAGATCGTCCCTGACACGGCCGGGGTCATCGTCCGCACCGCTGCCGAGGGCGCCAGCGAGGACGAGCTCACCCGGGACGTCGAGCGGCTCAAGGCGCGCTGGGAGGACATCGAGAGCAAGGTCAGTGGCGGCAACGCACCGCAGCTGCTGTACGGCGAGCCGGACCTCACCCTGAAGGTCGTCCGCGACCTGTTCACCGAGGACTTCGACAAGCTCGTGGTCTCCGGGGACGACGCCTGGGACATGGTCGAGGACTACGTCCAGCACCTCGCGCCGGACCTCGAGGAGCGCCTGGAGAAGTACTCCGACGGCGACGACGTCTTCGCGGCCTACCGGATCGACGAGCAGATCGCCAAGGGCCTCGACCGCAAGGTGTGGCTGCCCTCGGGCGGCTCGCTGGTGATCGACCGCACCGAGGCGATGACCGTGGTCGACGTGAACACCGGCAAGTTCACCGGCTCCGGCGGCAACCTCGAGGAGACCGTCACCAAGAACAACCTCGAGGCCGCCGAGGAGATCGTGAGGCAGCTCCGGCTCCGCGACATCGGCGGGATCATCGTCGTCGACTTCATCGACATGGTCCTCGAGAGCAACCGGGACCTGGTCCTGCGCCGGATGGTGGAGTGCCTCGGCCGCGACCGCACCCGGCACCAGGTCGCCGAGGTGACCTCGCTCGGGCTGGTCCAGATGACCCGCAAGCGAATCGGCACCGGGCTGCTGGAGGCCTTCAGCGAGGACTGTGAACACTGCCAGGGCCGCGGACTGATCGTGCACCACGAGCCGGTCGAGCAGAGGAAGAAGGGCGACGACGACTCCCGTCGCGGCCGCCGCGGTGGCCGCAAGGGCGGGCGCGACGACAACGGCGCCCCCGCCGCCCCGTCGGCGCCGTCGCCGAAGGACATCGCGGCGATGGCCAAGGCGGACCAGCGCACCGACACGTCGACCGCCGACACGCAGACCGACGGTGCACAGGTCCCGGAAACGCCGGCCGATGACACCCGAACCGGTGTGTCCCGGACCGGTGACGAGCAGTCCGGGAACGGGCGTCCCAGCCGGAGGTCCACGAGGACCCGGCGCGGCGATTCCGACCAGCCGGCCGAGCAGCCCGCCGCCCACGAAACCGCGGCGGACTCTGGGAGCCGGGCATCCGACGGCACCAAGGCACCGGCCGCCGAGCCGACCCAGGAGCCGGCCCAGGAGTCGGCCCAGGAGTCGGCCG
>DATFGA010000432.1:0-13463 GCA_035249775.1 Nocardioidaceae bacterium | reverse complement strand
CTGATCGGTCTGGCGACCTGTTTGGCCACACACGGCGGTATGCCGGACGGCGCGTGAGCCACCTGGTCCCGGTAGGCGCTGGGAGGTACACCGACCAGCTCGATGAAGCGTGTGCTGAAGGTGCCCAGTGATGAACAGCCGACCGCGAAACATACCTCGGTCACGCTGAGCTCGCCCCGTCGCAGATGGGCCATCGCCCGCTCGATGCGCCGGGCGAGCGCCTCGATGTTCAGCGGCTCGGCGAAGTCCCGGTCGATCCGGTCGCGAACGGGCCGCAGCGGTACCAGATCGCGTGGCTGCTGTGCCGCTGTGCGTGCCTGCCTCCATCCGGGCTGACACATCAGCGGGCCTCGGTCGTCGAGTGATTCGCGACATCGTGCTCGTGCGCTGTGCGCTCCCACGTGAACCCGTCCGGATCGGGGAAAGCTCCGGCCTCGGTGCCGATGATGAGCCGGTGCGATCCGGTGCCGTCGGCGGAGACACCGGCGTTCTTGGCGAGGTGACGGCGCCCGTAGAGCCCCAGCGTGACCTGCGATCCGGGTGTGTCGAACTCGACGTACTTGCCACCGAAGCTCCTCTTCACGGCCAGGCCGTGCTCGACGTAGAACCGCTTGCTCGCCTTGACGTCGGCGACTCCTAGGAGGAGCACGATGTGGTCGACCTCTCGCGTGGCCGGGCCGGTGTCCTTCTTCGCCGAGCTCGCAATCGTCCAGATGGTCCCGTCCGGGGCTTGGACGGCGCCGCCGTAGCCCCAGAACGACTTCGCCGCCGGCTTAAGCTGAGTGGCGCCGGCGTCGAGGGCGGCGTTGACGAGGTTGTCGACGTTGGCGGGCTGGGCCACCGTGAGGGACAGCGTGAAGCCCCGGAAACCGGACGTCGGTGCCACGCTGTGACGCAGGCGGATCTGCGTGTCCAGACCAAAGGCGGCGGTGTAGAAGCGGGCGGCGGCCAACGGGTCAGCCACCTCGAGGGTGATGGATTCGATGGAAGTCATGACGATCACGCTAGGTGCGGCTCATCACCGGCGCTTCTCGATTCCTGACCGATCACGGCGGCGGCAACATCTGGGAGTGGCGAGAGCGTGCTCGGTCCCAAATGGCGCTGGAATCGCTGCCGGTACAGCCATTTGGGACCGACCGGGTCATCCCCGGACGCTCGGCTCTTTCCCCGCGAACCGGTGCCCGGCTGCTTCGAGGGCACAAAACCGCGCCCCGAATCGTTCTACTCATTGGATGGGCTTACTCAAGCCTGTCTCCTCCATAGGGACACCCCCGGCGCTCCCCCGCTGCCGGGGGTGTTCTGAGGATCGCTTCAGATCACCGCACCGGCTGGTTCCGACGATTCCAGGCAGACCGCCGGCAGGTCGAACCAGCGCAGTTCCTCGAAGTCCGCGGACACGGCGCCCGGGTCGGGGTCGCCGCCGGCGGGGGTCGAGTCGGTCAGGATCGCGGCACCTTCCTCGAGGTACTTCTTCAGGTCTGCCTCCGGTGCGCGGTCGCCGTGGTGCGGGTACACCATCGATCCGTCCGTGGAGTAGCCGATCTGCCCCAGTCGAAGTGGCGGCTCGACCGGACCGTTCCGGTGCCGCCAGAGGCCGCGGGCCACGTCGAAGCGATACTCCCCCAGCAGCCGCCAGCCCTCACGCGCCACCAGGCGAACCGCCTCGACCACGTAGTCGAAGACCGCCTCGGAGATGAAGTAGTTGAAGTTCACCCGGACCCAGCCGGGCTTGATCCCCTCGCAGCCGTGGGTGATCTCCCGCTCGAACGCATGTGACCGGTCGAGGTCGATGCCGAGCAACCGGTGCCCGTACGGCCCGGCGCACGAGCAGCCGCCGCGGGACTGGATGCCGAACAGGTCGTTGAGCACGGCGACGACGAAGTTGTGGTGCAGGTATCGGCCGTCCGGCGCGCGGACCACGAACGAGAGGATCGACAGACGTTCGGCGTCCGGGTTCCCGAGGATCTCGATGGCCGGCTCGTCCTGCCAAGCAGCCATCGCGGCTCGCAGGAAGTGCTCCTCGCGTGCCCGGATCACCTCCAGTCCGACCGCCTCCTTGAGCTGGAACACCAGCCCTGCGCGGATCGAGTCGATGATCGCCGGGGTCCCGCCCTCCTCCCGCTGCTCCTGGTCGGACAGGTAGCGGTGCTCGACGGCGTTGACGTAGGCGACGGTGCCGCCACCGGGCACGTCGGGCACCCGGTTGGTGAGCAGCTCCCGGCGTACGACGAGCACTCCCGGCGTGCTGGGTCCGCCGATGAACTTGTGAGGGCTCAGGAACACGGCGTCCTTGTAGGCAAGGGGATCCTCGCGCTCGCCGTACATCTCGATGTCGACGTAGGGTGCCGCCGCCGCGCAGTCCCAGAACGACAGTGCGCCGTGCTCATGCAGCAGCCGCGAGATGCCGTGGGTGTCGCTGATGATGCCGGTGACGTTGCTGGCCGCGGAGAACGAGCCGATCCGCAGCGGCCGGTCGGCGTACCGCACCAGCTCCCTCTCCAGGAACGTGACGTCGATGTGACCGTCGCAGTCGGGCGGGCAGACCACGACATCGGCGATCGACTCACGCCACGGCAGCTCGTTGGAGTGGTGCTCGAAGGGACCGACGAACACGACCGGACGGTCCTCGGGCGCGATGGACGCGCTCAGGTGGTGACGGTCCTCGAGTCCGGACGGGATCCGCAGCCCGAGGATCGCCACCAGCTTCGCGATCGCGCCTGTGCTGCCCGAGCCCGCGAAGATCACCGCTGTCTCGTCGTCGCCGCCGACGGCGTCGCGGATGATCGAGCGCGCGTCCTCGCGCAGGCGCGTGGTCTGCAGTCCGGTGCCGCTGGACTCGGTGTGCGTGTTGGCGTAGCGGGGCAGGACCTCGGAGCGGATGAACTCCTCGATGAAGCCGAGCGCCCGGCCGGACGCGGTGTAGTCGGCGTAGGTGACCCGCCGAGGCCCGAACGGCCCGACCATCACCTGGTCGTCGCCGATCACGGACTCCCGGATCCTCCGCAGCAGCGGTGTCTCCAGCGGGGGCGTGGTACCCACCTGCCGAGCATAGAACCGCTCGTGGCCCGGGCGCTTGACCCGACCGGCCTAGTCACGGACCGGTCCCGATCCGGCAGATCCGACATTTGGCGGCAACCCGGCCTCGGTTCGCGCGTGGGTCATGGTGCCCGGACCTGGCTGCTGCCATGATCAATGGGTGACCTCGCGCGCGCATCCGGACTCGCCGGCCGTCCCGGACTGGGATCCCGACGCTCATCACCTCGACGGGTTGACGGTCGCCGCGGTGGCGACGGACGTCGATGGCCGGGTCGTCTACTGCAACGACGCCGCGGAGCGGCTCTACGGTCACGCGTGCGAGCAGATCCTCAACCTGGATGCGGTCACCCTGCTCTTTCCGGAGGACATCCACGGCGCGGTCCGGGAGATTGCCGGGCAGGTCCTCGCGGGCGGTCGGTGGGCCGAGGAGCTGACCGCTATCACGGCTGGAGGGGCGCGGAAGGCGGTCAACATGTCCGTCTCCCCGGTACACCGCGACGGAGAGCCGGCCGGGCTGCTGTTCCTCGGCGAGGACCCTTCCGCGGGCGCGGGCGACCGGACGGCCCGGCGTACCAGCGAGCGACTGGCCCGCCTGGCGCGGGTCACCTCGGAGCTCGTGCTGGCCGACGACATGGACACCGTCACCAAGGTGGTGATCTCGCACGCCGCGGACGCCGCCGGTGCAACGGTCGCCTCGCTGTGTCGGCTGGTCGACGAGAACACGCTGGCGCTGGTGGGCCTGCGTGGTGGCCGGGACGGGGCGGCATCGCGCTGGGCGACGTTCTCGGTCGACGAGGACACCCCGGTCAGCGAGGCGGTGCGCACCGGTGAGCCGGTCGTTCTCAACGGCCGGGAGGCGATCCACGCGCGCTATCCCGACCTGGAGGTGGCCGCGTCCGGGGAGCGCTCGATGGTCGCGGTGCCGCTCAAGGTCGCCGGCCGGCCGATCGGCGCGATCGGTCTCTCCTTCCCAGGTGTGCGCACTTTCGACAGCGCAGAGCTGGAGTTCTTCGGGCTGCTGGCCGACACCTGCGCCCAGGCGATGGACCGCCTGCAGGCGTTGGAGGACGCGGCGGACCGGGCCGCCAAGCTGACCTTCCTGGCGGACGCCTCTGCCGAGCTCGGCCGCAGCCTTGACTACCAGGCCACACTCAAGCGGGTGGCTCATCTGGGCGTCCCTGGATTCGCCGACTGGTGCTCGATCTCGTTGCTCGAGGACGACGACCTGCGCACTCTCGAGGTGGCGCACATCGACCCGGCCAAGATCGCCTTCGTCGAGGAGATGCAGGAGCGGTACCCGCCCGTCCGCGACGCGCCGCACGGTGCCTGGCACGTCGCCCGCACCGGCGTCAGCGAGCTGATCCCCGAGGTCACCGATGAGATGCTGGCCGCCGGCACCCAGGACGCCGAGCACCTGCGGCTGGCGCGCGAGCTCAACCTGCGCAGCGCCGTGTCGGTACCCCTGACGGCGCGGGGCAAGGTACTCGGCGTGATCACCTGGGTCTCCGCCGACGAAGGGCGCCGCTACACCCCGGCTGACCTCACGTTCGCCGAGGACCTGGCCGCGCGGGCCGCGGTCGCGATCGACAACGCGCAGCTGCACAGCGAGGTCCGTGACGCCGCGGCCCGGCTCCAGCGCGCGGTGCTGCCGGAGGCGTTCGAGCCGACACCGAGCTGGGAGCTGACCGGCTACTACAGCCCGTCGGGACGCACCGACGTCGGTGGCGACTTCTACGACGTGATCCACCTGGACGGGCGGGTGGCGCTCTTCGTCGGTGACGTGATGGGCCGCGGCGTGACCGCAGCGGCCGCGATGGCGCAGATGCGGTCGGCGGTGCGGGCCTACGCCGCGGTGGACCCGGACCCGGTCACCGTGATCGGCAGCCTGGACCAGATGTTCGCCAAGCTGGAGTTCGCCCAGCTCGTGACCCTGGTGTACGCCGTGATCGACCCTGTCGCGGACACTCTCGAGCTGGTCAGCGCCGGACACCTGCCCCCGCTGATCGTGCGCGCCGACGGAGGCCAGGAGCACCTGCCGTTCGCCGACGGCCCACCACTAGGCGTGGGCACCCCGTCTCGTAGCGCGACCTCGGTGCGGTTCGCCGCCGGTGACACGTTCATCGCCTACACCGATGGGCTGATCGAGCAACGGATCGAGCACATCGACCAGGGTCAGGCCCGGCTCGCCGCGGCGGTGGCGGCGCTGGGCGTGCAAGCCTTGCCGAACCGGCTCGAGGAGCTGGTCGAGACCGTGCGCGACCACAGCCGCCAGGACGACATCGCGGTGCTGGTCGCCCGGCGGCTGCCGGTCACGGCCGGGTGACCAACGCGATCCCCAGGCACATCTCGTCGGTGGTGCCCTCGCCCCAGAGCACGTAGCGCTCCGGCTGGCCCTCGAACGCGGGCAGCAGGTCGCGCAGCCCCTGGTCGTGCTCGCAGGTGACCTGCAGCTCGTCGCCCGGCTCCAGGGACACCGGCCGGTCCAGCGGTCGGCTGGCCTGGTCGTCGAAGTCCCAGACCGGGATGTCGAGCACCGTGTGCGCCTCGGCGCTGTCGGGGTTGACCTCGATGCTGAGGGAGCGGCCTAGCAGGTGCATGTGCCCGGCGACGGCACGGATGGTGGCCGGCTCACCCACGGTGCGGCTGCAGGACTGGACCGGTCCCGGTTGGTTGCCCTGACAGATCATGCTGAGGAAGTCCGCGGTGGCGCCGGCGAACGCGCCGAACCGGGTCTTGACGTCCGCCAACGCGGCGGCCCTGTCACAGAGCGGTCCGTCGGCTCCGGGCCGGCACGGCAGCTCCACCGGCGCCGGGAGCAGCATCGTCTCCAACGGTTGCAGGTCCTTGGTCCCCGGTGCGATCCGGAGCCGGGCCCGACTCCGGTCCGCGCCGGTGCCGGAGATCAGGTTGTAGTGGACCTGCATCACGACGAGCGAACCCGCTTCCAGCGGGATGCCCAGGTCGGGTGCCAGCGCCTGCTCACCACCGCCGGGTGCCCAGGCACCGAGCCACGGTGCGTCGTCCAGGCCGTCACCGGGCCCCTCCAGGCCGGAGCCGCCGAAGCAGGTCCAGCCCTGGCCCGGGACCGCCCGGTCCTGGAGGCGGGCGCGGGTCACGGCGTCCGGCGGGACGCGGAACAGGATCACGTGGTGCACCAGGTCGTCGCGTCCGGGCAGCACGTCGAGGCCCGTGAGGTAGGCGTCCTGGTCCAGGCCCGGGTCCAGCAGGAAACAGCGGTAGTCGTCGGTGCCCGTGGTGGGTGCACTCGGGGTGTAGGCCCGCGGCAGTCCCACCTCGACGTACCGCTCACCGGTGCGCAAGGGCCCGGCGACCGTCGCGGCCCCGGCACTCCCGCCGTGGTGCCCGCCATGGTCCGGAGCCTGGCTGCTCGCGCCGGCCACCGGCGACGACGGCGCCGGCGTGGGCGCACCGGCCTCGGTCGGAGGCGACGAGGAACACCCGGCGAGCAGCAGCGCCGTCGCCGTCGCGAAACCGACTCCGGCCCTCACCGCTCCCATGCGAGGAGACTACGCTCGCGGGTCGCGCTCGGACAGCCGTCAGGCATCGTCCGAGGTGGCGTCCTCGCCGTGGGTTCCGGGCCGGGGCGCCCACGGGAGCTCCTCGGACGGGCGGACCACGATCAGCCGGTCCCCGCGGGCGAGCTGGGTCACCACCGGGTCGAAGTAGCGGTGCACCTGGCCGTCGCGGACGACCGCGATCACCTGGTCGGGCAGCGACTGCGGCTGCTTGCCGACCTCGGGCACCAGCAGGTCGCGCTCAGCGACCTCCAGGCCGTGCCCGTAGGTCAGCAGGTCCTCCATCACCGAGCCCAGGGTCGGACTCAGCGACGAGAGCCCGAGCAGCCGGCCGACCGCGTCGGAGGAGGTGATCACCGAGTCGGCGCCGCTCTGGCGGACCAGAGGCACGTTGTCCTGCTCCCGTACGGCGGCGACGATGTAGGCATCCGGGTTGAGCTGCCGCACGGTCAGTGTCGCGAGCACGGTGGAGTCGTCGCGGTCGGTGGTGATGATGACCTGCCTGGCCTCGGCCACGCCGGCCCGGCGCAGCACCTCGCGCCGGGTGGCGTCCCCGGTGATCACGGCGAGGCCGTCGGCGTGGGCGTCGCCGAGCGCGGCGTTGCTGGGGTCGACGACGATGATCGACTCCCTGCTCTGGCCGTTGGTGACCAGGGTGTCGACGGCGCTGCGCCCCTTGGTGCCGTAGCCGATGACGACGACGTGGTCGTTCATGTTCTTCCTCCAGCGAGCCGCGCGGAACATCTCCCGGCCCTGGGTTGCGAGCACTTCGATGGTGGTGCCGATCAGCAGCACCAGGAACCCGATCCTCAGCGGGGTGATGATGAACGCGTTCACCAGCCGGGCCCCGGAGTCGTCCGGCGTGATGTCGCCGTACCCGGTGGTGCTCAGGGTGACCGTCGTGTAGTAGATGGCGTCGATCAGGTCGACCTGCTTGTCCGGGTCGTTGTTGTCGACGTACCCGTCCCGGTCGAACCACACGAGCGCGACGGTGAACCCCATGATCGCGATCGCCAGCAGCAGCCGCCGGGTCAGCTCCCACCAGGGCGACCTGGTGATCGCCGGCAGTCGCAGCCGGCCGAGCCTGGTCTCAGCGGTCGTCTCCTCGGGCACGGTCAGAATCTACGGGACCCGGTCGCCGGAACCCGGGACCTAGCCGACGACATCGCCGTAGATGACCGTGATCGGGCCGGCGTCCCCGGCCTCACCCTCCCGCGTCGCGTCCACCACCATCGACACGAAACGGAACTGGTCGCCTGCCTCAGGAACGTCCCGGTTGCCCTCGGTGCGCCGCCAGGTGCCGCACAAGGTGCCCTCGTCTGTGGCACCCTCCTGGTCCTCGATGGTGTCTCCGGTCAGGCACAGCAGGCCGCTGGCGGCGTCGTAGCTCTGCACGGTGGCCGTTGTCCGGCTGGGGGTGTCGGGTCCCGCGATCGCACCGATCAGGTAGCCGCCCAGCAGGCAGATGGCGCCTCCGGCGAGCGCGACCGGTGTCGGCAGGTTGACGTTTCCCATCGGGTCCTCTCGTGTCGGCTCGCAGATCTGCCGCCGCACAGCATTCCATGCGGGAGCCGCGGCCAAACCTACGTCGCCGAGCCAAGGTCCCGAAGTCCCACAGCGTCCTGCCGCCAGAAGACGTCGGGGTAGACGAGTGCCCCGCGCATCCAGGGTTCGTACGTCGGCAGCGTCACCACCTGGAACGCCGGAGCCGGGATCCTCGTCGACGGGGCGGTGAGACCGAGGGTCGAGCCGGGCACGAACCCGAGTCGCGGGTAGTAGGCAGGCGATCCCTCGAGGAACACCAGCGGCTCCTCGCGCGCCTCCAAGCGTTCGAGCGACGCGCGCACCAGCGCGGCTCCGACGCCGTTCCGTTGCCTGTCGGGGCGGACCGAGAGCGGGCTGAGCACCAGCACCTCGACCAGTCGTCGTGGTGCATCGAGCCAGCCCCGGGTGAAGGACACGTGGCCCACGACTTCGCCGTTCTCCTCGGCGACGAACGACAGGTCGCGCCAGGCGTCGGACTCCCGCAGCGCGTCCAGAAGATCGGCGACCGGTTCCTCGCCGAAGGCCGCGGCGACCACCTCGCGGGTTGTCGGGACATCCGCGGCGGTCTCCGGACGAACCCGCATCAACGGCCCGGCCGCGGATCGGTGGCCAGGATGGCCATCAGGATCACGTCCCGCCACTCCCCTTCCCACCACAGCGCCTCGCGCCGTACTCCCTCTCGCACGAACCCGCACTTCTCGTAGGACCGCTGGGCGCGCGGGTTGAAGTCGAAGACCTCGAGCTCGATCCGGTGCAGGCCGACGGTGTCGAAGGCGTAGTCGAGCAGCAGGCCGGTCGCCTCGGTCCCGTAGCCGCACCCGTAGACGTCCGGCCCGCGCAGGCCGATCCGGTAGTTGACCGAGGCGTTGTCGGTGTCCAGCTCGTTCAGCACAACCTCACCGAGCACCAGGTCGTCGCCGTTGCGGACGATCGCGTAGTCGGCCCGGTCATCGTGGTCCTGCCGGGTGGAGACCCAGGTGCGCGCGAAGTCCTCGTCGAAGGCGCTGTCGGTGGCGGTCAGCCGCAGGCCCTCGGGTTCCGTGAGCATCGCCATGATGCCGTCGAAGTGCGCCATGCCCAGCGGCTCGAGCCGCAGCCGATCGCCGCGCAGCACCGGTTGTCCCATGAACGCGTCGGGGGTGATCGTCACGGTCGGTGTCCTGCCCGGCGGGTGGTCTTGCTCTTCCAGCTCTTGGCCCGCTCCGCCCGCAGGCGAGCGTCCTTGCGGGAGGCCATCCAGGCGATCTCGCGCTGCAGCTTCTGCCAGCTCTCGAACCGGCGCAGGTTTAGCGACCCGTCCGCGAGTGCCTCGAGCACCGCGCAGCCGGGCTCCGCCTCGTGCCGGCAGTCGGCGAACCGGCAGCGGGTGACGAGCTCCTCGACATCGGCGAACGTCCGGGTGATCCCGCCGTCCACGTCGATCAGACCGATGCCCCTCAGGCCGGGAGTGTCGATCACCGCTCCCCCACCGGGAAGAACCACCAGCTCCCGGCGTACCGACGTGTGCCGGCCCCGCCCGTCGTCGCGAATCGCCTTGGTGGCAAGGACGTCCGTGCCCACCAGCGCGTTGGTCAGCGACGACTTGCCGTGCCCGGAGGAGCCGAGCAGCGCGATCGTGCGGGTCCCGTCGATCAGCTCCCGGATCCGGTCCAGGCCCTGCCCGGTCACGGTGCTGGTGCAGATCACCTCGACACCGGGCGCTGCCGCCCGCACGTCCTCCGCGACATGGTCGGCGTCGCCCACCACATCCGCCTTCGCCAGGATCACCAGCGGCTGCGCGCCGCTCTCCCAGGCAAGCGCCAGGAGGCGTTCGAGCCTCGTCAGCACAGGCGTCGGGTGCAGCGCCACGACCACACCGGCGAAGTCGATGTTGGCGCAAAGAACCTGTCCGTAGGACTGTTCGCCGGCGGTGGCCCGGACCACCGCGGTGCTCCGGGGCAGCAGCTTCTCCAGCGTCAGCCGGTGGTCGGGCCAGTCGCGTACGACGCACCAGTCCCCTGTGCACGGGGCGGCCGTCGCGTCCGCGGCGATCTCGTGCAGGAGCGCGGCCCCGTAGCTCGCGCGAACCGGACCCTGCTCGGTCAGCACCCCGGCCACGCCTCGGTCCACGCGCGCGACACGACCGACCGAGGCGTCCGCCGCAGCAGCCCACCCGGCCATCTCAGGGTCGAATCCGATCGTCTCGAGCACAGGGGGAATGTACGTCCCGGCCCGCTCCGCCGCACGTGATTAATCTCGGCGGCGAGGCGTCCGGCGCGCGGACCGTACCGGGTCGAGGGAGTCCACCTCGCGGTCGTGATCGGCCCCCTCGTCGTACACGCTGAGCTCGATCGTCTCGCTGGCCGCGTCGGGGAAGCGCGCGTGCTCCTCCTCGTCGCGGCGCAGGCGCGGCAGCATCGCCTTCAGGCGCAGCTTGCGGACCAGCTCCATCCGGGCCCGGGCGGTCTCCGACTCCGGCCACACCCGATCGAAGGCGGCGTTGACGGCCGCCCCGATCAGCACCGCGATCGAGAGCAGGTAGAGCCAGAGCAGCACCGCGATCGGTGCCGCCAGCGGACCGTAGATCGAGGTGGACTCACCGGCGGTCGTGGTCAGCACCCAGCGCAGCAGGAACGAGCCGAAGACCCACAGCAGCAGGGTCAGGGTGGCGCCGGGGAGGTTGTAGCGCCACGAGGTCCGCACCGGCACCGAGACGTGGTAGAGGGTGGCCAGGAAGCAGATGCACAGGACCACGACGACCGGCCAGTACAACGAGTTCAGGAAGTCGAGGCGGGCGGGGATCACCTTGTCGACCAGGGTCGGGCCGGCCAGCACCAGCGGGATGGTGATGACTCCGGTGATCAGGCCCATCACGTAGAGGAAGAACGAGAGCACCCGGGTCTTCACGATGCCGCGGTGACCACCGAGGCCGTACATGATCGTGATCGTGTCGACGAAGACGTTCAGTGCCCGGGAGCCGGACCACAACGCCAGCACGAACCCGATCGAGATCACGTCGTAGCGGGCGCCCCGGAACACGTCGTTCAGCGTCGGGACGATGATGCTGTTCACGGTGTCCTCGGTCAGCGCCTGCAGCGACAGGTCGACCACTGACTCGCGGATCTCGTCGAGCTGGGCCTCGTTGAACCGGCTGAACACGTAGCCGATCGAGCCGGCCAGCGCGAAGATCAGCGGCGGCAGCGACAGCAGCGCGAAGAACGCCGCCTCCGCGGCCAGGCCGGTCACCCGGTTGCGCATGCAGGTGCCGACCGTGGAGACGATGAGCCGCCACGCTGTGTCCCGGATCACCTGCCAGCGGGAAAGTTCGGGCGCCGCCGCACTCCCGGATTCCCCTGCCATGGACCTACCGTATCGACATGGCAACCGATAATCGGGTAGCAACGAACCAGGCCCCACCACTTGTCGACCACAACACGGTGCTCTCGGACCTGGCGCTGGTCGAGGCGGTCGAACGGCACGCCGGCCCGGACACCGTTGCCGGCCTGGCCGGACTGGGCGCGGAGGCGAGCTCCGCGGAGGCCCGTGAGCACGGGATGCTCGCCAACCGTCATGAGCCGGAGCTGGCTCCGTTCGACCGCTACGGCAACCGGATCGACGAGGTCCGGTTCCATCCCTCGTGGCACTGGCTGATGGAGCGGGCCGTCGGCTACGGGCTGCAGGCCGCGCCCTGGGTCTCGGAGTCACCGCACCCCCACGTACGCCGGGCGGCCGGCTTCTTCGCCTGGTCCCAGACCGAGCCCGGTCATGCCTGCCCGATCTCGATGACCTACGCCGCGGTCCCCGCGCTGCGTGCCGACGACGCCATCGCCAAGGAGTGGACGCCCCGGTTGGCGGCGACCTCCTACGACTTCGGGCTCCGGCCGGTCGCCGACAAGACCGGTGCGCTGGCCGGGATGGGGATGACCGAGAAGCAGGGCGGGTCCGACGTCCGCGCCAACATCACCTCGGCGCGGCCGACCTCGGTCGACGGCGAGTACACCCTGCACGGCCACAAGTGGTTCACCTCCGCGCCGATGAACGACGTGTTCCTGGTGCTCGCCCAGGCCGAGGGCGGCCTCACCTGCTTCCTGATGCCGAGGGTGCTCCCCGATGGCAGCCGCAACCCGCTGTCCGTCGTACGGCTGAAGGACAAGCTGGGCAACCGGTCCAACGCCTCCTCGGAGCTCGAGTTCGACGGCACCTGGGCGCAGCGGCTCGGTGACGAGGGCCGGGGGGTGCGCACGATCATCGAGATGGTCGCCGCGACCCGGCTGGACTGCGTGATCGGCTCCGCGTCGCTGATGCGTCGGGCGGTGGCCGAGGCCTCGTGGCACGTCGCGCACCGGTCGGCGTTCGGTGGCCTGCTCGCCGACAAGCCCCTGATGCAGAACGTGATCGCCGACCTCGCCGTCGAGTCCGAGGCCGCCACCGCGCTGGCGATCCGGCTGGCCGCTGCGGTCGATGACGCCGACGATCCGCATGAGGCCGCGCTGCGGCGGATCGCGTTGCCGCTGGCCAAGTTCTGGGTGTGCAAGCGCGCGCCGGCGCTCGCAGCGGAGGCCTTGGAGTGCCTGGGCGGGAACGGCTACGTGGAGGAGTCCGGGATGCCGCTGCTGTTCCGGGAGTCGCCGCTGAACTCGGTCTGGGAGGGCTCGGGCAACGTGAACGCGCTGGACGTGCTGCGTGCACTCTCGCGCGAGCCCGAGGCGCTCAACGCGTGGATCGTCGAGGTCGGGCGGGTCCGGGGCGAGGACCCGCGGCTGGACCGCGCCGTCGACCACGTGCTCGAGACCCTGGCCGACACCTCGTCGCTGGAGGCCGGTGCCCGCCGGCTGGCCGGCGCGATGGCGGCCTGCCTGCAAGGCGCGTTGCTCGTCCGGCATGCGCCCGAGGCGGTTGCTGATGCGTTCTGCGCCAGCCGGCTCGGCATGGAGTACGGCGGCACCTTCGGCACCCTGCCGCGCGGAACGGACCTCGCCGCCATCGTCACCCGCACCACCCCCACCCACCGTTGAGACGCGCCCTTTTCCCTGTTGAGACGTGACGTTTTCGCCGTCGATGCGTGAGGTTTTCGCAGCTCGAGCGACGCGCCGAAAGCCACCGGCAAGCGCTCTCTCCTACTCGCCTTTCCATGGCGACTCGTGAAGATCTGTGTCTGTGTGCGCGAAAAGCTCACTTTTCGAGCGCGAAAAGAGCGCGTCTGACACGAAGATAGGTTGAGTGGCAGGCGCCTCTAGCTGGCTTTCTGGAGGGTGACTTTGTAGCCCATCGCGGTGAGTTGCTGGATGGCTCGGCGTTCTGCTTTGTGTGGATGAAGGCGGGTGTAGAAGTCGGGGCCGGGGTCGTCGTAGAGGGTGCCGGTTCTGG
>DATFGA010000431.1:0-7167 GCA_035249775.1 Nocardioidaceae bacterium | reverse complement strand
TGCCGTCCGCGAAGACCGGTCCGTTGTCCAGGATCTCGGTGTCCACCGCGGACCCGTTGGCCGTCTTGTCGATCTCGTAGCCGCCGCCGAGGGCGACCTTGCCGTCATCGCACTTCACGACGGTCTCGGTGACGTTGTTCGCCTGAGACCAGCGGACCTCCGCGCTCACCGGCTCGTAGCCGCTCACGCCGTCCTTCCCGGGAGCGCCCGGCTCGCCCTTGGGGCCCTGATCACCCTTGGGTCCCTGGGCTCCGCCGGCCGCCTCGATCTTGTCCTGCGTGTACTGGTTGAGGTCGCGCATCCCGATGACACCGTTCCTGATGTCGATGCTGCGCAGGGTGTTCCTGGCAACGTCGATGCTGCGCAGGTTGCTGTTCCTGACATCGGCCGAGTGGACCGTTCCGTTGCGGATGTCGTGGCTGTCGATCAGTCCGTGCGCCACCGCGGTGGTGGTGCCCCCGAGACCGATCAGCGCGGCGGCGCCGATGACGACGGCTGCCGTGGACTTCCGGCTCTGGAACCGGTTCAACATAAAATCCCTCCAAAAGGGGTTGGGGTTGTGGCCCCTGTCTAACAGCGACCCCCGACGCTCCGCTGCAAAGTAAAGACACAGTTCGGTATCACTCGCCGAACCGGATCCGGAAGTCCGTCAGCCGCAGCGACCCCATCGGCCGGTGGCCGCGCAGCCACCAGAGCGGCCCGTCGGCGGGGAAGTCCCAGTGGACCGCCCACGGCATGACCCGGGCGCTTCCCGAGACGCCGGCCACGACCGTCGTACCGTCCTCCCGCCGTTGGCTGAGGCCGAACCGGAGCGGTGTCCGCGGAACCGGAGCGTGCACTCCGGTCGCGCGGGCGGTGGCCAGGGTGGCGCCGGCGATGCTCGCGTACCAGGACGTCCGGCTCACCGGTCCGGCTCCGCGCCCTTCAACGTGAAGGTTCGCGAGCTCCTTCGGGATCGCCCACAGTGCCCGACCACCGTCACGGGAGGCGGTCGAGTCGACCCAGATGTCGGTGACCCGCACCCGCGGCACGACGCCCTCGCGGATCACCCGCGCCACGAACAGCTCCCGGTAGGTCAGGACGCTGCCCTCGCGGTAGTCGACGAAGGCGGCTCCGTAGAGACCGGGGGGACGGTACGACGTACCGCTCGACCCGACCCGGAACAGGGAGAGCCACATGTCGCCTTGCAGAGTCCACGGCGGCGAAGGGAACGGCACGGCGACAGCCTATTCGGGGGCGTCCCGGCCGGTGGGTCTGGACGCGGACGGAGAAAGGTCGCGGCGTGGCGATGAGAAAACCGGATGAAGATGGTCGGTAGGGCATGACAGTGTCAAGACTTGTGACTGATGCAGTGATTGCCGAAGGCCTCGTGAAGCACTACAAGGAGGTCAAGGCCCTCGACGGGCTCGACCTTCGGGTCCCCCAGGGGTCCGTGCTGGGCGTGCTCGGGCCGAACGGCGCCGGCAAGACGACCGCGGTGCGGATCCTGACCACTCTCCTCAAGCCGGACGCCGGCCGGGCCCAGGTGGCCGGGATCGACGTGGTCGAGGACCCCGCGGGTGTCCGGACCAAGATCGGCGTCTCCGGACAGTACGCCGCGGTCGACGAGTACCTCACCGGCTTCGAGAACCTCGACATGATCGGCCGGCTCTACCACCTCGGCCGCAAGCGCAGCCAGCAGCGGGCCCGTCAGCTGCTCGAGCAGTTCCGGCTCGACGAGGCGGGCGACCGGATGGCCAAGACCTACTCCGGTGGCATGCGCCGAAGGCTCGACCTGGCGGGCGCACTGGTCGCCGACCCGCCGGTGCTGTTCCTCGACGAGCCGACCACCGGCCTCGACCCGCGCAGCCGCACCGAGATGTGGGACGTGATCAAGGGGCTGGTCGCCTCCGGCACGTCGCTGCTGCTGACCACGCAGTACCTCGAAGAGGCCGACCTGCTCGCCGACAACATCGTGGTCATCGACCACGGACTGGTCATCGCCGAGGGCACGGCCGACCAGCTCAAGGCACAGGTCGGCGGGGAACGACTGGAGATCACCGTCTCCGACGCGACCCGGATCGGGCAGGCCCGCGAGGTGCTGCAGCCGCTCGGCGTCGGGCCGGTCGTCGTCGAGGAGCACCAGCGCTCGCTGCTGATGCCGGTGACCGGCGGTGCGTCCGTGCTCGCCGATGCGCTGCGTCGCCTCGACGGCGAGGGGATCGAGGTCGACGACGTCGGACTGCGACGGCCGACCCTGGACGACGTGTTCCTGACCCTGACCGGCCACACCGCAGAGGAGTCCGAGCAGGCCGAGTCCGACGACCAGCTCGAGGAGGTGGCCCGATGAGCACCGCGACCGCACTGTCCGACGGTTTCGTCGTCGCCAAGCGCAACCTGATCAAGATCAAGCGGGTCCCGGACATGATCGTGTTCACCACGATGTCCCCGATCATGTTCATCCTGCTGTTCGCCTACGTCTTCGGCGGCGCCATCGACCAGCAGGGCGGCGGCGCGGGCTACCGCGAGTTCCTGATCGCCGGCATCTTCGCGCAGACCGTGGTGTTCGGCGCGACCGTCACCGGCGCCGGGCTCGCCGACGACGTCAAGAAGGGCATCATCGACCGGTTCCGGTCGCTGCCGATGTCGCCGTCGGCGGTGCTGTTCGGCCGGACCCTGTCCGACGTCGCCAACAACGTGATCGTGCTGATCGTGATGGGGCTGACCGGCCTGCTCGTCGGCTGGCGGATCCGCACCTCGTTCGAGGAGGCGCTGCTCGGCTTCGTGCTGCTCCTGCTGTTCGCCTACGCGATCTCCTGGGTGATGGCCTGGGTCGGGATGCTGGTGCCGAGCCCCGAGGTCGTCAACAACGCGTCGTTCATGGTGATCTTCCCGCTCACCTTCGTGGCCAACACGTTCGTCCCGTTGGAGACGCTGCCCGGCCCGCTCCAGACGTTCGCGGAGTGGAACCCGGTGTCCGCGGTCACCCAGGCCGCCCGTGACCTGTTCGGCAACCCGAACCCGAACCCGGCCGCCCCCGAGCCGACCTCCTGGGCGCTGCAGAACGCGGAGATCTACACGATCCTGTGGGCGGTCGCTGTGCTGCTGATCTTCGTCCCGCTGTCCAACGCGCAGTACCGCCGCTCCACCAGCCGCTGACCCGCTCTGGCACTCTGGTGCTCCAGCATCGGGGAAGGTCAGCACATGAACGAACGCGTCTGCGTCATCGGCGCCGGCTCATCGGGGATCGCGGTGGCGCAGGTGCTCCATGCCCGCGGGATCCCGTTCGACTGCTTCGAGATCGGCAGTGAGGTCGGCGGCAACTGGCGCTACCAGAACGACAACGGGATGTCCTCGGCGTACCGGTCGCTGCACATCAACACCTCGCGGCAGCTGATGGAGTACCGCACCTACCCGATGCCCGAGGACCTCCCGGACTACCCGAGCCACTGGCAGATCGCGCAGTACTTCGACGACTACGTCGACCACTTCGGTTTCCGTGACCGGATCAGCTTCCGCACGGAGGTGGTCAAGGTCGAGCCGGAGGGATCGGCGTACGCCGTGACCGTGCGCGGCCGCAACGAGCACAACGAGCCGCTGGACCCGGAGGTCCGCCACTACGCGCAGGTGATCGTCGCCAACGGGCACCACTGGGACCCGCGCTGGCCGGAGCCGTCCTACCCGGGGTCGGAGACGTTCACGGGCCGGCAGATCCACGCGCACTACTACAAGACGCCGGAGGTCCTCGAGGGCAAGCGCGTGCTCGTGCTCGGGATCGGCAACTCCGCGTGCGACATCGCCGTCGAGGCGTCGCGGGTGGCCGAGGAGACCTACCTCGCGATGCGCCGTGGCGCGCACGTCGTGCCGAAGTACATCTTCGGGATGCCGACCGACCATCTGACCGACTCCGTCGTGGCCCGGATGCCGCTGAAGGTGCAGCAGACCGCGATGGCGGCGATGCTGCGGCTCGCCCGCGGCAAGGTCACCGACTACGGCCTGCCCCGGCCGGACCACGCCGTGCTGCACGCGCACCCGACTGTCAGCGACGACCTCCTGACCCGGCTCGGACACGGCGACATCGTGGTGAAGCCGAACATCGAGCGGTTCGAGGGCGCGAAGGTCTTCTTCGAGGACGGTTCCGCCGCCGAGGTCGACACGGTGGTCTACTGCACCGGCTACAAGGTGAGCTTCCCGTTCCTCGACGACCGGGTGGTCGGCGCCGCGGACAACAGGGTCGAGCTCTACCGCCGGGTGGTCGACCCGGACCATCCCGGCCTGTTCTTCGTCGGGCTGGTCCAGCCGCTCGGCGCGATCATGCCGTTGGCGGAGGTCCAGGCCGAATGGGTCGCCGACCTGATCCGCGGGGTCGGTGCGCTGCCTTCCGAGGAGGAGATGCGGGACGAGATCCGGGCGTACGACGAGGAGGTCCGCCGCCGCTACGTGGCCTCGAAGCGGCACACGATCCAGGTCGACTTCCACCGGTACTTCGCCGAGGTGCAGCGGGAGCGGCGGATCTCGCGGGAACGGGTCAGCGGGGCGCCTCGACGGGCTCGGTCGTCCCGCCGGGCTCGGCTGCCCCGCCGGCTCGCAGGCCCACGAAGCTGACCGCGCCGCCGAGGACCAGCAGGACCGAGCAGATCAACAACGCCTGGGCGTAGCCGGACGTGAACGTCGAGGCGCGCGCGTAGTCGTCACCGGAGATGCCCACCGCGGCGGGGAGTGCCGCGACCGCGAACAGTGAGCCGGTGCGAGCCACCGCGTTGTTGATCCCGCTCGCGGTGCCGGCGTACCGGTCGGGTGCTGCGGCCAGCACGCTGGAGGTCAGCGGGGCGACCAGGGCGGCCAGGCCGAGCGCGAACACGGTGATGCCGGGGAACACGCCGGTGAGGTAGCTGGTGTCCGCGTCGACCTCGCGGAGCAGCAGCACGCCGACGCCGCAGAGAAGCGGACCCGCCGACATCTGCAGCCGTGGGCCGATCCGGGCGGCCAGCATCGCCGAGCGGGAGGAGAGCAGCAGCAGGGCGACGGTGAGCGGGATCGTCGCCAGCCCAGCCTCCAGCGGGCTGTAGCCGGTCGACACCTGCAGCTGGAGGACCAGGAAGAACATCACCGCGCCCAGCGCCCCGTAGACCAGGAACGTCATCGCGTTCGCGGCGGTGAAGACGCGTGACCTGAACAGGTGCAGCGGCACCAGCGGCCGTTCGGCGCGGCGCTCCCAGCCCAGGAACAGTCCCAGAGCAAGCACACCGAGCACCGCCGCGGCGACGACGTACGTCGTGGCGGTGACTCCGGCCTGGACCATCGCGAAGGTGAGTCCGCCGAGGCCGGCCGCCCCCAGCGCGCTGCCCAGGAGGTCGAAGCTGCGTCGCGACTCCGGGTCCCGCGTCTCTGGGACCTGCTTGGCACAGATGACCAGCACGGCGGCGGCGATCGGGATGTTGATCCAGAAGATCCAGCGCCAGCTCGCGTTGTCGACGATCCACCCGCCGAGCAGCGGACCGACCGCCGCCGCGATGCCACCGAGCCCGGCCCACTGCCCGATCGCCCGGGCCCGGTCCTGGGCGCGGAACGATGCCTGGATCATCGCGAGGCTGCCTGGGGTCAGCAGCGCGGCGCCGACGCCCTGCACGAGTCGGGCCAGGATCAGCTGGACCGGTGACTGGGCGACCGCGCACAGTGCCGAGGCGACCGCGAACCAGGCAATGCCGACCATGAAGATCCGGCGCCGCCCGAACCGGTCGCCGAGGGAGCCGCCGACCAGGATCAGCGAGGCCAGGCTGAGCAGGTAGGCGTTGACCACCCACTGGAGCTGCGACACGGTGGCGTCCAGGTTGGCGCCGACGTTGCGCAGCGCGATGTTGACCACGGTGCCGTCCAGCAGCGCCATCCCCGAGCCGAGCACGGCCGCGGCCAGCACCCACCGGCCCTGGCGGCTGTTGCGCGCGATCGGTTGCGTCACGTGCTCAGCGTGGCACGGTCCTTCGGGTCAGCGCCGCGTCAGCGTTCGGGTCAGCGCTCGGAGGCGATGATCAGCCGGGTGTACCTGACCTCGGTGGGGTGCGGTGGCCAGGGCGCCTCCCGCCGGTCGTCGGTCGGCCGCCAGCCGAGGTACTCGTAGAGCTTGCGGGCCCGATGGTTCTCCAGCAGGCACCACAGGGACGCCGACGTCGCGCCATGGAGATCCATCGCGTGCAACGCGGACTCGATCGCCGCGGTGGCCAGCCCCTCACCCCAGTGGTCGGGGTGCACGGCGAGATGGCGCAGGGTGGTGTCGTCGTGGGCGGCGTACGCGATCAGCCCGGAGCGTTGTGGGTCGTCGACCACCAGGATGCGCACCGTCGGGTCGTCCATCACGATCCGCCACCGGGCGAGCACGTCATCGTCGGGGAACGGGTACCGGTCCGGTGGGAACACGTGCCCCAGCGCGGCCAGGTTCGCCGTACGCTCCAGGTCCCTGAGCCCGACCAGGTCGTCCTCCCGCGCCACCCGGAACCCGCCCGACATGCCCCCCATCCTCCCACCCCACCTCCCAACCCCCGTTGAGACGTGGGGTTTTCGCCGTTGAGACGTGCACTTCTCCCCGTTGAGACGCGGAAAATTCGCGTCCGACACGTGGGAGATTGCCGCCGGGGTTTCGGACCTCGTCCGGACGCGAAAAACTCGCGTCTCACTGGCGAAAAAGCCACGTCTCAACGGCGAAAAACGCACGTCTCACATGCGAATTACGCGCGTCTCAACAAAAAGGCAGGCTTGACTGTTTGTTAATGGGAGGGGAGGATGCGGGGCATGCGTACGGCGGCAGGATGACCACAACGGCGGCGACGCGGGTTCCGCAGGAGGAGCGCACCCGCGCCATGCGGCAGCGGCTGCTCGAGGCGACCGTGGACTGCCTGGTCGAACGCGGATGGAGCGGTACGTCGACGACGCTGGTCTCGAAGCGGGCCGGGGTGTCGCGGGGTGCTCAGCTGCACCACTTCCCGACCAAGAACGATCTGGTCCTGGCCGCCGTGGCCCATGTGACCGAGGTGCGCGGCGCCGATCTCGCCGCGGCCGCACGGGAACTGCCGACGGGACGTCGGCGGACCCGCGCCGTGCTCGAGATGCTCGCCGACCACTTCACCAGCCCGGTGTTCACCGCCGCCTTGGAGCTGTGGGTCGCGGCGCGCACCGACCGTACCCTGCACGAGG
>DATFGA010000430.1:0-8822 GCA_035249775.1 Nocardioidaceae bacterium | reverse complement strand
CGAGGGCGGACCCGGCCAGCAGGAGATCGACCTACGGTACGCCGACGCGCTCTCGACGGCGGACAACATCATGACCTTCCGCGTGGTCGTGCGGGAGGTGGCGCTGTCCCAGGGGATCTGGGCGACGTTCATGCCCAAGCCGTTCACCGAGCACCCCGGCTCTGGGATGCACACGCACGTGTCGCTGTTCGAGGGGGACCGCAACGCGTTCTTCGAGGCCGGCTCGGAGTACCAGCTGTCGAAGACCGGCCGCTCCTTCATCGCCGGGGTGCTGCGGCACGCCTCGGAGATCACCGCGGTCACCAACCAGTGGGTGAACTCCTACAAGCGGCTGATGGGTGGTGGGGAGGCGCCGTCGTACATCTGCTGGGGGCACAACAACCGCTCGGCGATGATCCGGGTGCCGATGTACAAGCCGAACAAGGGCCAGTCGACCCGGATCGAGCTGCGCACGATCGACTCCGCGTGCAACCCCTACCTGGCGTTCGCGGTGATCCTCGGGGCAGGGATGAAGGGCATCGAGGAGGGCTACGACCTGCCGCGCGAGGCCGAGGACGACGTGTGGTCGCTCAACGAGCGGGAGCGCAAGTCGCTCGGGATCGATCCGCTGCCGAAGAGCCTGTCGGAGGCGATCGAGGTGGCCGAGCGCAGCGAGCTGCTCGCCGAGACCCTCGGTGAGCACGTCTACGACTTCTTCCTGCGCAACAAGCGATCGGAGTGGGAGGAGTACCGGCGCCAGGTCTCCGCGTTCGAGCGCGACCAGATGCTGCCGCTGCTCTGACCCGGCCTGCCCGACGGGATAACCTGCGCCCATGAAGGCGCGACCGATCCTTGTCATCGAGCACGAGTCCCAGTGCCCCGCCGGCTGGATGGGGGAGTGGCTGACCGAGTCCGGCTGCGAGCTCGACGTACGCCGTCCCTACCGCGGTGACGCGCTGCCGAGCGACCTGTCGGAGCACCGGAGCATGGTGGTCCTGGGCGGTTCGATGGATGCTTACGCCGATGCGGCCCACCCGTGGCTGACCGACGTCAAGGCATTGCTGCGCAGCGCGGTCGAGGACGGTACGCCGACCCTCGGCATCTGTCTCGGGCTGCAGCTGATGGCCGTCGCTCTCGGCGGAGAGGCGCATCCCAACCCGCACGGCCAGCAGATCGGTGTCCCTCGGGTCGGCTGGCTCGACAGCGCGCGCGAGGACCTCCTGTTCGGCCCGCTGATCGGTGCCCGGATCGCCGTCCAGTGGAACAACGACGTGGTCCGCGACCTGCCCGACACGTCCGTGGTCCTCGCGCACACCGAGCGCAACGAGATCCAGGCGGTGCGGTTCGCGCCGGCGATGTGGGGCGTCCAGTGGCACCCCGAGGCAGGCGAGGAGATCATCTGCCAGTGGGCCGAGAACGACCGCGACGACGCGTGGGAGCGTGGCGTGGACATCGACGAGTACGTCGCCCGGGTGGCTGCCGCGCGCGACGAGCTGCGATCGTCCTGGCGACCGTTGGCCGTGGGGTTCGCGGCGCTCGAACGTGACCCGGTGCCCGCGTGGTGAAAGGGCAGCGGGTCTCCACCGCGGTGGGGACGCTGGCCCGGCTCGGCTTCGAGGACGCCGATGCCTCTCTGCAGGCCCTGAACCGGATCGGTGAGACCGCCGACCGGCTCGTCGACGCGATCGCTGCGACCGCGGACCCTGACCAGGCGGCCGGTTACCTCGCCGATCTCGCCGACGCCGCCTCGGACAGGGAGGCGTTGCTGTCGGCGCTTGTGGCCGATGACGGGTTCGCCCACCGGCTCTTGGTGGTGCTCGGTGCCAGTGCCGCCCTCGGCGACCACCTGGTGCGGCACCCGGAGCAGTGGCACGAGCTGACCGATCCGGACCTGGAGACGACCAGGCCGGCGGCGTACGCGTTGCGTGGCGAGCTGCTGCGCGCGGTCGGTGCCGACCCGCAGGCCGCGGAACCCGTTGCGGGCCTGGAGGACAAGGCCGCCGTCGATGCGCTGCGGGTGCACTACCGGCGGCTGCTGCTGCGGCTGGCCTCGCGCGACCTCGCCGCCGACCTCGGCGTCGACGACGTGGCCGCGGAGCTGTCGGACCTGGCCGCCGGCACCCTCGAGGCGGCCCTGGCGATCGCTCGTGCCCGCGTCGGTGAGTCCGCCGGATCGTGCCGGCTGGCGGTGATCGCGATGGGCAAGTGCGGTGGCCGCGAGCTCAACTACGTCAGCGACGTGGACGTGATCTTCGTGGCGGAGCCGGTCGACGGCCACGAGGAGACGCCCGCGCTCCGTGCCGCGACCCAGCTGGCGTCGAACCTGATCCGGATCTGCTCGGACCACACCGGCGAGGGCACGATCTGGCCGGTCGACGCGGCGCTGCGTCCCGAGGGCAGGTCCGGCCCGCTGGTGCGCACGCTCGCGAGCCACCTCGGCTACTACGAGCGGTGGGCCAAGACCTGGGAGTTCCAGGCACTGTTGAAGGCGCGCCCGGTCGCGGGTGACCCGGCCCTCGGGGAGGCCTACACCGAGACGATCACGCCGCTGGTCTGGTCGGCGGTCGAGCGCGAGGGGTTCGTCCCGGACGTGCAGGCGATGCGCCGTCGCGTCGTCGAGCACATCCCGGCGCACCACGCAGAACGCCAGATCAAGCTGGGCACAGGGGGCCTGCGCGACGTGGAGTTCGCCGTACAGCTGCTGCAGATGGTGCACGGCCGCTCCGACCCGGCGGTGCGATGCCCCGCGACGCTGAGTGCGCTGGCCGAGCTGACCCG
This sequence comes from Nocardioidaceae bacterium, assembly GCA_035249775.1. Classification (GTDB taxonomy): domain Bacteria; phylum Actinomycetota; class Actinomycetes; order Propionibacteriales; family Nocardioidaceae; genus Nocardioides_C. The sequence continues at coordinate 6,065 of DATFGA010000430.1, read as the reverse complement.
GGGCGGGTACGTCGGGCGTGAGGACGGTGCGTCCCTGGACGCGGCGTACAAGTTCCTGCGGACTCTCGAGCACCGGATGCAGCTCGCGAACCTTCGCCGGACCCATGTGGTGCCCGAGGACACCGAGTCGCTGCGGCGGCTGGGCCGGTCGATGGGGTTCCGGAAGGAGCCCGTCGCGGAGCTGAACAAGCAGTGGCGGCAGCATCGCAAGGAGGTGCGCCGGCTGCACGAGAAGCTGTTCTACCGTCCGCTGCTCGCCGCGGTCGCCAAGCTCCCCGGCGTGGAGGCCCGGCTGACCCCGGAGGCGGCGACGCAGCGGCTGTCCGCGCTCGGCTACGAGGACCCGCAGGCGGCGTTGCGACATCTGGAGGCCTTGACCAGCGGGGTGTCCCGGTCGTCGGCGATCCAGCGGACCCTGCTGCCGGTGATGCTCGAGTGGTTCGCCGACGCGCCGGACCCGGACGCGGGGCTGCTCGGCTTCAGGCGGATCTCCGAGGCGCTCGGGTCGACCCACTGGTACCTCCGGCTGCTCCGCGACGAGGGTCAGGTCGCCCAGCGGATGGCGCTGCTACTGGCCTCCAGCAGGTATGCGACCGACCTGCTGCAGCGGGCGCCCGAGGGGGTTGCGCTGCTCGCCAAGGACGCCGGCCTTGTGCCGTTGGACCGGGCAGCGTTGACCAAGGAGATGGTCTCCGGAGGCCTGCGCCAGAGCGACCCGGCAGAGGCGATCGGGGCGGTGCGGGCGATCCGCCGGCGCGAGCTGTTCCGGATCGCGGTGGCCGACCTGTGCGAGCTGCTCGACGTGGCCGCGGTCGGCTACGCGCTGACCGACGTCACCGCCGCCACGTTGGAAGCCGCGCTGGCGGTCGCGACCGCCGCGGTCGAGTCGGAGCGGGGCGGGCCGCTGCCCGTGCGGATGGCGATCGTGGCGATGGGACGCTTCGGCGGCAACGAGCTCGGCTACGGCAGCGACGCGGACGTGATGTTCGTGCACGAGGCGGTCGAGGACGGAGCCCGGGACGTGGCCGGTGCCGCGCAGGCGGTCGCGAACGAGCTGCGCCGGCTGCTGGCGCTGCCCGGGACCGACCCGGCGCTCGAGGTCGACGCCGGCCTGCGCCCCGAGGGCAAGCAAGGGCCGCTGACCCGGTCGCTGGAGTCCTACGGCGGCTACTACGCGAAGTGGTCCGCTGTCTGGGAGGCACAGGCTCTGCTGCGTGCCGATGCGATGGTGGGGGACCGGGACCTGTGTGCGCGGTTCACGGCGCTGGTCGACCCGATCCGGTTCCCGGCCGACGGTCTCACCGAGGACGACATCCGCGAGATCCGGCGGATCAAGGCGAGAGTCGACGCGGAGCGGCTGCCGCGTGGAGCGGACCCGGCGACCCATCTCAAGCTCGGCCGCGGCGGGCTCGCCGATGTCGAGTGGACCGTGCAGCTGCTGCAGATGCAGCACGCCGGGTCGGTCGCGACGCTGCGTACGACGCGCACCCTCGACGCGCTTGCCGCGGCGGTGGAGGCGGACCTCCTTCCTGAGCAGGACGCGGCCGCCCTGCGCACGGCATGGTCCATGGCCAGCCGCGTCCGCAACGCGATCACGCAGGTCCGCGGCCGACCCTCGGACTCGTTGCCGCGCGACACCCGCGAGAAGGCAGCGGTGGCACACATCTGTGGCTACGGCCCCGGCGAGTCCGACGAGCTGGTCAACGACTACCTACGAGTGACCCGTCGCGCCCGCGCCGTCGTCGAGCGGATCTTCTGGGGCGACTGACCCGTCTTCCCCGAGTTGTCAGCCCCTGTGACCGCTATGGCGCGCGCACGGCCTGACAAGTCGGTGAAAAAAATGCGGCGGGGTTGGCACCGGTGTTCTGGTGCCAGCCCCGCCGTCCCCTCACTTCGTGAGCCCACCTTAGGAACTGATCGGCTCGTCGTCCTGCAAATCCCACAAATCCGGTCACATGGTCGACCGTTCGAGTGACGCCCGCACCACCCGGGTGCGGGTCGGATGAGTCACCCGGGTGGTGCCGGCGGTTCCGGACGGACCACCCGATGTTGGGGGGAGCGGCCCCCGAGGATTCGGCTCCAGCGGTCGGCGGCGTCGGCGCACTCTATGAGGGCAACAAGGCCGAGGGGACAAGCCACATGATCAACATCAAGCTGTTCGGACCGACATCCGTCGAGACCGACCGGGGAACCGTTACCGCATCCGACCTGGGCGGCGTCAAGCCACGTCAGATCCTCGAGATCCTGGCGCTCTCACCGGGAACGCCGATCGCGAAGGACCGTCTGGCCGACCTGCTCTGGGACGGCGAGCCGCCCAAGACCTACGTCGGGACACTGGAGAGCTACGTCTGCGTGCTGCGCCGAAGCCTCGGGCTCACCAAGGGCCGGAAGTCGGTGCTCGCCACCACCTCCAACGGATACGTGCTCGACACCAGCGAGGCACACGTCGACCTCGTCGACTTCCGGAGGCTGCTGACGCGGTCCTCGGCCGCCGGGCCTGCCCAGTCCATCGAGCTGACCGAACGAGCCCTGGCGATGGTCGGCGGCACGCTCCTGGCGAGCGAGGCCTACACGACCTGGGCCACCCAGGAGCGTCACTTCGTCGACCAGGAGCTGGTGACCGCGTGCGTGCGAGCCGCCGGCCACGCGCTCGAGCTGCGCGACTTCGACACCGCGATCCGGCTCGCGTCCGCCGGTCTCGACCGGGACCGCTTCGCAGAGAGTGCGGTCCAGCACCTGATGCGGGCGCTGTGGCTGTCCGGCCGGCGGTGTGAGGCGCTGCGCACGTACTCCGCGCTGCGCACAGCCATGGTCGACGAGCTGGCTCTCGAGCCTGGCGTGTCCACCTACCGGCTCTACATGGAGATCCTCAGCGACGAGTCGTCCTCGCGCTCGGCGGCGCCGGACAGCGAGCGTGCCGAGCTGCGGGCACTGCTCGGGCTGCTGCGGCAGACACTCGCCTCGATCCCCGGGGTGGAGCTTCCCGGCCATGACGGCGCTCTTGCCGAGGTTGCCGTCCGCGTGCTGGACGTGGCCTGATCGGGTGACGCCCGATCCCCCCAGATGGGGGGTCCCCCGGGTGACAACAGGGAGTGTTTGCCCGATTCGTCACCGGTGTGCGTGACGCGTATTCACTATGGGTTTACGCGTGATACCGGGGGATACTTGGTGCGGGGCGCGGGCTCGAGACACCCGCGCCTCGTATGAGGGGGCACCATGTCAGTCATCGCATCGGGGGGGAACCCTGCGAATTCGCAGGCGACCGAGGTGGTGGTCATCGACGACCACTGCACGTTCGCCGAACTACTCGCGCTCGCTCTCAAGGGCGAGCCGGACCTGCACTGCGCCGGAACGGCCGAGACGCTCAAAGAAGGTTTGGCCATGGTCGACCGGCTCCGGCCCGACGTCGTCGTGATGGACGTCAACCTGGGCGACGGCGACGGCATCGCCGCCACGGCGCAGCTGGTCCAGCAGTACCCGAACATCCGGGTCGTCGTGCTCACCGCCCACGCCGACCGGTCGGCGATGCACCGTGCCTCCGACGCCGGCGCCTGCGCGCTGCTGCCCAAGGACGGCTCACTGAGCGACATGCTCGCGGTCCTGCGCACCGCGCACCAGGGCGGGTTCGTGGTGCACCCCAGGCTCCTGAAGCGGATCGTCAGCCCGGCGCGGCCGGTCAGCACGACCTACCTGCCGCCGCTGACGAGGCGCGAGCAGCAGGTCCTGCAGCTGCTCGCCGATGGGCTCGACGCGCGGGCGACCGCACACCAGCTCGGCATCACGCTGCACACGTGTCGCGGTTACATCAAGAACCTGCTGATCAAGCTCGATGCCCACTCGCAGCTGGAGGCGGTCGCGATCGCGACCAGAAGCGGCCTCGTCCGTGTCAAGTCAGCTCACTGACGACGGCCCGACCTCGACGGGAGTCGCCGGTTCCGTCGTCCGGCACGCCATCGTCCGGTTCACGGTGTGGAGCGTCATCGCGCTGATCGTGATCTCCATCGCGACCGTGTTCATCAGCCAGCGGCTCGCGAGGGACGAGGCACTCCGTGACGCCCGGGTCCGCGCCGCAGGCATCGCTCGCGGGATCGCCGTGCTGGTCACCCAGTCGTTGCGGACCGGCGACCAACAGGCGGTGGCGCGCGTCAGCTCGATCATGACACCGCGACTGAGCGGCGGCGCTCTGACCCACGTCAAGCTGTGGGCACAGGACGGCACGATCATCTGGGCCGATGAACCGACCTTGGTCGGTCAACAGTTCGATCTCGAAGAGGACGTCGCCTCGCTGTTCGGAACGACCAACGTGACCGCCGAGCTGAGCGACCTCAGCGAGGCCGAGAATGCAGCGGAACGGCGCGAGGGCGAGCTGCTCGAGGTGTACGTCGGCACCTACGACTCGACCCAACGGCCGATCGTGTTCGAGGCCTACCTCTCCACTGATCGGATGGAGGAGAAGGAAAAGGAGCTGATCGCCCAGCTCCTGCCGCTCTCGCTGGGAGGGCTGCTGCTTTTCCAGATCGCGGTTCTGCCGCTGGCGGTGTCGCTGGCCCGGCGTGTGGACCGCGCGCAGCAGGAGCGGGCGAAGGTGTTGCGGCACGGTCTGCTGGCCTCGGACCTGGAACGTCGCCGGATCGCGCAGGACCTGCACGACGGGGTGATCCAGGACCTGGCGGGGCTGGGTTTCGCGATGCCAATCGTGGCCGAGCAGCTGCCGTCGGGTCCGGAGGCCGCCGACGCCCGCGAGGCCGTCGCGCACGTGTCGATGGTGCTGAGCCGCGACGTCACCGCGCTCCGATCGCTTCTCACCGACATCTACCCGCCCAACCTCGAGGGTGAGGGTCTGGTGGCTGCCGTGGAGGAGCTCGCGATGCGCGCCGAGGACGCCCAGGTGTCGGTCAGCGTCGAGGTGAGTCCCGACTTCCATGCGCCCCTGGACGCCACCCGGCTCGCCTACCGGGTGGTGCGGGAAGGTCTGCGCAACGTCCTGCGGCACGCCCGGGCGAGTGCCGCCCAGGTGCACCTGTTGCGCAATGGTGACGACATCGTCGTACGCGTGGTCGACGACGGTCGGGGGGTGGACGAGAACACCGTGACCGCGCCGGGTCACCTTGGGCTTCGGCTGCTCGCGGACACCGTCCAGGACCTCGGTGGCCGCCTCGACCTGAGTCCGGGTGCGCGGGGCGGCGCAATCCTCGAGGCCGTCTTCCCTGCGGACCTGATCAAGACCTGACGACCTTGCGAGCTTCAACCGGGCGAGCCGGCCGGGTCCGGCCACCAGCCTCGAGAGCGGGTCAGTGAGGGCGCCATCGGCTGCTCCCCGCGGTGCACCGCCCGGATCGCTTCGATGACCTTCGGGGCCCGCTCGTCCTTGAGCAGGTAGCCGGACGCGCCAGCCTTGATCGCGTCCCTGACGATGGGGTCGTAGGTGTACGACGTGAGCACCAGGACCCGGGTCTGTGGCCGCTCACGCTTGATCTCGACCGTGGCCTCGATCCCGTTGAGCCGGGGCATCGACAGGTCCATCACCACTACGTCGGGGGACTCCCGCAGTGCCATCGAGACCGCCTCCATGCCGTCGGCCGCTGAACCGACCAGCTCGAGATCCTTGGTCGCGTTGATCAGCAGGCGCAGGCCGAACCGGATGACCTCGTGGTCATCCGCGAGCAGAACTCGGATCATCGTGAGCCTCCTGGTGACCCCGGGCGCGCTGGTCCGGTTGTATCTAAGATGGCCAGATCGGCTTGGGAAAACCTTGATCGCCACGGCACGGGCGCGCCGGGTGGGCTATCACATCCCGAAGTCTGAGGACCGTGTTGACTCAGGTCGATCCGTGCTGACGCGTCGACGTGGTGGTTCAGCCGCTCAATGCTGAACCAAGCCCCGCCCACCAGCCCGACCTCCTGTTGAGACGCGGAAAAGTTCAGGTCGAGACGTGGAGAAGTTCATGTTGAGACGTGGAACTTTCGCGCCGCAGGCGAGCCGAAAAAGGCTTTGCCAATCGGGGAAGCGGCCAGGAGGTCCACGGTTCCGGCGAGGCGCTCCTCCTGGTCCTGACAGGATCACCG
>DATFGA010000429.1:0-16973 GCA_035249775.1 Nocardioidaceae bacterium | reverse complement strand
GACTTCGTGTCGCCGATGTTGGCCAGGTGGCTGAACAGCTCCAGCGACTCGACGAACTTCTTGCCGCCCTCGCGGCCGGTCTTCACGCCGAAGCTGACCAGGCCGCCGTACCCACGACCGAGCAAGGTGCGGTCGGCGGTCTCCTTGTAGGCGTCGCCGTCGAGGCCGGGGTAGCTCACCCACGACACGGCATCGTGACCCTCGAGGAACCGGGCCACCTCGAGCGCGTTCTCGCTGTGCCGCTCCATCCGCAGGTGCAGGGTCTCGAGGCCCTGCAGGAACAGCCACGAGTTCAGCGGAGCCACCGCACCGCCGGTGTTGCGGAGCAGCACGGTGCGCGCCCGAATGATGTAGGCGAGGTTGCCGACCGCCTCGGTCCACACCACACCGTGGTAGGCGCCGTCGGGCTGGGTCAGGCCGGGGAACCGCTCGGTGTGCGCCGCCCAGTCGAAGTTCCCCGAGTCGACGATGATGCCGCCGATCGACGTGCCGTGGCCACCGATGTACTTCGTCGCGGCATGCACGATCACGTCCGCGCCGAGCTCGAACGGCCTGCACAGGAACGGCGTGGGAGCAGTGTTGTCGATGATCAGCGGGAGCCCGAGCTCGTGGGCGGAGTCGGCCCACTTCCGGACGTCCATCACGTTGATCTTCGGGTTGCCCACGGTCTCCCCGAACACCAGCCGGGTCTTGTCGTCGACGTGCTGGGCGAGGTCCTCGGGCTTGTCGGGGTCGACGAAGCGGACCTCGATGCCGAACTGCGGGAGCGTGTGCGCGAACAGCGCGTAGGTCCCGCCGTACAGCGTGGACAGGGCGACGATGTTGTCGCCGGCGCCGGCGAGGTTGAGTACGGCGTACGTGGTGGCCGTGGACCCGGAGGCGACGGCGAGTGCACCGACACCGCCCTCGAGCTGGGTCATCCGGTCCTCGAACACCGACTGGGTCGGGTTCATGATCCGGGTGTAGATGTTCCCCGGCTCGGCCAGCGAGAACAGGTTCGCGGCGTGCTCGGTGTCGTTGAAGACGTAGGACGTCGTCTGGTAGATCGGCACGGCGCGCGAGTTCGTCGCCGGGTCGGCCTCTTCCTGACCCGCGTGAACCGCCAGGGTCTCGGGACGGTAGCTCATGGGCACTCCTCTTTCCGGGGTCTTCGACAGCGTGCGTCGCTCCGGCGAGCCTAGTTCGGGAGCGCGCCCGCCCCAGCCGGCGTCTTGCATGCCGGTCGGGGCAGCATCAGGCTGAAGGTGGTGGTCTCTGTCGGGTCCAGGGCCAGGTGCCCGCCCAGCGCGTCGGCGATCTCGGTGGCCCCGGCGAGACCGATCCCCTCACCGCCGCTGCTCCTGCCCTGAACGTTGCACCGGAACACGTCGTTCCCGATCTCCTTGCAGCCCTGGTCGCCGACCGCGACCCGGACGTAGCCGTCCGGCGCGCCGACGTCGACCTTGACCGTGCCTTCGCCGTGCCTGATCGCGTTGTCGATCAGCACGTCGAGGACCTGCGAGATGGGGCCGGGTGCCAGGCGCACGGCGATCGGCTCGCGGGCGTCGTACTCGATGGTGCGGGACGCGGCGGTCGCCAGGGGGCGCCACCGGTCCACGGTGTCAGCGGTGAGCGCGCACAGGTCGATGTCGACGACCGCGCTCAACCGCTGGCCGCGGGCGAGGTCGAGCAGGTCGTTGACGGTGGTGCTCAGCCGGTCCACCTCGGCGATCGCCCGGTCTAGCTGCCCGGCCACGGGGGCGGGTGTCTCCGGCCACATGGTGAGGTCCTCGAGGTCGAGGCGCAGGGCGGTGATCGGCGTGCGGAGCTGGTGCGCGGCGTTCGCGGCGAACTCGCGCTCCCTCCGGACGAGCTGCTGGACCTCCGCGGCGGCCTCGCGCAGCGCGGTGCCGATCTCCTCGGCCTCGGGGATCGCGTAGTGCGGGACGTCGACGTCGAAGCGGCCGCGGGCGAACTCGTCGGCGACTCCGGCCAGCTCACGGAACGGTCGGGAGAGCCGGCGCGCGAGCAGGTAGCCGACGACCGCGGCCAGCACGATCAGCGCGATACCCACGGTTGCGAGCGGGAGGATCCGGGTGGCGACCGCGTCGTCGATCGCCTCCCCGGACAGCGTCATGGTGACCTCGCCGCCGCCGGTGACCGGGTGCACCGCAACCAGGTTGTCCAGCTCCGGGTCGACGGCGTCGCCGGCGTCCACTCGCTCACCGTCGACGGGGCGGTAGGTGAGGTGCTCGCGTTCCTCGACCAGCTCGGCGAGCAGCTGTGCGGTCACCGGCTGCGCGTCGGTCTCGCGGTCGGACAGCACCGCCGCGACCAGCGCGGTCGAGCGTTCCAGGTCGCTCTGAAAGGTCTGCGGCACCACCTGCAGGACGGTGACCACACGGGAGATCGCGAACACCACGATGCAGACCACGGCCAGTCCGACGAAGCCCGCGACGAGGCGGTCACGCATCGACGGGGTCGTCCTCGAGCCGGAACCCGACGCCACGGACGGTGACCACGGCACCCGGGGATCCGGCTTCTTCTAGCTTCTGACGCAGCCGACCGACGGTGACGTCAAGGGTCTTGGTGGAGCCGTACCAGTTGGTGTCCCAGACCTCGTCCATCAGCCGTTCCCGGGTGACGACGGTGCCGCGCTCCTCGCAGAGCAGGGCCAGGACGTCGAACTCCTTGGACGTCAGCGGAACCTCCTGTCCGCGTGACCACACACGGCGCGACTGGACGTCGATCCGCAGCCCTGGCTCGGCTTCCGGGCCGGCCTCGTCACCGGATGGTGCTGCGGGTCGTCGGCGCAGGAGCGCCCGGGTCCGGGCCAGCAGCTCGGCGAGCCCGAACGGCTTGGCCATGTAGTCGTCCGCGCCCACGTCGAGCCCGACCACGCGGTCCAGCTCGCCACCGCGCGCGGTGAGGATCAGGATGCCGCAGTCCGAGCCGCCGGCGCGGACTCGGCGGCACACCTCGAGGCCGTCGATGTCGGGCAGGCCGAGATCCAGGATCAGCAGGTCGATGTCACCCGCGCCGACGCGGTCGACCGCGGGCACACCATGATCCAGGTGCTCGACCGTGTAGCCCTCACGGCCCAGCGTGCGGACCAACGGGACGGCTATCCCCTCGTCGTCCTCGACAAGCAGCACCCGGTGCGACATTTCATAGAGCATAGGGGTGCCTCCGTGCCGGCAGTGCCGGGCGACGCGCCGCGTCGAGCACCAGGAGTACGACGGTGGCCAGCTCGAGCGGGATCGCGAGCATGCTCGCTCCGCTCACGTTTCCTTCCAGGGCGCTGGCCCCCGGCAGTCCGGCCGCGTAGTTGAGGCCGTGTCCGACCAGGCCGGCAAGGGCGAGCGTGAGGGCGAGGACCCGTCCCTCCATGTGCCCGCCGAACCACAGCCGCACCGCGGCGAAGACCCCCGCTGCGACGCCGGCGCCGATGAGGACGCCGAGATAGGGGGCGACGTCGGTGAGCCGTGGGATCTGCACGGCGAAACAGGCGCCCAGCAGCAGCATGGTGACCGCGGCGGCTCGCGCGCGTGCGGTGTGCAGTGACATCACCATCGGCCGGTCACCTCCACGGTCCCTGCGGGGACGTGCTCGGCGGGGCCGCCTCCCGCCCGGGACGGCCCCGCCGAGTTCTCCGGTGAGGACGCGTACCGGGCGCGCCGTCGCCGGATCTGTCTCCCCGATCGGCTGTTCAGGATCAACGCTAGGCGCGGGCCGACAACACCCAGGCAACGTGCGCTGCTCGCGCGGTCCACACTTCGGTAACAGGGCGCAGGGTGCGGTCAGCCGGTCCCGTGGTTGCGGAGGATCCGGGCGACCTCGTGCTGCCCGCTCGTCTGGGCGTGCTGCAACGGGGTCACCCCGTTCTCGTCCGCGATGGAGGGATCGGCGCCGGCGTCGAGCAGGATCCGGACGATCTGCTGGTAGGGCCGCGATCCGTCACCGAGGATCACCGCCTCCAGCATCGCGGTCCAGCCGAGGTCGTTGACGTGGTTCACGTCGATCCCGGTCCGCACCACCCGACGGACGTAGTCGACGTGCCCCCGCTCGCTCGCCGGGATCACCGAGGTCCCGCCGAAGCGGTTGAGGATCGTCAGGTCCGGCTCGGCCGGCAACAGCACCTCGAGCATCGGGACACTGCCGGTGACCCCGGTGACCAGCCACGGGGTGTCGTGCCGGTCGTCGAGCGCGTCCGGGTCGGCCCCCAGCGCGACCAGGACCCGCGCGACGTCCACCCGGTCGTTGGTGACGGCGAGCAGCAGCGGGGTACGCCGGTGGGAGTCACGGGTCTCGATCCGAGCCCCTGCCCGCAGCGCCAGAGCCACCTGGTCCGGCTCACCGGAGGCGGCGGCCTCGAGCAGCCGCTGGTTCGCCGCGGCCCGGTCCCGGCCGTCCAGGCGCTCGTCCTGGCGGATGGCGAGCCGCAGGGTGGTCGCGATCTCGTCGTAGCCACGCGACTGCGCGTGTGCCAACGGGGTGACGTCGTCGCGCTGGGAGGGCAGCGTGACGTCGGCTCCCGCCGCAACGAGCACGCGCACCGTGTCGACGTACCGCCGGCTGCCGTCGCCGAGCACGATCGCCTCGTGCAGCGCGGTCCAGCCGAGGTTGTTGACGTGGTCGATCTCGATCCCGGCCTGCACCAGGCGGCCGACGATGTCGGCGTGGCCGCGGTCGGCCGCCCGGATCAGCCCGGTGCCGTTGAAGCTGTCCTTGGAGTCGACGTCTGCGCCGTGCCGCAGGGTGAGCTCGAGCAGGTCGAGGTAGCCCTCACTGGTCGAGATCAGGTAGGCACTCTGCTCGGTCTCGTCCTTGGCGTTGACGTCGGCCCCGGCCCGGATCAGCCGGCGTGCCCGGTCCAGGTCGTTGGCCCAGGCGGCGTCGATCAGCCGACGGTCGAGCTCGGCCTGTCCGACGTCGGCGAGCTGGTCCGGCACGTTGCTCCTCGCGGGCTCCTGGGTTTCGGACGGCGCGGTGGAGGCCGGTGCCGTAGGACTCGACGAGGTCGGCGACGCCGCTGGTGACGACGGCTCGGCTTCCGGCCCGGCCGCGGGAGGCTCGGCACTCGAGCATCCCGCGACCAGGGCAAGGCAGGTCACACCGGCGAAGAGGCTGGGGGTTCTGCGCAAGGTCACCGGCGCAGCTTCATGGCGACGACCTCGTACGGCGGCTCGGCGACCATCTCATCGAACTTGCTGTCCACGAGCAGCAGTCTGCCCCGCGCGATCTTCGCAGTGGTGAACACCCGGTCCGGATCGGTCATCCGCTCCGAGACGAGCCGCGCGACGGAGCTGCGGTGGCTGATCTTCATCGTGGTGAGCACGTGGGCGAAGTTGCGGACCACCCACAGCGTGCGGCCACGCAGGACCAGTCCGTCCGCGTTCGTGAGGTCCGCAGAGCCGGTCTCGATCAGGGTCGCTTCGGTGGTGCGGAGATCGAAGCGCCACAGCTGGCCGGTGTTGCCCTGCGCGACGATGAGCGCGCCGCGTCCGGGTGAGACCACGATGCCGCCGAGGTTGAACACGACGCCGGAATCGATCGTCACGTCGATGGTGTCGCTGGCGTCGGCCCAGAGCTCGGCCGACCACTCACCGTCGTCCTGCGCGACCCGGAAGATCTGCGGCTCGTTCGAGTTGGTGAAGTACGCCGCACCGTCCGGACCGATCGCGACGTCGTTGAGGAAGGCGTCGTCGACGTCCAGCTGGATCGCGGCGAGCAGCACGCCGTCCCGCGAGTAGACCCAGAGATCCGGGAGATCGGTGCCGATGCCGTTCGGGCCACCGGCGATGTAGACCCGGCCCTGCCGGTCGGTGGTGATGCCCCGGGCCGTGTTCCGGCCGTCCACCCCCTCGTCCTTCCACACCTCGGTCTCGCCCGTCCGGACATCACCCCGGTGGATCTCTCCCCCGGTGACCTCGCTGACGTAGAAAGTCTTCTGCGAGCGGGTGACTCCGATTCCCTCGAACTTCGAGCCGCCCGGGTCGCCCTCGAGCACGTAGGTGCTCGGACGAGGGTGGTCGTCGTCGTGGTCGTCGTCGGCCTGTGCGGGCGGCGCCGCGGCAAGACCGAACGGAAGAGCAAGCGCCAGGGCGGCGAGCAGCGGTTTGTTCATGGCTTCCTCCGAGATTGATGGACTCCCCTACGGTCCACCCGGCTGGTCGCCCGCGACAATGCTCTGCCCGGCCAAATGTCGAGCATTTTCTCGGCATACCGGCACCGGGCGTGATAATTTCGCGCTCCCAACCCGGTCAAGGCCCGAGCCCGTGACGTCGTGTGGTGGTCCCTGTTCTTGCCGGAGGCCTGATGACGCTCACCCTGATCCAGCCGACACCGAGTGTCACGCCGACCGCCGCCGCCGCGCCGGCGCTCCCCTTGCCGACGGCCTCGTGGGGACCCGCGGATGCGCTGGCAGCCCTGGCCGAGGCACGCCCACAGACCTCGATCCTGTTGCCGGCGGCAACCGTCGTGAGCGCGTTGACCACCGTGGTCCTGCGCGCGGGCGAGCACGCTGTCAAGGTCTACCCGCCTGGGACCGACGCCGCGCACCTGGACCGCCTTGCACAAGCGCTGGCCGGGTCGACGACCGCGCACCTGACCGTGCATCCGGCGATCGTGACGTCCAGCGGGGTGGTCACGATCGCACGGTGGCTTCCGCCGGCGGCAGCGGTGTCCTGGCCGGAGCTCGGCGCCCTGCTCCGGGCGTTCCACACCGAGCACTCCACCGCGTTCGTGCCGCACTGGACGCCGCTGTCGCGGCTGGCCTCGCAGGTGGCCTCGCTGTGCGCGGAGGATGCCGAGGTCCTGATGTCGGCACGTGAGGCCCTCCTCGTCGCGCTCGCCGAGACGGACTCCGAGATAGGGCAGGGACCGATCCACGGCGATGTCTCACCGTGGAACGTCATGCGCACGCCCGCAGGGCCTCGCCTCATCGACCTCGACTGGGTGGCCTGGGCGCCCCGTGAGTACGACCTGGCCAGCGCCGCCCGCCGGTTGCGGGCCGGCGAGATCTCTCGGCAGAGCTATGCCCGGTTCTGCACCGCCTACGGCTTCGATGTCCGCTCGTGGCACGGTCTGCCGATCCTGGACCGGATCGCCGACCTGAGCGGGGTCGCCTTCAGGCTCTGGGACAGCCGCCGCCAGGGCCTCGACGTCGACTGGGTCCGGCAGGAGCTGCGCGTGTGGCGGACACCGCTGTAACGGCCCGCCACGCCGCCGAGCTCGGTCATCCGGGTGCCGGCAGTGTCGCCAACCACCGCGCGAACGCCTGGTTGTTCACCGTCCGGTCACGACGTTCCTGCACGTAGTCCAGCGCATCCGCACCGGAGAGACCGAGCTGCTCGCGGACGATGAGCGTCGTGATCAGCCCGGAGCGGTTGCGGCCGAACGTGCAGTGGACGAGCGCCCGACGCCCCTCGTTGAGCAGCCCGGAGACGAACGTCGCGAGGCGCACGGTGACCGCGGGGTCGGGCACGGAGCTGTCGTCATCGACCAACGGACACTTGAGGTAGGTCAGGTCCGCGATCTCCTCGGCAGGGGGGTAGGCGTCCGGGTCCGCGAGGTCCACGATGACGTCGATCCCGGCATCGCGGACCCACCCGAAGTCGACCGGGCAACCGCCGTGCCACAGCCGACCGGGAACCAGCTCCGTCGGCGGGTCGGCCGGCTCCACGCCGGGCAGGTCGACCGGGTCAGTGGTCCAGTTGAGCGTGTCGACGGCTCACGCCTCCTTCTCGCCGACCTTCAGCAGCCGGGCGACGTGGACGGCTCGCTCGGCCATGTGGTCGAGGGCGTTGTACTCGGCCTTCCCGAGCTCCTCGTCGTTGGCCGGCCCGGTCACGTGGCTGACGCCGTACGGGTTGCCGTCCTCGAACTTGATCGGGTCGGTGTAACCGGGCGACACGATCAGTCCACCGAAGTGGTGGATGGTGTTGTACAGCGCGAGGAGGGTCGACTCCTGGCCGCCGTGCGCAGTCTGGGACGAGGTGAAGCCGGCGTACACCTTGTTCGCGAGCAGCCCCTGCCCCCACTGCGGACCGAGGGTGTCGATGAACTGCTTCAGCTGGCTCGCCACGTTGCCGAACCGGGTCGGCGACCCGAACAGGACCACGTCGGCCCACACCACGTCGTCGGGGGTGGCGACCGGCTCGTCCTTGATCTGCTCGCGGTGCTGGGCCCAGGCCCCCACCTGCTCGATCACCTCGTCCGGTGCCAGCTCTGCGACGTGCCGCAGACGTACCTCACCGCCCGCCTTCTCCGCGGACTGGCTGAGCCTCTCGGCCATCGCCTGGGTGGTGCCCGTCGCTGAGTAGTAGATGACGGAGACGTTGACGCTGGTCATGCCGTTCTCACCTCTAGTTGTGCTGCGGGGACAGGTCGACCCGTGTCGAAGGGCCGTTCAGCGTTTGGTATCCGATCGATTTCCGGCTAAACCTGCTCGACGGTGGGTACGCCGCACCATGGACGGAATCACCTTCATCGGCAACGCCACGACGCTGATCCGGCTGGGCGGGTTCACCCTGCTGACCGACCCGAACTTCCTGCACCGGGGGCAGCGGGCCTATCTCGGCAAGGGGCTGTGGTCACGGAGGTTGCGTGAGCCGGCGATGCAGCCTGACGGGCTCCCGCGGCTGGACGCGGTGCTCCTCTCTCACCTGCACGGCGACCACTTCGACCGTGTCGCGCGGGACAGGCTGACCCGGTCGGCACCGGTGGTGACCACGCCGCACGCAGCACGCCGTCTGGAGAAGTGGGGGTTCACCACCGACGCGCTGCAGAACTGGCAGGTGCACGAGCAGACCAACGGGGCCGAACGCCTCACCGTCGAGTCCGTCCCGGGTATCCACGCTCGCGGAGTGCTCGGCAGACTGTTACCGCCGGTGATGGGCTCGTGGGTCGAGCACCACGTCAACGGCATCCTGCAGCATCGGATCTACATCAGCGGAGACACCTTGACCGGCGACCACGTGGACGAGATCCGCCGGCGCCACCCCGCGCCCGGTGTCGCGGTCGTGCACCTCGGCGGCACCCGCGTGCTCTTCTCGACGGTCACCATGGACGCCGAGCAGGGGGTCGACTTCGTCCGCCGGGTCGATCCCGGACGCGTCGTTCCGGTCCACTTCGACGACTACCGGGTGTTCAAGTCCCCGCTGTCGGACTTCGTCGACGCAGCCGGCACCGCCGGTCTCGGCAGCCGGATCGACGTCCCGCTCCGGGGCGAGACACTGCCGCTGCCGGCGGGCCCCGTGGGCGCATGACACCTGAGCTGGTCTACATCCTCGCGGGCGGATCCCTGCTGCTCGCCGTTCTCCTTCCCATCCTGCTGCGGCGGGTCGCCGTGTCCGCGCCGATGGTGCTGCTGGGAGTCGGGGCACTCATCGGGCTGCTCCCCGCGTTCGAGGGCATCGACGTCGCCCCGATCGACCACCGGACGTTCACCGAGCACCTCACCGAGTTCACCGTGCTGATCGCCCTGATGGGAGTCGGGCTGGCCCTCGACCGCCCGTTGAGCCTGCGGTCCTGGGAAAGCTGGCGCCGGTGGGGCGCCACGTGGCGGATGCTGGGGATCGCGATGCCGCTGGCCATCGCCTCCGTCGCCGTCCTCGGCTGGTCGGTGATGGGCCTCGCCCCGGCGGCGGCGGTGCTTCTCGGCGCAGCGCTCGCACCGACCGACCCGGTGCTCGCCTCGGACGTGCAAGTGGAGGGCCCCACCTCCCTCGGAACCGGAAGCAGCGAGGAGATCGACGAGCAGGACGAGGTCCGGTTCGCGCTGACCTCGGAGGCGGGTCTCAACGACGGGCTCGCGTTCCCGTTCGTCTACCTGGCGATCCTGATGGCGACCCTCGGGCCGGTGTCCGAGTGGGCCCTGCGCTGGGTCGGTTGGGAGCTGGTCGGCAGGGTCGTGCTCGGTGTGGTGATCGGGATCGCCGTGGGTTGGGTTCTGGCCAAGGCCGCCTTCCGCGCTCGACGCCCGTCGCTGCGGCTCGCCGAGACCGGTGAGCCCCTGCTGGCGCTGGCCGCGGTGCTGCTTTCCTACGGTGCCACCGAGGCGATCGGCGGGTATGGCTTCCTGGCCGTGTTCGCGTGCGCGATGACCCTGCGGTCGGCAGAGCGCGGTCACAGCTACCACGTGCACATGCACCAGATCATCGAGCGCCTCGAGCGGTTGCTGACGCTCGTGGTCCTGCTCCTGCTGGGGGTGGCGTTCACCAACGGGATGCTGCGCAACCTGACCTGGGAAGCGGCGCTGGTCGCCGTCGCGCTGGTGTTCCTGGTCCGGCCGCTGACCGGGCTGGTCGCCCTGTGGCTGGGCAAGAGCGAGGACCGGGTCGGCGACAAGTCGCTGACCTCGAGTGAGCGGCTGGCGGTGGCCTTCTTCGGGGTCCGTGGCGTGGGTTCGCTGTTCTACGTCGCCTACGCCACCGGACAGGTCCGGTTCGGGAACCACGAGCTGTTGTGGGCCACCGTCGGCTTCACCGTGATGCTCTCGGTGTTCGTGCACGGGATCGCCGCCACCCCGGTGATGAAGCGGCTGGACCGGTCCCGCGGAGTCCTCAGCCGGTGACGGGTGTCGCCGGCAGGTCCCTCTGTGCCATGGTTCCCGGGTGGAGAACCCCCGGCAGTCGCGGCCCGCGGTCTCGGTGCGCCTGGTCCGGCTGACCCCGGACGTGATGGAGCTCCTGGTCGCCGGTGACCGCGAGGCGGCCGCCGAGGCCACGGGCGTCGAGATCAGCGACTTCCTCGCCGGCGACGAGTGCGCCTGGCTCTACCGGGTGCGGCTGAAGCAGATCGCCGAGGACCCGGGCAGCGCGGAATGGGTGGTGCGCGCCGCGGTCTCCGAGCCGGACGGGGCGGTGGTCGGCCATGCCGGATTCCACGGACCGCCGGACGAGGACGGCATGGTCGAGGTCGGTTACACGGTGGACCCGGCGTACCGGCGCCGTGGCTACGCCCGCGCCATGCTCGGCGAGCTGCTGCGCTGGGCGGCCGAGGACGACCGGGTCCGGGTGGTCCGCGCCTCCATCAGTCCCGACAACGCAGCCTCCCTGGCGACGATCGCCGGCTTCGGGTTCGTGAAGGTCGGCGAGCAGTGGGACGACGAGGATGGTCTCGAGACGTTGTTCGAGCGTCGCGTCTAGCTACGACAGGCAGCCACGGTTCGCGCCGACCTTCGCCAGACCGGCCAGGTCCCCGGCGCCCCATCGCGCCCGTCCCCGCTGCATCAGCGGATACATCAGCTGCCTACGGTCGTCGACGTGCTGGAGCCCGATCGCGTGGCCGATCTCGTGCATGAGCAGCTCACCGCGGGTCACGCCGCGGCCGAAGCCCGCACGCAGCCGGTCCTGCTGGGTCGAGTCGAGGACGACGTAGCCGGAGTCGATCCGCGAGGCAGCGCTGCCGTCGGCGTTGCGGAACCCGAAGGCCCAGGCGGCACCGCCGACGCCCATCGGCCGGCCGCCGTTCATCGTGAGCAGCGGTGACTGGCTCGGCCTGGCCCAGGCGAACACCAGGTCGGTGTCGTCGGGGTAGGTGTTGACGAAGTCCTGCGGGATGATCCCGGTGGTCCCGCGGTAGACGAACCGCAGCCCGGTCGCCTGGTAGACCCGCCGCAGCGCGCCGCGGATGTCCTTGCGGGCACCGGGGTCGGCCTGCGCCGTGTTCAGCCGGTAGCCGATCACCCGGCACGGCTCCCACCGGGCGACCGGTTCGGCCGCCAGCCGGTGTGCGCCGGCCGAACCGCGCGGGTCGTACGCCGGGACGACCCGGATCCGTCTCGTCGCAGAAACGGCTCTGGCTGCGCCGTCACGGCCCGAGGCGACGACCCGGTAGGTGAACTCGCCGTACCACCCGGTGGGCAGCGGCAGGGAGTATCGGGCCGTCGCGGGCGAGACCGTGGCGACCTTCGTCCAGCCGGTGGGGGTGCGGCGCTGGAGAACCACCCGGCGCACGGCGGATGCCGGGCGGGCCGCCCCGGTGACCAGGACGCGTTCGCCGGCCACGAACCGGTGCCCGGACCAGGTCGTATTCAGCTCGATCCTTGCCTGGTCGGAGGCGTGCGCCTGTGCGGCCGACACCCCGGCGCCGGGCAGCTGTGGGGCGAGCAGGACGGTTGCGGCCGCGAGCGCGAGCAGGGCGCGGCGCGGGCGGGTGACGTCGACCCGGCGAGAGAGGGGCATGGCGAGGTCCGTTCGGAGGCAACCCTCCGATTGTCACCACAGACCGGTGCGGAACGGGACAGAATCGGAAAACTACGCCCTTCGGGCGATCACCGGACGTCTCGCACCCGGCCGGTGACCAGCCTGGCCCGGTGGAACTGCGGCACCGAGACCCGCAGCCTGAGCGACTCCTCCGGTTCCCGGACCGCGTCCCTGCGCATCGGCAGGGAGAGCGTTCCGGTGGTGTGCCCGGCGCGGATCACGTCGAACAGGAACACGCCTGCCCGATGCAGCGGTAGCTCGGGGTCGGCCCGGCCGAGGCCGGTGCGCTCTCGGTAGCGCGCCGGAAGGTCGCCGACCCGCAGCGGTACGGCGCCCGAGGGCTGGTCGGTGACCGTCTCCGCGGTGAGGACCACGTCGTAGCCGACCGGGGCCGCCAGCGTGACCGTCCAGGACAACGGCTCGCCCTCCTCCACCGGGCCGGGGGCGGTCGGCCGCAGCGTCAGGGACGGGCGCGGGTCGTCGTCGGCGATCAGCACCCTGCCGAAGGCCGAGCGGGTCATCACGTTGCGCACCGGCGAGACCGTCACGCCGTACCCGCGGGTGCGAAGATCATCGATCCGGTTCGCCCGGTAGTCGAACCGGATGCTGCCGCCGCTCTGACCCGGGAGCACGGTCACCGTCCGCTTGGCGATCGGGCGCCCGTCGTACTGGTCGAAGCCGGTGACCACGAAGCGGCCCGGCTTCACAGCCGGCGCCGAGAGCGTGAACGGGAGATCGATCACCGAGGTGCCGGGCCGGTCGCCCTCGGTCCGCCGGACGGTCCCGATGCTGACCAGCGGCAGGCGTTCGCGGGGCACCGGCGGCAGTGCGCCGCCGGGGACCGCCGCGACGTCGAGGACCCAGATGCGTCCCGTGCTGCTGTAGCCGATGACGTCGACCCCGACGATCCGGCTCAGGTCCACCTCGCGCACGCCGCTCAACGGCACGCGCAGCGTCTGCGCGATGAGCTTGCCGAGGTAGGGGGTGCGTCCCTCCGGCAGGGCGGGCACCCGTCCGCCGGCCTCGGGCACCAGCGTCGCCGTGCGTCCGTCGGCGTCGACCAGCCGGACCTTGACCCGCACGTCGCCGCGCTCCGGGTCGACGACCGTGCGGAGGTCCAGTGAGGTCGCGACGCTCGCATCGAGCAGGTCGTCGAACCGCAGGCCGCCGCGCTGGCCGACACGGTCCCAGCTCATCTCGAACGCGCGGGTGCTCGGCACGCCGCGCAGTGCGCCGGAGACCCAGTGCGGGGTGATGATCTGGGCGAGTTCCCGGCCGCACGCCTCGGGCCGGCGCGTGTCGGAGCGACCGTCGCACAGCAGCGTGTACGCGCCGACCGGCTTCGCCAGGGCTGCGTCGAGGCCCGGCCTGCGCAGCACGCGACCCCCGCCGAGGGCCTGGGTGCGTACGTCCGCGTTCCCCGCCGATCCGATCCGGGCGGTGGTGCCGTCGAACATCGCCAGCGCCCGTGGGTCGCGGCCGGTCATCAGCTGGACCGCACCCGCGATGTAGGTGCGGGCGACCCTGCGTTGGCCGGCGGCGGAGAGCCGCTGCGCGTGGCCGGCTCCGCAGGTGTCGTGCCTGCCGCCGCCGGAGTCGTCGAAGGACGGTGCCGCCGACAGACCGGGGGTCCACTCGGTGTTGAAGTAGTTGTGGTTCGCGCCCATCACCAGCACCGAGCTCTTCAGGGAGGTGTCGTCGCGGGTCAGGTCGCGGGCGAGGTCGGTGTAGCTCTGGCCCTGCAGGTCGACCACGTCTCCGTCGCAGTAGGGCAGGACCGTGATCGTGGGCACGTAGGCCGTGGTCTGCCGGGCGAAGTTGGTGGGTGCGAGCAGCACCTGCCCGGCGATCCGGTACGGCGCGCCCAGCGAGGTGACCAGCGAGGCACGGTTGACACCCTCGCCGCCGCGGCTGTGCCCGACCAGCACCACCGAGTCCAGGTCGACCGGGTAGCGGTCGTCCTCGGCCCAGTCGACCCACTGCCGGAGGTGCCGGCGGACCAGCCGGGCGCGTGCCTCGGCACCACCGTCGAGTGCCCGGTCATCCTGGGCGTTGATCCCGTTGGCGGCAACCGAGACGGTCACGAAGCCCTGACCGGCCAGCAGCCGCTGCACGTAGTCGTAACCGAGGTGGCTGGGGACCGGCCGGGTGCCGTTGCGGCACGGCCAACGGAAGGAGAACCGGCCCGAGCCGTCCGGGTCGTAGCAGAAGTCGTGGCGGCCGTGCAGGAACAGCACCAACGGCGCATCGGCGGCCAGCTGCCCGTCGGCGGGACGCACGACGTGACCGAGCATCTCCACCGGCCTCGGCATCCTACGCACGGTGAAGCCCGGCAGCCGGTAGTCGCTGCTGGTCACCTGGAACGGCCCCGGCTGTCCCGGGTCGACGGCGAGCCGCTCGACCATTCGGGGCGCGGTGTAACGGGGCTGCGGCGTGGGCGGCTGCGGTGCAGGGGCATGCGCGTCCAGGAGGCTTCCGGACTGGAGGACGCCAAGGTCCGCAGCCTCGGGTGCCACCCGCGTGGTCACCGTCGCGGTCACCCTCCGGCCGTGGGAGGTCACCCGGGCGACGTGGGTCGCGTCGCCGTGCAGGATCTCCGGGCGTGAGTCCACGACCGGGAGCCGGGTCGGCGAGCGCCACGAGACCCGGTAGCGGTCGTTGTCGACGCGGGTGACGGTCCAGGTTCCCCGGTCGAGCCGGTCTCCCCCGTCCACGTGCGCCACGTCCGTCGTACGAGCGCCGACCGGAACCTGAGTCGTCGGAACGGGTGTCAGCGGCAGGACGAGGACCGCTGCCGCCGTGAGGCCCAGGCCGGTGAGCTGTGCGCCCCGCATGATGTCTCCCTCTGGCGCACACCGTGTGCTGTTCCGGTGCAGACATTCTGCCTCCCGGCGCAGCGCGGCGCGGGGCAACCGCGCAATCGTCTGACAGGCGCCGAACGCCCGATTAGCGTGGTGCCTTCGCGCCGGCGATGCGGCGCGACACCACTGCTCCGGGGGATTCGATGGCACACCTGCGACGTCTCGTCGCGACACTCGTCTGCGCGCCGCTGCTCGTCGGCGGCCTTGCGGTGGAGGCTCCGGCTGCGGCGGCCGGCGATGTCGTGAAGGTGCGGCTGCACCGGGCGATCAAGCAGCTCGACGTCTCCGGTGAGACGCGGCGTGGCTACGACCGCGACAAGTTCCGGCACTGGGTCGACGCGGACGGCGACTGCCGCGACACCCGCGACGAG
Organism: Nocardioidaceae bacterium; assembly: GCA_035249775.1. Lineage (GTDB taxonomy): Bacteria > Actinomycetota > Actinomycetes > Propionibacteriales > Nocardioidaceae > Nocardioides_C. Next base: position 1,553 of record DATFGA010000429.1, on the reverse strand, counting down.
GTGCTGGCGCAGGAGTCGAAGGTCGGAGTCCGTGGGTGCGACGTACAGGTGGGCCGCTGGCGCTCCTCCTACGACCGTGTGACGGTCCGGCACTCCACGGACCTCGACATCGACCACACGGTCGCGTTGGCGGAGGCGTGGGACTCCGGCGCTAAGCACTGGAACGCCGGGACCCGCGAGCGCTTCGCCAACGACCTCGGCGATCCGCGCAGCCTGGTAGCCGTGACCGCCTCGTCGAACCGCTCGAAGTCAGACCGGGACCCGGCGGAGTGGATGCCGCGCTTCGGCAAGTGTGCCTACGTGCGGCAGTGGGTCGCGGTCAAGATCCGCTGGCAGCTGAAGGTCGACCGGCGGGAGAAGCGGGCCCTGACCCGGCGTGCCTCGCACTGCCGCAACGTGGTGCTTCGGGTTCGCATGGCACCGGTCCGCGCCCGCAAGGCCGGTGGCGGTGGCGGTGGCGGCACCGGCTCGGGTGGGACCGACCCGCGGTTCGAGTACTGCACCGACGCGATCGCGCACGGCTTCGGCCCCTACGTGAAGGGCCACGACGAGGAGTACTGGTGGTACACCGACGGCGACTCCGACGGCACCGTCTGCGAATAACCCGCCCTCTCGTCCGCGCCCTTTTCCCCGTTGAGACGCGCCTTTCTCCCCGTTGAGACGTGGAGTTTTCGCGCTTGAGGCGTGGAGTCTTTACCCGAACCGCGAGTAGGGCAGGTCGTCGCGCGGTTCGACCTCCTGTACCTCGAGGCCCTGCGCCGAGACAAGATCCTCGATCAAGGCGGCGCTGCCACCGACACCGGTCCACGGCAGGTCGATCTCGGTGCTGACGAACCAGGTATGGTCTGCCGGCCAGATCAGGTTGGGGCTGTTGAGCCGGCGCGGCTTCCCCGGCATCAGGTCGGCGGCGCCCCAGTCACCGGCCATGTCGAGCGGACCTCGGAACAGCAGGTAGTCGCGCGCCGGGATTCGCACCCGCGGGCCTGCGATCACCTCGGGCGCGAACGCCGGGGGAATGGTCGGCGACGACGCGTTGCGCCTGCGACGGAACAATCTGCGATGAAGTGGTTCCGCTTGCAGCATTCCGACGGACGGGCTCCCGTGGATGTCGCCGAAGCCGTCCCAGAGACCGAAGAAGCAGTCTTCAGGCGAGTTTGTATGGCGGGCCAGCACACCGACCAATGTTTGGAGCACGTCGTCGTCGAGGTGGCCTTCGAGGTCCTGTAGATGCTCTGGGTCGGTGAGGTCGTCGCCGGGCCGGGGCGGGTGAAAGAGCCGCACGTACCGCGCGAAACCGCTCGGACCGATCGAACAGAGTCGGCGCCAGGCGTCGCCCGAGTCGATGAACCAGGCTGCCTGAGACACGTCTGGCTCGTGGCGCAGCGGCATGAGACGGAAGCCTATCGCTCCGAGCCACCAGGTTCTGCGGGCTGAACCATCATGTTCTGCGGAGCGACCAGCACCATGTCTCCAACCCTCACAGTGCCCGGCTGCAGCACCTCGGCCACCACGCCGATCCGCGACTCGTTCATGGCGCGCAGGTTCTTCAGTAG
>DATFGA010000428.1:0-2081 GCA_035249775.1 Nocardioidaceae bacterium | reverse complement strand
CGCACAAGTCGTACAAGCCGAACCGCGCGGTGAAGGTGTTCTGGGCGATCGCCGGCTCGATGGCGATCCAGGGTCCGGTCATCCGGTGGGTGGCCGACCACCGCAAGCACCACAAGTTCTCCGACCGCGACGGTGACCCGCACTCACCCTGGCGCTACGGCAACGACATCAAGGCGCTGACCAAGGGCCTCTTCCACGCGCACATGATGTGGCTGTTCAACCCCGAGCAGACCCCGCAGCGCAAGTACGCCCCAGACCTGATGAAGGACGACGACATCGTCCGGGTCTCGCGCCAGTTCCCCATCTGGGTGGCTGTCTCCCTGATCGCACCCGCCGTCGCCGGTGGCCTGCTGACGATGTCCTGGCAGGGTGCGCTGACCGCGTTCTTCTGGGGCTCCCTGGTCCGGGTCAGCCTGCTGCACCACGTGACCTGGTCGATCAACTCGATCTGCCACGCCGTCGGGGACCGTCCCTTCGTCTCGCGCGACAAGTCAGCGAACGTCTGGTGGCTGGCGATCCCGTCGATGGGTGAGTCCTGGCACAACCTGCACCACGCGGACCCGACCTGCGCGCGCCACGGCGTGATGAAGGGCCAGCTCGACACCTCCGCCCGCGTCATCTGGGCACTGGAGAAGGCCGGATGGGTGCACGACGTGCGCTGGCCGGTCAAGGAGCGCATCGACTCCAAGCTGGTCAAGAACGCCGACCCCACCTCTGCCGCCGCAGCGTAAGCCCGCGGTGACAGGGCGGGTGCGCGTGACGACAGCCGAGAACGGCGGCAGGAGCAGGCGCGCCCATCGCCGGATGACGAGCGCCGAGCGCCGAGAACAGCTGATCGACATCGCTCGTCGCCTCTTCGCCGAGCGAGGGTTCGACGGCGCCTCGATCGAGGAGATCGCGGCCCGTGCGGAGGTCTCCAAGCCCGTCGTCTACGAGCACTTCGGCGGCAAGGAGGGCCTGTACGCCGTGGTCGTGGACCGCGAGGTGCTGCACCTGCTCGACATGATGCGAGCCGCGCTCACCTCCGGCCAACCCCGCGAGCTGCTCGAGCAGGCCGCATTCGCCCTTCTCGACTACATCGAGAACTCCTCCGACGGGTTCCGGATCCTGGTCCGAGACAGCCCGGTCGGGTCCTCGACCGGGTCCTTCGTCTCGATCATCAGTGACGTGGCGACCCGGGTCGAGCACATCCTGGCCAACGAGTTCAAGAACCGCGGGTTCGACCCGAAGGCCGCGCCGATGTACGCGCAGATGCTGGTCGGCATGGTGGGCACCACCGGCCAGTGGTGGCTGGACGCCCGGAAGCCGTCCAAGGAGGTGGTCGCCGCGCACCTGGTGAACCTCGCCTGGCACGGCCTGTCCGGCCTCGAGCCCGACCCGCGGCTGAAGACCCCGCTCTGAGGCTCCCGCGTCACAACCGGGGCAGACCGAAGCCGGCGACCAGCTCCTCCGCCACATCCCGGGCGGACCGCTCTGTGTTGTCGATCCGGAGGCACTCCCTGGCCGGGCAGATGTCGGCCCAGGTGAACGTCCCACCGGTGTTCATCACCCACTTCTGGTCCAGCTCGAGCAGGTTGTTCTTGGAGAAGGCCAGGTCCCGCTTGGACCGCTTGTGCTCGAGCCGGAACTCCGTCCCGTTGCGGGCCAGTCGCTCCTCCTGGGTGGCCACCAGCTCGACGAAGTGCGCCTGCCCGCCGCGAGACTCCACGATGTCGGCGTACGACTCCACCACCCTCTTGTCCTGCGGGTCCTCGAGCGCCCAGACGTAGGTGAAGACGAGGCCGGGAAGCTCGCTGTCGGCCGCCTCCTCGATGATCCGTCGGCGGAACTCGGAGACGAGCCGCTCGAACGGCGGGGAGCCGAACGGGAAGATGTCGAGGACCGGCTCGACGCTCATGTGGTTGTGGAACAGCTTGAAGCCGGTCAGCCGCGTCAGCTCGTGGCCCACGGTCATCTTTCCCACCGCGGGCGGTCCGAAGATCATCACGAAGTGCACGTGCTCATCCTCGGGGCGAGACCGCCGACTGTCGACGGGGTTTCTCAGCCCCTGGTGGCGAGGCGGGCCTTCAGCGCATCGCGCC
>DATFGA010000427.1:0-2249 GCA_035249775.1 Nocardioidaceae bacterium | reverse complement strand
CGAGCGCCGAAGCGCCGCTCGAGCTCGGGGCCCGCCTCCGCGGGGACGGAGATGGCATTGATCTTCACGACGGCCATGCGTTTCTCCTATGTCAAGGCGCTGCCGGCGCGCAGGTCTCGGTGGCGGTTGACGGGTTGTTCTTCAGTGTGTTGAACACGACTCGGGCGAGTCGTCGTTTAAGGGCGCGCAGGGCTTCGGTTTCGGAGTCTCCGGCGGCGAGTCGTTTGCGGTAGTAGGTGCGGCCCAGGGTGTCGCGGCCGATCTGGGTGACCGCGATCCGGTGCAGTGCGCAGTTGAGCTGGCGATTGCCGGTCTTGTTCATCCGGACCCTGCCCTTGGTCTCTCCGGACCAGAGCGGGATTGGGGCGACCCCCGCGTGCATGGCGTACTTGGCTTCGTGGGTGAACCGGCCGATGCCGGCGGTCTCGCCGACGATCTTCGCAGCGCTGAGCACGCCGCAGCCGGGCAGCTCCAGCAGTGCCGGCGCCTGTGCGGTGACCAGGACGCTGATCTCCTTCTCCAGCGCGTTGATCACCGCGGTGGTGCGGTCGATGTCGGCCAGTAGGTCGCGGGCCAGGCGGGCGTCGATCCCGGTCATCGGCTCGAGCAGCTCGGCCAGCTCGCCGCGAGTCTTGGCCCGGTTCAGCGACTTCGGAGCAGGATCGACGCTCGGGTCGATCCGGTGCAGGTGCCAGCGGAACCGGTTCACGTCCCCGGTGCGCTGTTTGACCAGGTCATCGCGCCTGTCCACCAGCAGCTTCAGCTCCCGGGAGGCCTCGTCATGGGTGGCCACCGGCAGGTCCGGCTCGCGCAGCACTACCCGGGCCACCGCGAGCGCATCGATCGGGTCGGACTTGCCTCGCTCCCGCGAAGACCGGCGTGCGCCGGCCATCAGCTTGGGCGGCACCCGCACCACCGTCTGGCCGGCGTCGAGCAGGTCGATCTCCAGGCGCGCCGAGAGGTGACGGCAGTCCTCAATCCCCCAGACCAGGTCCGTACCGAACTCGACCTCGGCCCACCGGATCGCCTTGTCGTGACCCTTCCCGTCGGCCTTCACGGTCAGCTGGCCAAGCTTCCGGCCGACCTCGTCGACCGCGACGAACGTGTGCGTCCGCTTGTGTACGTCGGCACCGACAACGACCATGGTGGTCGCCCTCCTTCACTGGTAAGTGACTGGACGGTTGGGCCGGTCGGCGGACACATCTCAGTGGGGGCGATGCCACGCTCCTATCAAGTCACGCCGGCCGGCTCCTTCACACCCGATGCCGGCAAAACGCATGTACATCAGCCCCGCAGGGCGACAAGGAGCGTAGGAGCCAGACACCGGATGATCAGGATCCAACCACCGCAACAGCGGCAGCCTCACCCTGACACTGAGTCGAGCGTACGTGGGACGGCTGCCCGTCGAGGAGCTCGACCGCCGTCATCCGTCTCGGTATCCGAGCACTGCGCGGGTCATCTGGTTGCGGGTGTCGAGCAGGTCGTCCAACGCGGCATCCAGGTCGTCGGCCGTCACGTGCAGGCGGTCCCCCTCTGACGTGGTCACCCGGTCTGCTGCCACGACAGCGGCGCGGCGGAGCAGCTCCTTCAGGAAGGAAGCGGTGACGCCGTCGGTGCGGTCGAGAACAGCGTCCAGGCGGGTCAGGTCCACGTCGAGGCCTCCCTGGTAGAGCTCGACGAGCCGGCGCCGCGACTCTCGGTCGGGCAGCTCGATGTGGACGGCCTGGTCCACGCGTCCGGGGCGCGACGCGAGGGCAGGCTCCAGGAGATCGGCCCGGTTGGTGGTCAGCAGGAAGACGACGTCCGCGTCCTCGTCCAGGCCGTCCATCTCGTTGAGGAGGGTGAAGAGCAGGGGCGTCTCACCGCCGTGGTGGCTGCGCTCCTCTGCGATGAGGTCCACGTCCTCGACGACGATCATGGCCGGCTGGAGGGTGCGTGCGACGGAGCACGCTTCGCGGACGCCGTGCAGGGTCTCACCGGTGAGCTCCACGACCGTGGTCCCGACCAGCTCGCTGGTCAGGTAGCGCACCGAGTGCGTCTTGCCCGCGCCGGGAGGTCCGTAGAGCAGGATGCCGCGTTTGAGGTGCTGTCCCGCGGCCCGCAGCCGCGCGCTGTTGCGGGCGACGCCGACGACCTGACGGCGCAGGTCGTCGAACGTGGCGGCGGGAAGGACCAGCCCCTCACGAGGCATGATGGGCCGCTCGCGGAAGCGAAGGATCGACCCGCGCTCGCCGAACATGCTGCGTCCG
>DATFGA010000426.1:0-7418 GCA_035249775.1 Nocardioidaceae bacterium | reverse complement strand
AACAACGTGTAGACCACCAGCTTGCGCATGCCGCTCCCACCTTCCGCGCTTGGTGTGACGCTGGTGCCCCCGGTCGGACTCGAACCGACACTGAAAGGTTTTTAAGACCTCTTCCTCTGCCATTGGGCTACGGGGGCGGGCGCGATCAAAGATAGGTCTTGCGCGGGTGGATCGCGTGCGCGCCGGCCACCCGGTCGAGGAACAGCAGTCCTTCGCAGTGGTCGATCTCGTGCTGCAGCGCCCGCGCCTCGAACGCCTCGGCCCAGATCAGGACCTCCTCGCCGGTCCCCGGCAGCCGGCCGGAGACCACCAGCCGGCCCGCCCGCTTCACGTCACCGGTGAAGTCCGGCACGCTCATGCACCCTTCGCGCGCCTTCTCGTTGCGCGAGGACTCCACGACCACCGCGTTGCACAGCACGAACGTCCCGTGGTGTGCCCGGGTCTTCGGGTGCGCGGTCACGTCGACGGTGAACACCTTGGCCCCGACCCCGACCTGTGGCGCGGCGAGCCCGACGCAGCCCGGTGAGACCCGCATCGTTGCGACCAGGTCCGCCGCGAGCTGCACCACCTCCGGCGCCGTCGGGTCCACCTCCGCGCCGACGGTCGACAGCACCGGCGCGGGCGCCCGGACCACCTCGAGCACGCGTCCCTCCACCGGGAGGACGTGCTCGGTCCAACGGCCGACGGCGTCGTCGACGGGGGCTGAGCTCACAGGTCGTCGCTCTCCACGACCCGCAGGGTGACCCCCACGCCGAGATCGGAGGCCACGCCCGACAGCGCGGTCTCCAGCGCCGCGACGTCGGTGTCCGGAGGCAGGTCGACCTCGGCGACCAGCAGGTACAGCTCCCCGGCCAGCCGGGTGGTCAGGTCGGTGATGTTCCCACCGACCCGGGCCACCTCGGCGACCACCGAGGACACGATCCCCGGCCGGTCGCCGCCGTGCACAGTCAGGACGTACGACGTACCGACCGCCTCGTGCGCGGACTCCTCGGGCACCTCCCGCACGGACACGGTCAGGGTGCCGTCAGCGGTGAGGCCGGACAGGGCCTCCTCGATCTCCGCGGACCCGGCGGGCCCGGCACAGATCAGCATCATCGCGAAGTGACCGCGCAGCAGCGTCATCGTCGAGTCCTCGAGGTTCAACCCGAGCTCGGCGAGGATGCCGGTGGTCTCGGCGATGATTCCGGGCCGGTCGTGGCCGATGACGGTGATGGCTTGCAGAGTCACGGCGGCCATCCTAGTGACCGTCGTCGAGACCGGAGCCGAGCCGGGCGGCCCGCGCCAGCACCGCATCGAGCATCGGCTCGGTCAGCTTGCCGGTGAACGTGTTCTGCTGCGAGGGGTGGTAGCTGGCCACCACGGTCACCTTCCGCCCGGCCGGCGAGGTGAGCACCGCCTCCGCCCCGTGGCCGAACTTCGGCTTCGGACGCGGCACGTCGTACTTCAGGGCACGGAACGTGCGCAGCGTCGCGTCCCACCCGTAGAGCCCGAGGCAGACCACGGCGTGCACCGACTCCTCCACCAGCGAGACCTCCTTGAGCAGCCACGGTGCGCAGGTGTCCCGCTCCTCGACGGTCGGCTTGTTGTCCGGCGGTGCGCAGCGGACGGTGGCCACCATCCGAGCACCGACCAGCCGCTGGCCGTCGCCCGCGTGGTCGGACCGCTCCTGGACCGCCAGCCCCACCCGGTGCAGCGACGCGAACAGCCAGTCGCCGGACCGGTCGCCGGTGAAGATCCGGCCGGTCCGGTTGCCGCCGTTGGCCGCGGGCGCGAGCCCGATGATCAGCACACCCGGGTCGTCGTCGCCCCACCCCGCGATCGGCCTGCCCCAGTAGGGCTGGTCCGCGAACGAGGCCCGCTTGACCTCGGCGACGTCCTCGCGCCAGCGGACCAGCCGCGGGCAGGCCCGGCACACCGACATCGCTCCACACAGCTCGTCGACGTCGTCGATCGCTCCGGCCAGCTTGAGCACGTCGGCGGCCGTCTCGGCGACCGGGGTCGCCGGCGTCGCGGGGTCCTCCGGCCACCCGGTCCCGGGTGGGACCGGCGAGGGGAACTGCTGACCGGTCAGCGGATGTGGCAGCGTCATCCGATCGACCACGCGATCCCGTCGAGGATGTCGGCCTCGGAGACCAGCATCGAGTCCACGGTGGTACGTCGAAGCGTCCGATCCAGGATCAGTGCGCCCGCCCCGATCACGTCCGCACGCCCTGGGTGCAGGAACGGCAGCGACCGCCGCTCGTCGTGGGTCATCCCCAGCAGCCGCTCGGTCGCCTCGTGCACGTCGGACAGCCGCAGCGTCGAGTGGTGGATCCGTTCCCGCTGGTAGGCCGGCAGGTCGAGGACCATCGCCGCGACCGTGGTGATCGTGCCGGCCACCCCGACCACCGTCCGCGCGTCCGCGAGCGCCACGCCGTGGTCGGCGAGCCCGTCGAGCGAGGTGTCGATGCTGCGCGTTGCGGCGGCGACCTCGTCCGGGGTCGGCGGGTCGGACACGAGATAACGCTCGGTCATCCGGACCGACCCGACGTCGAGCGACCGGGCCGCGTGGACGTGGCCGTGCCCGTCGCCGCGGATCAGCTCCGTCGAGCCACCACCGATGTCGATCACCAGGAACGGTGCCGGCCGGTCCCCGCCCGTGAGCGAGCGGGTCGCTCCGTCGTACGACAGCTGGGCCTCCTCGTCCCCGGTGACCACCTCCGGTACGACGCCCAGCCGTTGCTTCACGCCGTCGACGAAGACGGCGGCGTTCGAGGCGTCCCGGGCGGCCGACGTCGCGCAGAACCGGAGCGCGTCGACGTCGTGCGCGGCGATGATCGAGGCGTACTCCTCGATCGCGGCGAACACACGGGCCAGTGCCTCTTCGGCGAGCCGGCCGGTGCGGTCGACGCCCTGCCCGAGCCGGACCATCCGCATCTCCCGGACGTGCTCGTGCTCAGCCCCGGAGGCGGCGTCGAGGTCGGCGACCAGCAGCTTGATCGTGTTCGTCCCGCAGTCGATCGCGGCGACCCGGGTCACCCCAGGTCCTCGACGCTCACGCAGGGGCCTCTCGCCCAGAACTCGCCGAGCAGGTCGAGCACCTCGTCGCCGAGCGGGTTCACCCCGCGTCCCTGGGCGAGCGCCTGGCCGGCGAGCACGTGCAGGCACTTGACCCGGTGCGGCATCCCGCCGGCCGACACCCCGGCGATCTCGGGGACCTCGCCGATCGACTCCCGGAAGGCCAGGTAGGACTCGTGGGCGCGCCGGTAGCCGGCAGCCAGCTCGGGGTCCGACTCGAGCCGGTCGCTCATCTCCTTCATCAGCCCGGAGGCCTCGAGGGTGCCGATCAGCGACGCCGCCCGCGGACACGTGAGGTAGAAGGTGGTCGGGAACGGCGTACCGTCGTCCAGTCGTGGCTCGGTGGCGACCACGTCCGGGTTGCCGCAGGGACACCGGTGCCCGATGTCGTGGATCGCGCGCGGCGGCCGACCGAGCTGCGCCTCGATCACGGCCTCGTCCGCGGGTTCGATCACTGCTTCTTGGACCGCTTCGGCGCGCGGATCTCGTCGACCGGTCCGGGCTTGTCCTCCGGCGGGTTGCCCGCGATCTGCACCGACTCCCACGCCTTCTGCCACCACAGCTTCTGACCGGCCTCCGTCTCGGCGGACACCTCGGTCAGCGACTCGTCCCGGCTCAGCGGCTCGCCGTCCTCACCGATCACCTGGTAGCCGATCTCACCAGGCATCACCCAGCCGAGCCGCTGCCGGGTCTGCGCCTCGACGTAGGCCGGGTCCTTCCACCGGCGCTTCTCCCGCTCGAGCTCGGCGATGTTGGCCTGGGAGGTGGCGATGTCGTCGCGCAGCGACTCGAGGTGAGCCTCCTGCTCCAGGTAGGCGCGCATGCTGGAGGCGTAGGACACGACCAGCACCGCGACGACCAGGACCAGGATCGCGGCGCGGCCGGTGAACCGGGGCCGGACCGGCCGTCGCGCCACGGTCGCCGCGGAACGCGCCCGCCCGGAACCGGAACGCCGCCCCGGACGGGACACCGGACGCGAGGACCGGCCGCGAGGACCCGATCCCCGCGCCGACGACGGACGACTGCTGGGCACGAGCGGTCCCTCAGGCCTCGCGCCCGAAGCGCGGGAACGCGCCCCTGCCGGCGTAGCGGGCGGCGTCGTCGAGCTCCTCCTCGATGCGGAGCAGCTGGTTGTACTTCGCGACCCGCTCCGAGCGTGCCGGCGCACCGGTCTTGATCTGGCCGCAGTTCGTGGCGACCGCGAGGTCGGCGATCGTGGTGTCCTCGGTCTCGCCGGACCGGTGGCTCATCATGCAGCGGAACCCGTGGCGGTGCGCCAGGTCCACCGAGTCCAGGGTCTCGGTCAAGGAGCCGATCTGGTTGACCTTGACCAGCAGGGCGTTCGCGGACCGCTCGTCGATGCCGCGCTGCAGCCGCTCGACGTTGGTGACGAACAGGTCGTCTCCGACCAGCTGGACCCGGTCGCCGAGGGCGGCGGTCATCCCGGCCCAGCCCTCCCAGTCCTCCTCGTTCATCGGGTCCTCGATGGAGACGATCGGGTACGACGCGACCAGGTCGCTGTAGTAGGCCTGCATCTGCTCGGCCGACCGGGCCGACTTCTCGAACTGGTAGGCGCCGTCCTCGTAGAACTCGGTGGCTGCCACGTCGAGCGCGAACACGATGTCGTCGCCGAGCTTCAGGCCGGTCTTCTCGACGGCCACGCTGATCAGGTCCAGCGCGTCCCGGTTCGACGGCAGGTCCGGGGCGAACCCGCCCTCGTCACCGAGCCCCGTGGGCAGGCCGCGGTCCTTCAGCACCGACTTCAGCGCGTGGTAGACCTCGGTGCCCTGGCGCAGCGCCTCCCGGAACGTGGGTGCGCCGATCGGCGCGATCATGAACTCCTGGACGTCGACGCCGGTGTCGGCGTGCGCTCCGCCGTTGAGGATGTTCATCATCGGCACCGGCAGCAGGTGCGCGTTCGGTCCGCCGACGTAGCGGAACAGCGGCAGCCCGGAGGACTCCGCGGCGGCACGGGCCACCGCGAGGGAGACACCGAGGATCGCGTTCGCGCCGAGCTTGGCCTTGTTCGGGGTGCCGTCGAGGTCGAGCAGCCGCTGGTCGACGAGTCGCTGCTCGGAGGCCTCGAAGCCGACCAGCTCGGGACCGATGTCGTCGAGGACCGCGGTCACCGCCTTCTCGACGCCCTTGCCGCCGTAGCGGGAGCCACCGTCACGGAGCTCCACCGCCTCGAACGCACCCGTGGAGGCGCCGGACGGCACCGCCGCCCGGCTGATCGTGCCGTCGTCGAGAGCCACCTCGACCTCGACAGTGGGGTTTCCGCGCGAGTCGAGGATCTCGCGCGCGCCGACAGCCTCGATGGACGCCACGGTGCTGCTCCTAGGTCGGTTCACGGTTCGGTTCGCAGATCGGACCAGGCCAGCCTAACGGCGCGGGCCGCCGAGATCGGGCAGGGCTCGCCCCGCTGGCACACTGTCCGGCATGAGCGACGTCACCGACTACGAGGCCGAACCCGCCGACTCCGCGTGGCACCGCCGGATGCCCTACGGCGAACGGGTCTCCGCGCAACCGCTGATCGACTCCCCCTTCGTGCCCTTCGAGGGTGACCTGACGATGGCCCCGCTCGAGCCGATGCTCGTGCCGGAGAAGCCACGTGGGGGTGAGCAGGACGTCGCCGAGTGCTTCCACTGCACCCACGGCGCCGCCAACGCTTTCTGGCGGGACGATCACTGGCAGGTGGGCAACCCGCCGAGCTTCGGGCTGCCGTTCATCGCCGGCCTGGCCCCGAGGCGTCATGTCCGGCTCGACGAGATGCATGCCGACCTGCTGGCGGGGTTCGGCGAGGTCGTGCAGCGCCTCGCCGGTGCGATCCAGGCCCTGGACGGGGTGGCGCGCACGCACTTCTCCCGCTGGGGCGACGGCAGCGCCCACTTCCACATGCACTTCCTGGCGCGTCCCCTCGGAATGATGCAGGGGCGCGGCGCGATGCTCGCGTTCTGGGACGACGTGCTCCCGCCGACCGAGCCGGACCTGATCGCGGCCAACCGAAGACAGGTCGCGCTGGCGATGGCGGCAGGCGGCGGCCAGTCGCTGCTCTGACTCAGGCGCCTTCGGCCTCGCGGACCGAGTCGGCGAGCCGGCGTACGGCGTCGCGCAGCGCCTGTTCCGGGTCGACCCCGGCCGCTCGTGCCCCCGCCGCCAGACGGAGCAGTTGGTCGCCGTGGGTCCCGGTCGGCTCGTCCGGCAGGTCCACATCGGCTTTCGCCGCACGGCCGAGCACCTTGTCGGCCAGCGCGAGCGCCGGCAGTGCCCAGGGGATCCCCTCCAGGACCGAGGCCCGCCCCTTCTCCGCGGCCTTGATCGTCTCCCAGTTCACCTCCACCTCGCCCGCGTCGGCGACGTCGAGGCCCGCGAACACGTGCGGGTGCCGGTGCACCAGCTTGTCGACGATCCCGCCCGCCACGTCGTCGATGGTGAACCCCTCGTCCGCATCCTCCGCCGCGATCCGGGCGTGAAAGACCACCTGCAGCAACAGGTCCCCGAGCTCCTCGCGCAGGTGCGCGGTGTCGCCGGTATCGACCGCCTCGAGCGTCTCGTAGGCCTCCTCGAGGAGATAGCGGGCCAGCGAACGGTGGGTCTGCTCCCGGTCCCAGGGACAGGACTGCCTCAGCCGGTCCATCACGGTGACCAGGTCCAGGAGACGAGCACCCGGTACGTCGTACGACGCGTGCAGCACCTGCACCGCCGGGCCGGAGCCGTCGACGATCTGCGCCGCCAGCGCGGCCGGCATCTGCTCGGCTTCCTCGTCCGAGGCCAGGAACACCACGTGCTCGGACGCAGCGGCGGCGAGCAGGGACGCCGCAGAGGCGGACGGGAGTACGTCGACCCGGTGCCCTGCCGCGGTCACGGCACGGAAAAGCGGCATGTCCTCGGCGGAGGCGAGCACCCGGTCCGCGGACGCGATCGCTTCCCAGGCCGGCCACGACATCAGCCCGGGAGCGACCCGTGGACTGGTGACCAGGAAGGTCAGCTGGCGCATCTCTGCGATGCGGGCAGACCCGAGACGAACGTCGGGGCGAGCTCGGCCTGCGAGCCGGCCTTGGCGCGGTCGGACTCCGCTACCGACAGCGCGGTGCCGCCGCTGCTGAGGCTGCCGTCCTCGAACGTGCCGTAGCGCGGGTCGACCTCGATCTCGAGGCTCTCGGCCCACTCCTGGCGCAGCCGCTCCCCCTCGGCGAGGGCCTGGTCGTCGGGGACGTTGCTCTGGCCCTGCTCCTCGAGGGACTGCCGACCGATCTCGATCAGCATCAGCTGCCCCTCGGCGTACTCCGCGAGCGCCTCCCGGTAGGCCTCGGCCTCGTCCTCGGGCAGGAAGTCGATCAGCTGCTGCTGCTGTGCCAGCG
>DATFGA010000425.1:0-6456 GCA_035249775.1 Nocardioidaceae bacterium | reverse complement strand
CTGCTGAAGCACCGCGGCCCGGACGGGGAGAGCGAGCGCGAGCAACGGATCGAGTCCCACGACGACGCGTTGCGGGCGGTGCTCGACGCGTTCGCGTCCGAGGGGCCCTCGCTCGACGACATCGACCTGGCCGCCATCGGGCACCGGGTGGTGCACGGCGGCGACCGGTTCGCCGATCCGGTGCTGATCGACGACGAGCTGATCAAGGCGGTGACCGAGCTGATCCCGCTGGCGCCGCTGCACAACCCGGCGAACCTGGAGGGCATGGAGGTCGCCCGGCGGATCTTTCCGGACCTGCCGCAGGTCGCCGTGTTCGACACCGCGTTCCACCAGACCCTGCCCGAGCACGCCTACACCTACGCGGTCCCCGTGGCGTGGAAGGAGGACCACCGGGTCCGCCGGTACGGCTTCCACGGCACCTCGCACGCGTTCGTGTCCGGCGAGGCGGCCCGACTGCTCGACCGCGAGCCGGCGGACGTGAACGTGATCGTGCTGCACCTCGGCAACGGCTGCTCCGCGACCGCGGTCCGGGGCGGGCAGTCGGTCGACACCTCGATGGGGATGACCCCGCTCGAGGGGCTGGTGATGGGCACCCGGTCCGGCGACCTCGACCCGGCGTTGCACGCGCACCTGCACCGCGAGGTCGGCTGGTCGCTCGAGGAGATCGACCGGGTCCTCAACCGCGAGTCCGGCCTGAAGGGGATGGCCGGCGAGAACGACTTCCGCGAGCTGATGAAGCTGGTCGATGCCGGCGACGCGGCGGCGACTCTGGCGTTCGAGGTGTACTGCTACCGGATCCGGAAGTACGTCGGCGCCTTCTACGCCGCGCTGGGCCGGGTCGACGCGATCGTGTTCACCGCCGGCGTCGGCCAGCACGCGCCCCGGATGCGCGAACAGGTGCTCGGTGGCCTCGAGGCGCTGGGGATCCGGCTCGACAACGACCGGAACCAGGTCGATTCCCAGGAGGCGCGGGTGGTGTCGGTCGAGGACAGCCCGGTCGCGGTGATGGTGATCCCCACGAACGAGGAGTGGGAGATCGCACGACAGTCGCTGAGCGTCGTACGCACCCACACCTGACCTCACCCGTTGAGACGTGCAGAATTTCATGTTCAGACGTGGAGAAATTCACGTTGAGACGTGCAGAAGTCGCGGTTGAGACGTGGATAGTTTTCATCGGACCAGGGGGTCAGGCGTACGGCGCGCCTCACTCGCACCCATCGCGACCGCGGCGCGAAAAGTTCACGTCTCGACCGCGAGAACTCCACGTCTCGACGGCGAATTCCGCGCGTCTCAATGGAGGCGGGCGTGTCGAGGGGTGGATGAAGTTCAGCGGCGCTTCTTGAGCTTGACGGTGAGCGTGCCGGAGTTGTCGGCATAGGTATAGGGATCCCACACCTTCACCCGGGCCTTGCCGCGAACCACCGGCCGGAAGGTGCCGACGTAGCGGTGGGTCTTCCGGTCGCAGTCGGCCGCGGACCGGGGTACGCGCAGGTCGACCCGCTTGCCCTGGATGTACAGCGACAGGTGGTCGGCCGACGGCTTGGTCAGGTCGAGCGTGTGCTGGGGACGGAACCGTCCGGCGTACCGGACGCAGCTGCCGTCGAAGACATCGTCGCCACTGCGCGCCACGCCGGTCACCACGACGCGGTACCGCGACCGCGGTCGCAATGACCGGTCGGTCAGCGCGCCGCGACGAGAGGCCGCGCGCACGGTCAACAGCTCCTTCTTCAGCCGGCGAGCGCCAGGGCCGGCGTGGCGGGCCGGGCGAGGCGCCGCCCCGGACACGCTCGGGTGCGAGGCAACCGACCGGCTGGCCAGGTCCTCGCGCAGCACGTAGAAGGTCAGCGACCCCTCGTTGTCCCGACCGCGCTGATCGCCGACCTGCAGCCGCAGGTAGTCGGTCCGTCGCGGTGTGATGGTCGCCTCGTGCGTGTGCTCGCCATCGCAGGCCGCAGCCCACGGGCTGCTCCCGTTGACGAGCAGGCCGTTCTCGTTCGTGGTCCACCCGTCGCCGGACCAACGACAGGCGGCATCCGCGACATTCGCCCCCGCGCCGTACCGGTAGAGACCGTCGGCGACGATCCGGTACGTCGTCCCGCGCGACAGCTTGAACCCCGCGGTGACTGTGCTCCCGTCGGCCGGGACCGCCAGCTTCACGATCGCGGTGTCCTCCGGGTCGAGCTGCACGGTTCCGGGCTCGAACACCGGGATCGACGGCACGTTGCGGTCGCGGTAGAAGGACGTCTGCGCCGAGGCACCCGCGTGCGACAGCGAGATGTGGACGTGGTCGCGGTGCCGGGTGGTCTTGGAGCAGTTCCTCGGCTTGGCGCAGATGTTCGTCGTGTAGGGGCGCTTCTGGAAGGCACCGGAGTACGACGAGTAGATGTAGTCGTCCCAGATCACGTACATGATCCCCATCCGGCGGGCGAGTGCGTCGGGGTTTCCCGCGCGGTCGGTGGCGAAGATCCGCTCCAGGAATCGCTCGGCCTGCAAGGCCTCCTGCGGTTGGTCCGCGTCCACGGCCCAGTCGAGGGCACGGCCGTCCTTGTGCTCGGACTGACCGCCGCTGTTGCACGGCCGCAGGGTGCCCGAGGCCCCGGTGTGCGGGTACTGGTCCACCAGCCACCGCAACAGGTACTCCGTGCCGGGCTTCGGCGCGGCGGTGCAGATCTCCTGTGGCTCGTATCCGGAGTAGCTCTCGACGCTGCTCGCTCCGGAGGGGGCTGCGCTCAGCACCGAGCAGATCAGCAACGCGGCCAGTAGATGCGCGAGGTGGGCGGTTCTCGAAGTCATGAGGGCACGCGGAAGTGGTCGGGCGGCAGATTCGGCAGGCCTCCCAACCTGCCGAATCAGATGCTTCGGGCGTGTCGCCTTGACAACGCCGACAAATCGTAACCAGTGAGGCATATGTGGCGTGGCGTTTCGGTCTTTTCCGCCGTAAAGGGACGGGTCGGGCCGCCGCAGGGCGTACGACGTGCAAACCGCACGTCTCGAGAGCGAAAACTCCACGTCTCGCACGCGAAAAGGGCACGTTTCAACGGGGAAAAGGGCGCGTCTCAACGGGGAGGGGGTCAGGACATGAGGTTGAGGGGGGCGTAGCGGAGGCCGGGGAAGACCTTGCTGATCGAGCGGTCCGGGAACCGCCGGGTGATGATCTCGCCCAGCACGTTGCGGTAGTCGGTCGTCACCGCGAGGTCGCCCTCGACCAGCTTGCTGTCGCCCAGCCACGGCCACATGCCGTAGTACCGGCCGCCCTTCACGCCGCCGCCGGCGACGAGCATCATGTTGCCCCAGCCGTGGTCGAGCCCGCCGTTGCCGTTCTCGGCGACCCGGCGGCCGAACTCGCTGATCGTGACCACGGTGACCCGCGAGCGCAGCGACCCGAGGTCACGCATGAACGCGTCGAGCGCCGCCGCGAAACCGGCGACCATCGTCTGCATCTCGCCGTAGGCGACCTTGCCGTAGTCGCTGTGCAGGTCCCACGACCCGTAGTCGATGGAGACCACCTCGGTGCCGACGTTCGCGCGGATCAGCTGCGCGGTGTCCTTGAGCGCGAGGGCGAGGTCCGCGGCCGGCCACTCCTCCTCCGGGTAGCGCACCCCGTTGCGCGGCGTGTAGCTCTGCGCGGCCACCGGCGCGAGCCGCTCCACGGTCTGCAGGGCGGACCGGCCGGCGTCCCCGAGCGGGCCGGGCGCCTTGCCCCACACTGTCTGCAGCTGCCGCCGCCGTCGCGCGGACCAGTTGTCGTCGGCGCCGGACAGCCTGATCAGGCTCAGCTTGTCGGCGGAGAGGGTCGGGGCGTCGCCGACCATCATCGTCGGCACGATCGAGGAGGTGAGGTGGATCGCCTCGCTGGTCTGTGAGGTCCCGTTCAGCCCGATCATTCGGTTCACCCAGCCGCGTCGCGTGCTCGATCCCGGGTCGGCGTCCTCGATCTCCTCCATGGCCAGGAAGTGCGACCGGTTCGGCCGCTCCATTCCCACGGCGTGTACGGCGGCGAGCTCACCCCCGTCGTACAGCCACTGGAGCTTCTTCATCGAGGGATGCAGGCCAAACATGTCGTCCTGCGCGATCAGCGAGGCCTTGGGTACGGCGATCCCCGGCCGTGCCCGGTAGTAGTCGGGGTCCCCGTGCGGGACCACCACGCCGAGCCCGTCGATACCGCCACGGAGGCTGATCACGACCAGCACGTTGCGGTCGCGGGTCGCCGCGAACGAGGTCTGTCGCAGCGCGTCGCCGAACATCGTCGTGGCGACCGCGCCGGTGCTCGCCGCGGCCACACCTTGCATGAACCGGCGGCGGCTCATCCCGGCAGCCCGCGCGTAGTCCGCGCAGCAGTTCTCTTCGGTCATCGTCGTCTTCCTTCGGGGCTCTCAGCGGCTCGGGGCTCAGCGGCTCATGTGCTGCGGCGAGTCGAGCAGGACCCCGAGCAGCCGGACGAGCAGCCAGCCGGCGAGCGGGTGGTCGCGGGTGATGATCTCTCCGGGGCGGCAGTCGACGGCCTGCACGGCTGCCTCCAGCAGGCGTGGCGTCGACCGGCGGCCGTGGACCATCCGGCACAGGTGGTCGACGTACTGGTCGAACCGGATCCGGCGCTGCGGGAGCCACGACTCGGGGCGGCGATAGGTGACGGCGTCGCTCGGGTACCAGCCGCCGGCCAGGTTCCAGTGCATCCGGAACGAGCCGAGCATCCGGGTCGCCGACGCCCATGCGGTGTTCCGGTCGGGCGGGCCGTCCGGGCGTGGCCACTGGTAGAGCAACATGCTCTGGTGCAGCCAGCTGATGTGCTCCGCGAACGCCTTGTCGCCTCGAGGCCGGTGCGCGTTGATGCCGAGCACACGGGTCGTGGCGACCAGGTCCTCCACCGGCGTACGCACCTTCTGCCCGACCGAGCGGACGAACTCCTTGTGGGCGACCAGGGCGCGCAGGGTCGCCTTGATGTCGGTGCCGGACTCGCGGAACACCTTCGCCAGGTGGTCGACGAGCGCCGCCGAGGGCGTGTCGGAGACGAACCGCAGCGCGAGCTTGCGGGCGATCGTGCGCGCCGTGGCCGGGTGGTGGGCCAGGTAGCGCAGGTAGTCCGTGGTGACCTGCCGGCCGTCCGAGGAACGGTTCGGCGAGCTGAAACCGAGCACCTGCACCGGACCGGTGGTGTGCCTGCGCGGGTCGTAGAAGCCCTTCCAGGTCGCCAGCGCGTCGACGGTGTAGCCGGACAGGATCTTCGCCGAGTCCTTGACCATCTGCTCGGTGTAGCCGGAAGTACGCCCGACCGTGTGCAGCTCGAGCAGCTCGCGGCCCTGGTTCTCGTTGGGCGCGTTCTTCTCCGAGAGCCAGTTGTCGAGGTAGAGCAGCATCGCGGGGTGCAGGCTGGCCGCCTCGAGCAGGTCGTCGAACCGGCCCAGCGCGTGCCTGCGGATCGTCTCGTCGTAGGAGAACCGGTGCACCCAGGCCTGGTCGGCGGTGGCCGGCACGTGCAGGTGGTTCGACCAGAACTCGACCATGCTCTCGAACACCTGCCGCTCGGAGTACATCCGCCGCAGCATCGAGTAGTTGGCCAGGTCGAGCGCGTACTCCCAGTTCTTCTTGCTGTTCGCCTTCTGCCGCGCCCAGCGCCGCACCGGGCTCTCGTCGAGGTCCGGGAACCAGCTGAGCAGGTCACCGGTCCTGGCGTTCTCGCGCACCGCGGTGTGGTTGAGCTGCTGGTTGAACCACTTGGTCGCTCCGCCGGCCCGCCGCATCTGCGCCCAGGTGCTCCGCGAGTAGCCGCAGCCCATCCGGTTCATCATGTGCAGCTGCTGGCGGGACGGGATGGCGGTCTTCCGGAACGGGCGGACCCGGTACGACGTACCGCCGGCTGCGGCTGCGACGCCCGCCGCCACCGACTCTCCGACCACGGCGGCCGACGCGACTGCCGCACCGGAGATCAGGAGCCGTCGACGGCTGGGTCCGGCCTCGTCGGGCTGGAGTGTTTCGAGAGTCATCACGGGCCTCGCAGGGTGTACGCACGAGGAGCCTGCTCTCACAGGCTCCTGACCCATGGTCTTTTACTTTCGACCATCACGGACCAAAACGGCAGATTTCGTGCCGGTGCATGCCAGATCGGAGAGCGGGTACGTCGATGCGCACGGATGTCGTGCGTCGACGAACCGATTGCCCTGGGAGGGGAGCCGAGATGGAGATCGAGAAGGACGAGGTCGTGGACCTCCTCCGCGCACGCGGGGAGCACGACCGCGCCCAACAGGTCGAGTGTGCCCTGCCCAGGCACGTGGACACCGAGCAGGACGCCGGTCTGCTGCACGCCTTCGACATCAACATCCGGGAGCTGTCCGCCACGGACGGCAAGAACGACTGACCCCAGCGACTGACCCCAGCCACCAGGAGACCGGCATTGCTCGTGCTGTTGCGCCCTCTTCGCCGCAGAACCGTCCGACGCGCCGAGGACCGGAGGCGCGCGGG
>DATFGA010000424.1:0-3452 GCA_035249775.1 Nocardioidaceae bacterium | reverse complement strand
GATCGCGGCTCTGTTCCGCCGGCTCGACGGCCACATCGCCGGCGCTGCGGTCCTGCGTCGAGAAATGCACGCGGATCCGCGGTTGAGTGGCCAGGAGCACGACACCATGATGGCCCTCGCCGCTGCTCTCGAGATGTCGGTGGAGCCGCTGGACACGGGTGGGGCGGTGCTGCGGATCGGTGGTCGCGACGGTCCGGCGGTAGGCCTGCGCGCGGAGCTGGACGCCCTTCCCGTGGACGAGAAGACGAACGTCGCCTGGCGTTCCGCGAACGGCGCGATGCATGCCTGCGGTCACGACGTGCACATGGCGGCGGCCGTCGCCGTTGCCCGCACGCTGCAGGACGAGGGTGCTCCGGTGCCGCTGGTCCTCGTGCTGCAGCCGCGCGAGGAGACGTTGCCCTCGGGTGCGAAGGACATCGCGCTATCTCCGGAGTTTACTGATCACGACATTCGGGCGTTCCTCGGCGTGCACGTGCAGCCGCGGTTGCGCCAAGGGCACTTCGCGGCGACACCGGGACCGGTCAACGCGGCCGCGGACCAGTTCACGATCGACGTGAACGGCCGGCCCGGACATGCGGCGTACCCGCACCTGACCGCCGACCCGGTGGTCACCGCCGCGGACCTGATCGGCACGCTGCAGCATCTGATCTCCCGCCAGGTCGATCCGACGAACCCGACCGTGCTCACCATCGGCTCGATCACCGGTGGGAACTCGCCGAACGTCGTTCCTGCCGCGGTCCGGATGACCGGGATCCTGCGCACCTTCGACGAGCACGATCGGGTCCGGCTGCATGGCGCGATCGAGACGACGGCGAAGGCGATCGCCGAGGTCCACGGGTGCGACGCGAAGGTGGCGGTCTCGCTCGGCGCGCCGGTGCTCGTCAACGAAGCGACGCTGACCGCTGCGGCCGCGACCTGGATCGAACGCGCAGGCCTGGTGCACGCGCCGCCACTGCGCTCGTGCGGGGCGGACGACTTCTCCTACTACTGCCCGATGTTCCCGTCGCTGATGGTCTTCGTGGGAGTGGGCTCCGGCGGTCCGGACGAGCCGGGCCTGCATCACCCGAACTTCCTGCCACCGGACGAGACAGTCGGGGAGGTCGCTCGGGCGATGCTCGCGGGCTACCTCGGCGCCTGCTCGACCGTGATCGAGCTGCCGGCGGCGGGTGAGGTGCCCGTGCCGGGGATGGGAACGTCAGCCCTTCAGCCGTGAGGTCAGCAGCTTCTTGCCCTCCTCGCCGCCCTTGCGGCTCTCGGCCTGCGCCTTGCGGAAGAAGTCCGCGAGCTCGGAGTCACCGTCGCGCTCGGCGTCCTGGATGTACGTCTCGAGCCGCAGCGCGTTGCTGAGGCTGGCCTCGGTGAACCAGATGATGTTGTAGAGCTTGTCCTTGGTGCCGGTGACCTGGCCGGTCTCGCTGCTGTCGGTCATGTCCGTGCTCCTCTTCTCGGGCCGGTGGCAGTCGATTCGCTGCGCTGAACGTGTCGGCGGCCCGTTGCGGACCGAGCCGCGCGTACGCCGTACCCGCCCTCCCGGCAGCCATTCAGGTCAGGTACCGGAAGTTCTCGTCAGCCCGAGAACTCCACGTTTCGAGCGCGACAAATCCACGTCTCGACCGCGAGAACTGCACGTCTCAACGGCGAAAAGTCCACGTCTCAACGAAAGAGGGGGTGGGGGCAGGGTTGGGGTGGGGAGGGGAGCGACCTGGGTTAGCTGAAGTCGCGGGTGGCGGGGGACTTGGTGCGGGCGGGGTCGCGCTCGATGATGCCGTCGAAGACGTCGTCGATCTGCTTGAGCGCGTCGTCGTCGAGCTTCACGCCGGCGGCCTTGACGTTGTCGGTGACCTGCTCGGGACGCGAGGCGCCGATGATCGCGGCGGACACGTTCGGGTTCTGCAGCACCCAGGCGACGGCGAGCTGCGCCAGCGACAGGCCGGCGTCGTCCGCGATCGGCTTCAGCTTCTGCACGCGCTCGAGCACGTCGTCCTTCAGGTAGCGCTTGATGAAGTCGGCGCCGCCCTTCTCGTCGGTCGCGCGTGAGCCCTGCGGCGGGGCCTGTCCGGGCAGGTACTTGCCGGTCAGCACACCCTGGGCGATCGGCGAGAACACCACCTGCCCGATGCCCAGCTCCTCGCACGTGGGCACGACCTCGGTCTCGATCACGCGCCAGATCATGTTGTACTGCGGCTGGTTCGAGACGAACGGGATCCGCAGCTCGCGAGCGAGCTCGTGGCCACGGCGGATCTGCTCGGCGGTCCACTCCGAGACCCCGATGTAGTGCGCCTTGCCGGCGTGCACCACGTCGGCGAACGCCTCCATCGTCTCCTCGAGCGGCGTCTCGTGGTCGTAGCGGTGCGCCTGGTACACGTCGACGTAGTCGGTGCCGAGCCGCCTCAGCGAACCGTTGATCGACTCCATGATGTGCTTGCGGGACAGACCGTGGTCGTTGTGCGCGCCGGGGCCGGTGGGCCAGTAGACCTTCGTGAGGATCTCCAGCCCCTCGCGCCGCTCACCGGCGAGTGCCTTGCCGAGCACGGTCTCCGCCGCGGTGTTGGCGTAGACGTCGGCGGTGTCGAAGGTGGTGATGCCTTCCTCGAGCGCCTGCCGCACGCACGCCATCGCGGCGTCCTCCTCGACCTGCGAGCCGTGGGTCAGCCAGTTGCCGTAGGCGATCTCCGAGATCTTCAGTCCGCTTGTTCCGAGATTGCGAGTTTCCATGCAGTCGACCCTACCGACCCCGGCCGAGCGAGTACGTCGCGGCAACGACCATGCCGTACGCCGCATGCGGCACCACGTCGCTGGCCCAGTCCGCAGCGGTCCACGACGTGGGGTCGGTGACGCCGTACTTCACCATCGTCGCGTTCGACATCGTCATCGCTCCGCCTCCGACGAGGAGCACCGCGGCCGGTCCGCGGGGCCGCAGGCGCAGCATGTCGAGCACCCCGAAGGCCACCCCGACGCCGACACCGGTCGCGATACCGGACAGCGCACCGAGCCCGGTCAGCCGGTTCTCGCGCCGGTCACCCTCGCCCGGGATCTCGATCCCTGCGGTGCCGGCCATCTTCTCCACGGTGTCCTCGGGCGTCCGGCTCGCCGGGCGGCCGCGGACCGCCATGTCGAGGTAGGTCGCGGCGTGCAGGGCGGTGGTGCCCGCGGCGCCGGCGGCGGCGCCCAGCAGCAGTCGTCGGAACATGTCGGCTCCTTGCAGATCGGTCGGGACGGTCTCGTGGCGGTCGGTCGGCGGATCGGTCGGTCGGGGCGGTTGTCGGCGGTGCGGGGAACACTTCCGATCGTGGCACGCCCGACCGACACCCGGAGAGACCGATGCACAACACTTGTGCACAGAATCCATGCATAGATATTGTGTAGCCCGTGACCACACCGTCCCCACCGAAGAAGATCCGCATCGACGCCGCCGCACTCCGCGTGCTCGCACACCCGCTCCGCAGCCGACT
>DATFGA010000423.1:0-16764 GCA_035249775.1 Nocardioidaceae bacterium | reverse complement strand
CGACGCCCTCCAGCTGCCGTTCGCCGACGGCGAGTTCGACCGGGTGGTCGCAGCCGAGGTCCTCGAGCACATCCCCGAGGACGAGCAGGCGATCGCCGAGCTGGTCCGGGTGCTCCGCCGGGGCGGCACGCTGGCGGTCACGGTGCCCCGCTGGCTGCCGGAGCGGATCTGCTGGGCGCTGTCCGACGCCTACCACGAGGTCGAGGGCGGACACGTCCGGATCTACACCGGTGACGAGCTGGTCGCGAAGGTCGAATCCGCAGGAATGACCTTCACCGGCCGCGAGCACCGGCACGGGCTGCACTCGCCGTACTGGTAGCTCAAGTGCGCGGTCGGCGTCGACAACTCCGAGCACGTGCTGCCGCGGACCTACCACCGGATGCTGGTCTGGGACATCATGCAGCGGCCGTGGCTGACCCGCACCGCGGAGAGGCTGCTGGACCCGGTGATCGGCAAGAGCATGGTCCTCTACTTCACCAAGCCCTGATGGTTGCGGCGGAGATCCCCGCGCTGCCCGGGCTGCTCACCCCGCAGGAGGTGCGGGCGACCGCCGCGTCGATCGCGCGGGCCCAGGAGCGCTCCGGGGCGGTGCCCTGGTTCCCCGGCGGCCACGTCGACCCGTGGGACCACGTCGAGTGCGCGATGGCCATGCTCGTCGGCGGTGAGACCGACGCGGCCGAGCGGGCCTACGCCTGGCTGTTCGCCGGCCAGCGCGCCGACGGGTCATGGCCGGTCAAGCTCACCGCCGGAAGGGTCGACGACGCGGGCGCCGACACCAACATGTGCGGCTACGTCGCCGTCGGGGTGTGGCACCACTGGCTGGTGCGCAACGACGAGTCGTTCCTGTGCAAGGCCTGGCCAGTCGTACGCCGGGCGCTGGACTACGTGACCGGGCTGCAGCTCGGCTTCGGCGGGATCGCGTGGGCGCGGGGCGAGCTCGGCGGTACGGCGGACACGGCGCTCGTCGCGGGCAGCTCCAGCCTGTTCCATGCACTCTCGTGCGGCCTTGCGCTGTCCCAGCTGATGGACGAGCCGCAGCCCGGCTGGGAGCTGGCCGCCGGCCGGCTCCGGCACGCGCTGCGCGAGCACGAGGACCGGTTCGAGCCGAAGACCCGCTACTCGATGGACTGGTACTACCCGGTGCTCGCCGGCGCGGTACGCGGGAAGGTGGCGCGCGCGCGGATCGACCGCCGTTGGGACGACTTCGTGGTGCCCGGCCTCGGAATCCGCTGTGTGGACGACCATCCCTGGGTGACCGGCGCCGAGACCTGCGAGCTGGCGCTGGCCCTGGACGCGACGGGGGACCGGGACCGGGCGATGGCGTTGCTCGCGGACGTGCAGCACCTGCGCGACCCGGACGGGTCCTACTGGACCGGGTACGTCTACCCCGACCACGCCCGGTGGCCGGAGGAGCGCAGCACCTGGACCGCCGCCGCGGTGGTCCTCGCCGTCGACGCGCTCTCGCAGACGACGCCGGGCAGCGACATCTTCCGCGGGGGCACGCTCCCGACCGACCTCCCGGGAATCGGCCTCGAGTGCGGCTGTCCCTCCGCCGACTCAGCCGACCGGGTCGCCGGCCTCTCCGCGCACCCGCACTAGGACCCGCATCGAGCCGAGAACCTGCTGCTCCACGAAGTTCCCGCTGTCCACGGCGCGCAGGTAGATCCGGTACGGCGCCTGGCCCCCGTCCGCGGGGTCCGGGAACACGTCGTGGATCACCATCGTCGCGCCGTTGGCGACCCAGCGGCCCCAGCCCCGGTAGTCGTTGACGGCGTGCTCGTCGGTGTGACCGCCGTCGATGAACAGCAGCGACAGCGGGGTGCGCCAGTGCGCCGAGACGGTCGTGGACCTGCCCACGACCGCGACCACCTGCTCCTCGAGACCCGCGCGGGCGATCGTGCGCCGGAACGTGCCCAGGGTGTCGAGCCGCCCGACCTCGGGATCCACCAGGCTGGCGTCGTGGTACTCCCAGCCCTCCTGGTTCTCCTCCGAGCCACGGTGGTGGTCGACGGTGAACACGGTTCCGCCGGTCGCCCGCGCGGCCGCGCCCAGGTAGATCGCGGACTTCCCGCAGTAGGTGCCGATCTCGAGCGCCGGCCCGTGCGGCAGCCGTTCCATCGCCATCGCGTACAGCAGGTCGCCCTCGTCCTCAGGCATGAACCCCTTGGCCGCCCGCGCCTGCTGCAGCAGGTCGGGCGGCATCACAGGGTCGGGGTGGCCGCTCAGCGCAGGCCGAGCCGGCTCGAGCACGCCGGCCAGGCACCCCAGCCCTGCACGCGACGTACCCGCTCGGCCACCCGGATCTGCTCCGCCTTGGTGGCGCGGTGCGCGTTCCAGGCGAACTTGCGGCCACCGAAGCCGCGCCAGGTCGACGGGCTGAACTGCAGCCCGCCGTAGTAGCCGTTGCCGGTGTTGATGTGCCAGCGACCGCTCGACTCGCACTGCGCGAGCCGGTTCCAGGTGCGCTGGGACGCGGCGTCCGCAGGACCGGCGACGACCACAGGGGTCAGCGCGGAAGCGGCGATGACAAGGGAAGAAACGAACATGCGTGAGCGCATGGCAGCCAGACCTCTCCAACGCCTACGAGGTGAGCTGTCGGGTTCGGGCAGAAGGTCTTGCCCGGCCAGCGCCGGTTGTCGGCCGGCGTGGCTTCACCCCAAGGTGCTCACGCTGCGACCGATCGGCCTCGGCCGGAGCCGGAGGGAGAGGTCACAACGGGGCACCGGGAATCTTGGGTCCCCCGCTCCTGTCCGCGGGTAAATCTTGCAGGGTCCGGCTGACGATGGACAGGACTCGGCGTGGCCGCCAACCGGTGTCCCGTGGTTCACGGAACCTGAAGATGTTACGAACCGGTCTCGACGAGCGCAAGTCGGCGTGTCGGCTTGACGGCGTGTTCCGCGTCTGGCACGTCGCTCGACGACGGGCTGCCCCGATGTGACCATGGCGGATCGTGCACCGTGCTGGAAGGATCGAGGGCGACGTCGCACCCCTGGCCCGACCGGGCCGCTTTCTTCTCAGGAGGGTGCAATGACCAACGAAACCGTCGAGAGACGACTGCTTCTGCGCGGGGCCGGACTCGCCGGTGCGGCGGTCCTCGGGAGCACCGCGATAGCCGCCGGCGCCGACGCGCACGACCGGGACGACGACCGCGACCGCCATGACCACGACGACGACCGCAGCAAGGTGGTCGGTTCCTGGCTGATCACCCACCAGGACGACCCGGGAGGCAACCCGACGAAGGTGACGGGGGTCGCGAGCTTCGCCGAGGGTGGCGTGCTGGCCAACCAGGACATCAACCCGATCGCGCCGACCGGCCTCGGTGCCTGGGAGGGCCACGGTGACAACAGGGTCACGGGGAACTTCTGGGCAGGCGCACCCGGTGGTGGGCCGGAAGAACCCGCTGTCACCCTCAACGTCATGATCCGGGGGAGAGTCCGCGGTGACATGATCTCCGGCACCTACAGGTTCACGGTCTTCGCCGCCGATGGCGGAGATGAGCTGGCCAGCGGCACCGGGACGTTCGAGGGTGAGCGGATCGAGGCCTGAACCACGTGGCCATCGCCGAAGGCGCAGCGGGGCCGCGAGGCCGCGGCGGCGTGCGCACTAGGCTTGGCGGATGCCACCGACGGACCCACGCACGACGGCCAACGAACCTGACGAGCCCCTGACCTTCGCCGACCTCGGCATCGACAAGCGCGTGCTCCGCGCCCTCGACGACGTGGGCTACGAGTCGCCCTCGCCGATCCAGGCGGCCACCATCCCCGCCCTGCTCGAGGGCCGTCACGTGGTCGGCCTGGCCCAGACCGGCACCGGCAAGACGGCTGCGTTCGCGGTGCCGATCCTGTCCCAGCTCGAGCTGCGGCAGAAGAAGCCGCAGGCGCTGGTCCTGGCGCCGACCCGCGAGCTGGCGCTGCAGGTGTCCGAGGCGTTCGAGCGGTACGCCGCGCACCTGCCCGGCGTGCACGTGCTCCCCGTCTACGGCGGCCAGGGGTACGGCGTGCAGCTGTCCGCCCTGCGCCGCGGGGTGCACATCGTGGTCGGCACACCCGGCCGGATCATGGACCACCTGGAGAAGGGCACCCTGGACCTGTCCGAGCTGCGCTTCCTGGTCCTCGACGAGGCCGACGAGATGCTGAAGATGGGCTTCGCGGAGGACGTCGAGACGATCCTGGCCGAGACCCCCGACGACAAGCACGTCGCGCTGTTCTCGGCGACGATGCCCGCGCAGATCCGCCGGATCGCCAAGAAGTACCTCACCGACGCCGCCGAGATCACCGTCAAGAACAAGACCACCACCTCGGCCAACACCACCCAGCGTTATCTCCAGGTCGCCCACCCGCAGAAGCTCGATGCGCTGACCCGGATCCTCGAGGTGGAGAACTTCGAGGGGATGATCGTCTTCGTCCGGACCAAGCAGGCCACCGAGGTGCTCGCCGAGCGGCTGCGCGCCCGCGGCTTCTCCGCCGCGGCGATCAACGGTGACGTCGTCCAGGCGCAGCGCGAGCGGACGATCAACCAGCTCCGGGACGCAAAGCTCGACATCCTGGTCGCCACCGACGTCGCCGCCAGGGGCCTGGACGTGGAGCGGATCAGCCACGTCGTGAACTACGACATCCCCACCGACACCGAGTCCTACGTGCACCGGATCGGCCGCACCGGCCGGGCGGGTCGCACCGGGGACGCGTTGTCGTTCGTGACTCCGCGTGAACGCCACCTGCTCAAGGCGATCGAGAAGGCCACCCGGCAGCCGCTGACGCAGATGCAGCTGCCGAGCGTCGAGGACGTCAACACCACCCGGGTCGCCAAGTTCACCGACTCCATCACCGAGGCACTCTCCTCCGACCAGATCGGGTTCTTCCGGGACCTGGTGACCAGCTACGAGCAGCAGCACGACGTACCCGCCGCCGATGTCGCCGCAGCACTCGCCGTGCTCGTGCAGGACAACCAGCCGTTGCTGCTGGACCCGGAACCGGAACCGCAGCGGGTCTTCGACGGCAAGCGCGACAAGAAGGCCGGCGCCTGGGACCACGAGCGGGGACGCCGCCGCGACGACGGCGACCGGCCGCATCGCCGCGAGACCAAGCCGTCGCGCAGCCGGTCCGACGTGCCGATGGCCACCTACACGATCGCGGTGGGGAAGCGGCACAAGGTCGAGCCACGCCAGATCGTCGGCGCGATCGCCAACGAGGGCGGGCTGAACCGCGGCGACTTCGGGCACATCGACATCCGCGGGGACCACTCGCTCGTGGAGCTGCCCGCCGACCTCGCGCCGCAGACCTGGGCCGCGCTCGAGCGCACCCGGATCTCCGGCAAGCTGATCGACCTCAGCCTCCAGCAGGGCCAGCGCCCGACCGACCGGTCGACCGGGCCGAAGAAGAAGCCGCGGACCAAGAAGCCCCGCGCCTGATCGGACGGCAGGGCGCACGACCGGTGTCGGTACGGTCGCTCCATGGCAACCGAGACCAGGGCTTCGCTGCGCGCACGGCTGGGTGAACCCGGCGACGCCGCACGGCTCAAGGCGATCACCGAGCTCGACGAGCACTGCCAGAGGTTCCTGGCGCTGTCCCCGTTCGCAGTCGTCGCCACCGCCGGCGCCGACGGCAGCTGTGACGCCAGCCCGCGTGGCGGCCCGCCCGGCTTCATCAGGGTGCTCACGCCGACGCGGATCGGGATCGGCGAGCTGCCCGGCAACCGGCTGTTCGACGGCGCGCAGAACCTGGCCGAGAACCCGTCCGCCGCACTCCTGGTGATGGTGCCGGGCACCAACGAGACGCTACGGATCGAGGGCCGGGCCGCGCTGGTCACCGACGAGGAGGTCCGCCGGGCGACGGCCCTGGACGGCAAGCTGCCCTGGGGCGCCCTCGTGATCGACGTGGCGCAGGCGTTCGTGCACTGCGGCAAGGCGTTCAAGCGCGGGCGGCTCTGGGAGCCCGACTCCTGGCCGTCGCCCGAGGAACGTCCGCGGATGGGCGCGGTGCTCGCCGCACACATGGCCAGGCCCGGACCGGACGGCGCTGCCGCGGACGCGCCGGACCCGGAGATCGTGCAGGCCGACCTCGACGAGTGGTACCAGCCGCGCCATCGCTGAACCCGGCGCCGGGAAAACCACTCGCGTCCCGGCCGATCGCGGCGCATCCTCGACCCATGGACATCCGTGAGTTCACCGCCGACGACACCGAGTCCGTCCAGGCGGTCGTGGAGCTGTTGAACGCCGTGCGCAAGGTCGACACCCCGTTCGCCCACCCGACCACTCCGGCCGGCTACGCGGGACAGATCCGGCACGGTTGGGACGGTGAGCCGCCCCGACCGTTCGCCGCCCGGGAAGGCAACGCCCTGGTGGGGCTGGTCGAGCTGTCGGTCAGCGAGTGGGACAACACCCACCTCGCCTGGGCGGGAGTAACCGTGCACCCCGACGCACGCCGACGCGGTCACGGCAGCCGGCTCCTGGAGTTCGCGAAGGAGCAGGCGCGGAGCCTCGGCCGCACGAGCCTCGGCATCGACGGCTGGGACATCGAGCCGGCCAACGCCTTCGCGGAACGGCACGGCCTGCCCCGCAAGGGCGCCGCGATCAACCGTCGGCAGGTCGTGTCCTCCGTGGACGCCGCGACGATCGCCGCGTTGCACGACGAAGCCGCAGCCGCCGCGTCGGCGTACGAGCTGCTGCGTTTCACCGGCCGTACGCCGGCAGACCTGCTCGACGCGGTCGCGGAGATGACCGCATCGATCAACGACGCGCCGACCGACGACCTCGACATCGAGGACGAGGTGTTCCCGGCGGAGCGGATCGTCGCCTACGAGGACGCCCAGGAGGCCCGCGGCAAGCGGCTCTACCGGGTGGTCGCCCGGCACCGCGACACCGGAGAGCTCGCCGGTCATTCGGTCGTCGCGGTCGAGAGCGAGCGGCCGTGGATCGGGGACCAGCACGACACCAGCGTGGTCCGTGCTCACCGCGGGCACCGGCTCGGCCTGCTGCTGAAGACCGACATGCTGCGCTGGCTCGCCGACGTGGAGCCGGGGCTGGAGACGATCGACACCTGGAACATGGAGTCGAACGACCACATGATCGGCGTCAACGAGCGGCTCGGTTACCGAGCACTGGCGCGCGAGTACCAGTACCAGATCGACGTGTAGGCAACCGGTCAGCGGGTGTAGCGCAGGAACAGGAACTCGTCCTGCTCCAGCACCTGCGCCAAGGCGAGCCGCATGGGGGTGGCGAGCGCCGGTCCCGCGGTGATCCGTGTCTCCGCGCCGCAGGTCACCAGCGGGGCGATCGCCAGGCAGAGCTCGTCGACCAGGTCGTGTGCGAGCAGCTCGGCCAGCACCTGCGGTCCGCCCTCGGACAGGATGCGCGGCAGCCCGCGCTCGACCAGGGCGTCCAGCGCTCGAGGCAGGTCGACCTGCTGGTCACCGGCGACGACCACGTCGGCGACCTCCGCGGCGGCGGCGCGCCGCTCGGCCGGAGCGCGCCCGGTGGTGAGCACGATCGGCCGGTCCGTCGCCGAGGTGAAGACCGGGGCGTCCAGGTCGAGGGCGATCTCACGGGTCAGGATCGCCATCCGCGGAACCGGCAGCCGTCCGGCTCCGGTACGCCGTCGCCGCGCCTCCTCGGGCAGCTCGAGCGGGCCGTACCCCTCGGCCCGCACCGTCGCTGCGCCGACCAGGAGCACGTCGCACAGCCCGCGCAGCAGGTGCAGCAGCTGCTGGTCCGCCGGCCCGGAGAGCGCACCGACCCGCCGGTCCACGGTGGCGGCGCCGTCCGCGCTCGACACCATGTTGACCCGGAGGTGCCGGCCCGTGTCGGTCGGGATCGCGTAGGCGTCGGCGACATCGACGTCCGGCGCGGCCTCGGGGTAGAGGCGCCTCATCTGCATCGGCGGCTTCCTCCGGGTCGGCCGTCCGTCCCGACGACCACGGTGGCGCCGAGCTCATCGGACCTGGTCACGTGCGGGGTCAGGCCGTTGCGCGTAAAGATCCCAACCGCCTGCGATGCCTGCCGCTCGCTGGTCTCGATGAGGAGCCGGCCGCCGGGCGCCAGCCACCGACGTGTGTCGGCAGCCACTCGACGGTGGACGTCGAGCCCGTCGCTGCCGCCGTCCAGGGCGATCAGCGGCTCATAGAGGCGCGCCTCCGGCGGCATCAGCGGCACCTCGTCGGTGGGCACGTACGGAGCGTTGACGAGCAGGAGGTCGATCCGGCCCTGGAGCGCGACGGGCAGTGCTTCGTACAGGTCGCCCTGGTGGACCACGGGCCGTGGCCCGGCGCCGACACCGTCCGTTCCGACACCTGCGGCGGCGGCGAGGTTGGAGCGGGTGCACCGGACCGCGGCGGGGTCGATGTCGGTCGCATGCAGCTCCAGGTGGGGGAGCGCGGTCACGAGCGCGGCGCCCACCGCTCCCGTGCCACAGCACAGGTCGACGGCCACGGTGCTGTCGCCGGCGACCTCGACCGCCTCGCGGACCAGGAGCTCGGTGCGCCGCCGCGGCACGAATACGCCCGCATCGACTTGTATCCGGAGCCCGCAGAACTCGGCCCAGCCCAGAACCTGCTCCAGTGGATGACCCGCCACCCGGCGGTCGACCATGGCAGCGAGCTCGTCGGGCGAGACCGCCTCGGCCACCAGCAGGCTCGCCTCTTCCTCGGCGTACACACAGCCGGCGGACCGGAGCCGGGCGACCGTGTCCGCGCACACGTCCTCTGCGCGAAGCACGGTGTCGGATCGGGGCATGCCCCGATCATGGCAAGCGACGCTGATCGGCACCACACCGGCCGGTCTGCACCGAAACACCGGCCGACCCATGTCCACGCGAGAGGCACTTGATCACGACATGGCGTTCATCTCGCCATATGTCGGGTCAGTACTAGGACCGAGGTACACCTTCCATGCAATGGGCAGGCACAAGATACTCGAAAGGGAGGGGAACTCTTCGGGCTCCTGTGGGGTGGGACTTTTGACGACGCAGCCACGCGACGACGGTGCGCGGTACGGGAGGACGCCGTCCGGCGACGACCGCCACTCTGTCGCCGACCTGGAGACCGCACGCGGTGGTCCGTCGGTTCCGGTCCAGGGGAAGCGCGCGAGCCGAGGACGCGACAGCGCCGCCGAGCTGGTCAATCTCTGCCACGACCTCCGGCAGTATGTCTCCGCAGGGCTGCTCCTGTCGAAGATGCCTGGCGACGAGAATCTCGAGCCGTCCGTCCGGGAGCGACTGGATCTTCTTCACCAGCAGCTGACCCACACCGCCGACCTCATCGCCGCGGCCCGGGCCGACGTCACTCCGCGGCGTTGGGAGATCGACCTCGCGTCGCTCGTCGCCGACTGTGTGAAGCTGGTCCAGCTGACCCATGTCGTGACCATCGACGTCAACACGGGGAGACGTCCGGTGGCCTACGGTGACCCCGTGCTGACCCGTCGGGCGCTGGTCAACCTGCTCGACAACGCGGCGCGCGCGGTCGGCCAGGACGGCACGGTCACCGTCACGCTGGGCGAGGACGACACGATGGCCTGGGTCGAGGTGGCCGACACCGGGCTGGGGTTCGGACAGATCAGCTCCGGGAGCGGTCACGGCCTCTCCATCGTCCATGCCGCGGCGAGGGCGAGTGGTGGCCGGCTGGAGATCTCCAGCGGGCCCGGACCCGGCACCCGTGTGCGGATGGTGCTCGTCACCAGGCTGGACGGGCGGCCCGCGTCATGAGTCTCGTGCTCTGCGACGACCACGACATGTTCCTCGAATCACTGGTGACGGCCTTGACCGGCGTCGGCGAGGAGATCGACGCAGTCAGCCAGCACGCCGACGAGATCGTCGACCTCGTCGTGGAGCACCAGCCGGACGTCTGCGTCCTCGACGTCATGTTCACCGGCAGCCCGCGGCTCGACGCGGCTGAGCTGATCCGGGACCGTGCACCGGCGGTGAAGCTGCTCCTGCTGACCGGCAATGCGACCAGGGAGGTCTGGAGGGCCTACGACGCGCGCGTGGTCGACGGCGTGTTGAACAAGGTGTGCGACATCGAGGTGCTGCAGTCGACCATCAACCGGGTCGCCGGCGGTGAACGGGTGGTCGAGGGCTGGGCCAGAGGCGCGACCGACTTTCGTGACGACGACGCCGAGGGCGCAGCACTCACGGAGCGCGAGTGCCAAGTGCTCGACGGCCTGATCGACGGTGCGAGCACCCAGGCCATCGCGGACCAGCTCGGGATCTCGACCAACACGGTGCGGTCTCACATCCAGAACCTGCTCCGCAAACTGGGCGTTCACGGACGCGGAAAGGCCGTGAACATGGCGCTGTCCGGATTGCTCGACCACGGGGTTGCGGCCCGCGAGGCTGCTGCAACGCTGAAGCGGTGAACCGTCGAAACGAGCCTTCGCAGTGATCGAGAGGCCGACGAGCATTCTGCTGGTGGATGACCACCGGGTCTTCGCGGACGTGTTGTCGATGCGACTCCGCGGCGAGCCTCAGGTGAGGGCGGTCGAGGTGGCGTACTCCCTGGACGATGCCCGGAAGCTGGTCACCAGCTTCCGGGCAGACGTGGTCCTGCTGGACTTCCAGCTGGCCGACGAGTGTGGGCTCGAGCTGCTGCCGGACATCGATGGCCTGCCCGCCCGGCCCGATGTCCTCGTGCTGTCCGGCGTCTCGGACACCTCGTCCATCGTGGACGCGCTCGAGGTGGGGGTGCAGGGCTGGGTCAGCAAGGACGCGAGCTTCGACGTACTCCTGCTGGCCACCGCCGAGGTGGTGCGGGGGCACATGTACCTGCCGCCGACGATGGTGAAGCCGGTGGTACGCCAGCTGCTCAGCGAGGCCCGGGGCCCACGCCCGGGCCCGAGCTTCGTCGACGACCTGAGCCAACGCGAGCTGGAGGTTCTCAGGTGCCTGGTCTCCGGCATGACACGCCGTGAGATCGCCGCGCGGCTGTACCTGTCGGTGAACACGGTCCGCACCCATGTCCAGCGCTTGCTCAGACGTGCGGACCAGCACACGACGATGGCCCTGGTGGCGACGGCCCGCGACCTGGGCGTCCGCGGGTACGACGACATGGTGACCCGGATGCCTCGGCAACGGAATCCGCCTTCGTCGTGAGCTGAGGTGCCGTCGCGGGAGACCGAAAACCCGGTGGAACTGCCGCCCCAGGGACGTCATCATCGTCCTCATGCACGTCAGCACCGGGTCGAACGTCGCGCTCTGGGCGAGCGCAGCCTTCCACGACCAGGCACGTTCCTGGGTGGCCGCGGTCAGCCACGACCGGGGAGTCGAGCTGGACGGGGAGATGGACCAGCCACACAACCGGCCCTGGTCGTCCGCGATCCGTTTCGGCAGCAGCGCCGGTGATCTCTGGTTCAAGGTGAACGGGCCCGGCACCCGGCACGAGTCGACGTTGGTCGGCCTCCTCGCGGAGCTGGTCCCGGACCTGGTGGCCGACGTACTGGCCGTGGACGCCGACCGTGGGTGGACGCTGACCCGCGACGCGGGCCCGATGCTGCGCACCACCGCCGCTCCCGAGCAGCTGTGGTCGCGGTGGGAGGGGATCGTGCAGCGGTACGCCGAAGCGCAGATCCTGCTCGGGAGCCACGACCGGGAGCTGCTCGGCACAGGCACGCCCGAAGTCAGTCCCCGGACGATGCCCGGGCAGGCCGCCGCGCTGCTGGAACAGCTGGCCGCAGAGACCCCGGACACGGGTGGGCTCACCCCGGAGCAGGCCGAGGGGCTCACCGCGCGACTGCCCGAGTACGCCGGCTGGTGCGCCGAGCTCACCGGCTCCGGCATCCCGGAGTCCGTCCAGCACGACGACCTGCACTCGGGCAACATCTGCTGGGCCGGCTCCCTGGACGGCGCCCGGATCATCGACTGGGGCGACGCGTCGGTCGGGCACCCGTTCGGGACCATGCTGTG
This sequence comes from Nocardioidaceae bacterium, assembly GCA_035249775.1. Lineage (GTDB taxonomy): Bacteria > Actinomycetota > Actinomycetes > Propionibacteriales > Nocardioidaceae > Nocardioides_C. The sequence continues at coordinate 4,879 of DATFGA010000423.1, read as the reverse complement.
CACGCTGAACTCGGTCAGTCATGCGGCCGGTCTCGAGCTCGACGACCCGCGCGTGCTGCGGGTGCGGGACGCCTATCTCGAGCCGTTCACCGCCTTCGCAGACCATGCCGAGCTGGTCCGGCTCGTCGGCCTCGCCCGTCGCACCGGTTGCGTCGCCCGTGCGCTGTCCTACCGGGCGGCGCTGCTCGGGGAGCCGGTCTCCACGCATGCGGAGTACGAGTTTCCGGTCAGGGAATGGTTCCTGGACCTGCTCGAGGACTGACCCGACAGATCAGTCGCCCAGGCACTCGACGGGTCAGCCGGTCACGCAGACGAGTTCCTTGGCGAGCCGCATCCGCTGGTTCTCGATCGTCACGTCGGTGACGACCTGCACGGACGCGCCCACGCATCCCGCCGTGCCGAGGTCCACGTTCTGCTGGGTCGGCACTCGCGCCGCCGCCCCGGCCGCGCCGCGTGGACCCCGTTCGCCGTCGATGCCGTCGACACCGTCCGCTCCCGGCGGGCCCGGTTCTCCGGGCGCACCCTGCAGCCCGGTCGCCCCCTGCTCGCCACGAAGCTCGTCGTGGAACGCCACCATTGCCCCCAACGCGCCGACGAACCCGAACACTGCTGCGAGCACGGCGGACACGACGAATGTCTGAACTCTCCCCATATGTGAAAGGTACGGCGGGGAGGTGCGGTCCGTCCGCGGTTCCGTCGAAGAGGCCTGCTCCTGATCACAGGGCCCCGCGTCGGCGCGGAACGGTCAGGGGCGCGGGCCGCCGGTGTTCTTGGCGCGCTTCTCCTGGAAGGAGGCGATGGCTTCCTTGATCTTGCGCTGGTTCTCCGGTTTGCGGGCCTCGTCGTAGACCTTCTTGGCGATTCCCAGCTTGACGACTTTGCTCATGATTCCCATGTCGCCGACGGTACCCGGTCAGCGGCCGGTCAACCGTCCCCGCCCTCGTCACCAGCCGCGTTCGCGCCACTCGGCCAGGTGCGGCCGCTCGGCGCCGAGGGTGGAGTCGTCGCCGTGACCGGGGTAGAACCAGGTCTCGTCCGGGAGCCGGTCGAACAGCTTCGTGGTCACCTCGTCGAGCAGGGTGGTGAAGTCCTCCGGCGACCACGTCTTGCCGACGCCGCCCGGGAAGAGCGAGTCCCCGGTGAACAGGTGCGGCGTACCGGCCGGGTCGTCGTACAGCAGCGCGATCGAGCCGGGCGTGTGCCCGACCAGGTGGATCACCTCGAGCTCGCACTCGCCGACGGTGACCTTGTCGCCGTGCTGCACCCGGCGCGCGGTCGGCACCGGGATCTCGTCCGCGTCCTCCGAGCCGGCCACGGTCTCGGCGCCGGTGGCGTCCACCACCGCGCTGAGTCCCTGCCAGTGGTCCTGATGCCGGTGCGTGGTGACCACGCGGGCCAGGCCGTCGTGGCCGACCATCTGCAGCAGCCGGTCCGGCTCGTTCGCGGCGTCGACGAGCAGCTGTTCGTCGGTCGCCCGACAGCGCAGCAGGTAGGCATTGTTGTTCCAGTCACCACCGACGGACAGCTTCGAGATCATCAGGTGGGCGAGCTCACGGACCTCGGCCGGGCCGCCCGGCTTCACCTTGCCGGCGTACGTCATCGACACGTCATCTCCATTTCGGCAGCTGGGGGAGTTCACCTACGGAGGACCCTAGTCCGGCACCGTCGCCGCGGCCGATCAACCACCAGGCCAGCTCGGCCGCCGGGCCGGTGATCTCGGGGCCCTGACCGCGCCCGAACTTCCACAGGCCGTCGATGTCGGTCGAGGAGAGAACCATCGAGGGGCCCTCCGCCCGGTCGTCCTGCACCCGGCCGATCAGCATCCGGACGAAGTCCTCGGGCCAGTCGGCGGGGGAGTAGCCGGCACCGAGGTCGGCGTGGTGCACCTCCACCTCGGTACGTCGTGACTTCAGCACGTGGCGGGCCGGGAAGAAGCGGTCGCTGGAGAGGGTCCGCACCGGCACCTCCCACTGCTCGCCCGTGACGTTCGCCACCTCGTCCAGGAAGCGCTCGGCGGAGGCGCGGGAGTCCGCGAGCAGGGTGGCGTGCGGCCGGTCCGCACCGGAATCAATGTCGCGGTTGCGTTGTTCCCACGACGGGTACTGAGGAGTCTCGACACCCGTCCGCGCCCACACCAGGAGGTTCCTCAGCCCGTCCGCGTTCCTCGCGACGTGCGTCACCACGTGTCCCCGGGACCATCCCGGAAGCAACGAAGGTGCCCGCATGTCCTCGTCGGTCAAAACTGTCAGTGCCTCCAGATAGCGTGATGTGGCGGCAGCCGTCTCATCGAGATGGGGCAGGGCCGAGGAGGGTTCCGGAGCGGACATGAAGTCATCTAACCGGCGGAGTGGCGGCTTGTGTCAACAGATAGGATGCCGAACAGTTGTTCGAACAGACAACAGCAGGATGGGCAGGACAGAGCGACGCCCACGACATGGAAGAAGGGGTTGTGGCTGACCAGCTGATCATCCGCGGTGCCCGTGAGCACAACCTCAAGGACGTCTCCCTCGACCTGCCCCGCGACGCGCTGATCGTGTTCACCGGGCTCTCCGGCTCCGGCAAGTCCAGTCTCGCGTTCGACACGATCTTCGCCGAGGGGCAGCGCCGCTACGTCGAGTCGCTGTCCGCCTACGCGCGCCAGTTCCTCGGGCAGATGGACAAGCCGGACGTCGACTTCATCGAGGGCCTGTCCCCGGCGGTGTCCATCGACCAGAAGTCCACCTCGAAGAACCCGCGGTCGACCGTCGGCACGATCACCGAGGTCTACGACTACCTCCGCCTGCTCTACGCGCGCGCAGGGCGCCCGCACTGCCCGAAGTGCGGCCGGCCGATCGCCCGGCAGACCCCGCAGCAGATCGTCGACCGGGTCCTCGAGCTCGAGGAGGGCAGCCGGTTCCAGGTGCTCGCCCCGGTGATCCGCGGACGCAAGGGCGAGTACGTCGAGCTGTTCCGGCAGCTGCAGACCCAGGGCTTCTCCCGGGTCCGGGTCAACGGCGAGACGCATCCGCTCACCGAGCCGCCGAAGCTGGACAAGCAGAAGAAGCACACGATCGAGGTCGTCGTCGACCGGCTGGCGGTCAAGGAGTCCGCCAAGCGCCGGCTGACCGACTCCGTCGAGACCGCGCTCGGCCTCTCCGCCGGCCTGGTCACCCTGGACTTCGTCGACCTCCCCGACGACCACGAGCACCGCGAGCGCACCTTCTCCGAGCACCTGGCGTGCCTCCACGACGACCTTTCGTTCGAGGAGCTCGAGCCGCGCTCGTTCTCGTTCAACTCGCCGTTCGGCGCCTGCCCCGAGTGCCACGGTCTGGGCACCCGGATGGAGGTCGACCCGGAGCTGGTGATCTCGGACCCGTCGGCCACCCTGGCCGAAGGCGTGATCGGGCCGTGGTCCGGCGCCCACGTGGCCGACTTCTTCACGCGTCTGCTCGGAGCGCTCGGTGACGAGCTCGGCTTCGACCTGGACACCCCGTGGGAGGACCTGCCGGCGAAGGCCCGCAAGTCGATCCTCGAGGGCCACTCGACCAAGGTGCACGTCCGGCACCGCAACCGCTACGGCCGCGAGCGGTCCTATTACACCTCGTTCGAGGGTGTCCGCCCCTACATCGAGCGGCGGCACCGCGAGGCGGAGTCCGACACCAGCCGGGACCGGTTCGAGGGCTTCATGCGCGAGGTGGCGTGCCCCGCGTGCTCGGGCTCCCGGCTCAAGCCGGTCTCCGTGGCGGTGACGATCGGCGGCAAGAGCATCGCCGAGGTCTGCGCACTCCCGATCAACGAGACCGCCGACTTCCTCAAGTCGCTGGACCTCAGTGCGCGGGAACGGCAGATCGCCGAGCGGGTGCTGAAGGAGATCCAGGAGCGGCTGAACTTCCTGCTCGACGTCGGCCTCGACTACCTCTCCCTGGACCGGCCGTCCGGCTCGCTGTCCGGCGGGGAGGCGCAGCGGATCCGGCTCGCCACCCAGATCGGTGCCGGCCTGGTCGGCGTGCTCTACGTGCTCGACGAGCCGTCCATCGGGCTGCACCAGCGCGACAACCACCGGTTGATCGAGACCCTGGTCCGGCTCAAGGACCTGGGCAACACGCTGATCGTGGTCGAGCACGACGAGGACACCATCCGGGCCGCGGACTGGGTGGTCGACATCGGTCCTGGCGCAGGTGAGCACGGCGGGCAGGTGGTGCTCTCCGGCACCGTCGACGAGCTGCTGAACCACCATGACTCGCAGACCGGGCTCTACCTGTCCGGTCGCAAGGAGATCCCGGTGCCCGACGTACGCCGTCCGCGCACCCCGGGCCGCGAGCTCACCGTGCGCGGGGCGAAGGAGCACAACCTGCGCAACGTCGACGTGACCTTCCCGCTCGGCCTGTTCGTCGCCGTCACCGGCGTCTCCGGGTCCGGCAAGTCGACGTTGGTCAACGACATCCTCTACACGTCGCTGGCCAAGCAGATCTACAACGCCCGCACCGTTCCCGGCCGGCACCGCACGATCACCGGTCTCGAGCACGTCGACAAGGTGATCCACGTCGACCAGTCACCGATCGGGCGCACGCCACGGTCGAACCCGGCCACCTACACCGGGGTCTTCGACCATGTCCGCAAGCTGTTCGCGTCCACGCCGGAGGCGAAGATGCGCGGCTACCTGCAGGGCAGGTTCTCGTTCAACGTGAAGGGCGGCCGCTGCGAGGCCTGCTCCGGTGACGGCACGATCAAGATCGAGATGAACTTCCTTCCCGACGTCTATGTGCCGTGCGAGGTCTGCCACGGCGCCCGCTACAACCGCGACACGCTCGACATCACGTTCAAGGGCAAGAACATCGCCGACGTGCTCGACATGCCGATCAGCGAAGCGGTCGACTTCTTCGCCAACCAGCCGTCGATC
>DATFGA010000422.1:0-4982 GCA_035249775.1 Nocardioidaceae bacterium | reverse complement strand
TTCGAGCACTCCGGGCACATGTTGAAGCAGATCACCTCCGGGTGATCCCACCGACTCAGTCCGACGGTGTAGGCGAACGGTGGGTTCTTGTCGCCCTCGCCTTCGACGCAGGTCATCGTGAAGCCGGGTCATCGGTGAGGCACGGCGTAACGAAACCGATCTCCCGTCGTTGGAGGGACAGCCGCGCTCGGGAGCTGCGAACCGTCCGTGCTGCCCCATGGCAGCAACTTCGCGAGCACAGGAGTCCGTAGTGGTTATGAAACGTCTCGTCAGACTGGGGCTCCTCGCCCTGGTCACGCCGGCCGTCGCCGCCGGCATCGCCGTCGCGTCCGTGTCGGCGAGTACGCCGGCCAGCAGCTTCGCCTCGGCCGACCAGGCTGACACCTGTCAGCAGGAACGAGAGGACGCCGAGGCCGCGGACCGCAGGTTCGATGACGCCAAGCAGGCTCGTCAGGGCGCCGAGGGCAAGCAGGCCCGGGACGAGGCACAACGCGACTTCCGGCAGGCGCAGGAGGACCGCAGGAACGCCCACCGTGCCTACGAGGACTGCGCCTCGGCGCAGGAGCCGGACGAGGAGACGGGCACGTCCAGCCCGCTCCAACCGGTCTGCGACCAGGCACCCGAAGCCCAGCCGCTGTGCGACGCGAGCGAGGAGTTCCCGCCCGAGCCCCCGACCCTTCCCGCACCGCCGACACTGCCCGCACCCCCGACCCTGCCCGCGCCACCGGCACCCGGCGACGGCAGCCCGCTCCAGCCGCTCTGCGACCAGGCACCCGAAGCCCAACCCCTGTGCGACGCCACCGAGACGTCGGCGCTGAACCTGCTCTAGCGCACCCCTGTGTGCAGGAGCCGGTCACCGTGACCGGCTCCTGCACACGGAGTCCGCGAGATTCACCGGAGCAGGTCACGGTGACCGGTTGGTGCAGGCCGGCGGCCCCGGTAGACCGTGTTGACAGCTGCGGCCCGCGCCGGGGACCTCACCCTTGGCTGGCAAGGCCGACGATCGCGCCCTTCGGTTGGTGGTGGAGGTTCAGGCGACGGGTCTGGCGTCGTGGTGGCGTTGTTCCGAGGTGACGGTGATGACGGCGATGAGGGCCGCGAGGAGCATGAGTCCAACGGCCCACAGGTAGGCGGTGGTGTACCCCTCGGTGAGCGCGGTCGGGGTGCGCTGGTTGCCGGTGGCGGCGGCGGAGATGGTTGACAAGACGGCGATGCCGAGAGCGGCACCGATCTGTTGGGCGGTGTTGAGGATGGCGGACGCGACACCGGACTGGTTCTCGGGAACACCCGCGACGGCGGCGAGGGTCATGGGGATGAAACCCATGCCCAGTCCGAAGTAGACGAGGAAGAGGGCGGGGAGGATGTGGGTGGCGTATCCAGAGCCCACGCCAAGGGTGGAGAACCAGACGAGTCCGGCGGCGGCGATGAGGAGACCGGGTACGGAGACGGTGCGGACGGGGAATCGTTCGACCAACTTGGTGGAGACACCTGCGGACAGCACGATGCCGGCGGCGGCGGGCAGGGTGGCGAGGCCCGCACGGATGGGGCCGTAGTCGAGGACGTGCTGCATGTAGAGGCTGAGCAGGTAGTAGGTGCCCATGAGTCCGACGCCGACGAAGAGGACGGTGGCGTAGGCCCCGGCGCGGTTGCGGTCGCGGAGCAGGCCGAGGGGGAGCATGGGGTGGGTGCGGCGGGTTTGGAGCCAGACGAATACGGCACCGGCAGCGACGGCGGCGAGGAGGGTGAGCAGGGTGGCGGTGGTGTCCCAGCCGTGTTCGCCGCCTCGGGTGACGCCGTAGGCCAAAGCAAGCATCGCTCCGGCTCCGGTGACAGCGTCGACGGTGTGGAGTCGTCCGGTGCTGCGGTTCCCTTCAACCAGTGTCGTGGTTCCGGCCAGGACGGCGAGCCCGATGGGGATGTTGATGAAGAACACCCACCGCCAGTCCAGCAGCCCGGTGAGGACTCCACCGAGGAGGATGCCCACGGTCATACCCACCGCCGACATGGCGGCGTAAACGCCCAACGCTTTGTTACGGGCTTTGCCAGGTGCGAAGTTGGTGGCGATGAGCGCGAGCACGTTCGGGGCGATGAGAGCAGCGCCGATGCCTTGGAGTCCGCGTGCTGCGACGAGGAACTCGCCGTTGGGGGCGAGCCCGCCGACCATTGACGCGACGACGAAGACGACGAGCCCGGCTCGCAGGATGCGGCGGCGTCCGTAGAGGTCTCCCAGTCGTCCTCCGAACAGCAGGAGTGCACCGAACGCGAGGACGTACGCACTGACAATCCACGGCAGCAACGACGTGAGTACGCCGAGGTCGTCTTGGATGCTGGGCAGTGCGATGTTGGCGATGGTGTCGTCAAGGACGAGCATCAGCTGGGCGGTCGCCACGACCAGCAGGGCGAGTCCAGCGCGAGGCGTGGGCTGCGCGGTTGATGCGGTGGAGGATGTAGGGGTCAGGGCAGTCATTGAGGGGTCCAAGTCTCCGGAATAGATACCCTCGGGGGGTATGTTGGCGATGTGTGAACATACCCCCCACCCGTACAGATTCCAAACTCAGCCGAGGACACGCCATGAGTCACGACACACCCCACGCCCACCACCTCGACCACGCCGCTCACGAAGGCCATGACATGGGCCACGCCGCGCACAACGGGCATGAGGGTCACGACATGGGCGGGCTGAACAGCATGGCCTTGTCCGCGACCCTGCACTGCCTCACCGGCTGCGCCATCGGCGAGATTGCCGGTCTGATGATCGGCACCGCCATCGGACTCAGCACCGGCTGGACCATCGCGCTCGCGGTCAGCCTCGCGTTTCTGTTCGGCTACACCCTCTCCACGTTCCCGCTCGTCAAGACCGGGCTAGGTGTTGGTGCCGCCCTGTCCGTTGTGTTCGCTGCCGACACCCTCTCCATTGCCACGATGGAACTCGTCGACAACGCCGTCATGGCTGTGATTCCAGGCGCGATGGAAGCGGGGCTCGTGAACTGGGTGTTCTGGGTGTCGATGATGATTGCTCTGACCGCAGCGTTCCTTGCGGCGTACCCGGTGAACCGGTACCTGCTGGCACGCGGCAAGGGTCATGCCCTCACTCACGCCTACCACGGCGACACGGGGCCGGTCAGCGGTGCGCGGCGTTACATCCCGAACCTGTCCTCCACCACGCTGGCGGGAGTCATCATCGCCTTCATGCTTGGCGGACTCGTGGTTTCGGTCGCCGCCGAGCTGGGTGCCGACGAGCCGGAGCAGACGGGTCACGCGCTGTCCACCCCACGGAACGGTTCCGCGTAGGGGCCCGCGTTCGTCAGATCAGCCGCCTGCTGACAAAATGACCACGCCAGTGCAGGTCTTCAACAAGAATGTACACACGGCCCGCCCCAGTAGCTCAGTGGATAGAGCAGCCGCCTCCTAAGCGAAAGGTCGCCAGTTCGACTCTGGCCTGGGGCACCCGAAAAGCAGGCGTTCCCGAGGTAGAGCGCATTCGAGCAGGCCGGTCAGAACCAGGCCCGACCGATCTCGGCGAACTCCGGACCGAACGCAGCGGCGACCCCGACGACCGCGGCCGCCGCCACACCGGCCAGCAGCCGGCGGCGGAGACCGCCGCGACCCGACGACTCCGGCGCCACCGGGGGAACCGGCTCCAGCCGGCCGTTCAGGATGCCGGAGACCTCGGCCACCTCGCAGGTGGACAGCACCACCGGCGACGACCGGAGGATGTGCTCGAGCGCGAGGCGCGAGGTGATCGTCACGCCGTCGACAACGTCCGCGAGCGCAACGTCGGACAGGAAGCACACGAACGGGCGGACCGTCGCCTGGTACCGCGGGAGCAACAGGCCCGCGACGGCACGCGCCGCCTCCGAGCTCTGCGCCACCTCGAGCTCGCACCAGGCACCGCCGTCGTCCTGCACCTGCGGCTCGGAGGCCGGGTAGTGGATGACGTAGACCCCGCTCGGGCCGACCAGAACGTGGTCGATCTGGGCGTCGGACCGCCCGGGCCAGCGCACGTCCCGGAACTGTTTCCAGTGGCTCTCCGGAAGCGACATCGCATCCCGGACCCGAAGACTTGCCACCGAACCCCGAGCCATCGCCCCTCCCTCACTTGCACCCTGTCCAAAGCGTAGGGAAGGTAAAGACGTTGCGGGGCCGAGTGATCAAAACGTTGTCATCGGGTACCTGTAGCGAGTCCCGAACCGGCCAGGAGTGTCCCGACATGCAGACGTTCCTCCCCTTTCCCGATTTCGAGCGGTCCGCCCGCGCCCTCGACACCAAGCGTCTCGGCAAGCAACGGGTCGAGGTGATCCAGGTCGTCCGGGCGTTGACCCGTTCCGGCTACGGCTGGGGCAACCACCCCGCCGTACTCATGTGGAAGGGCCACGAGGAGGCGCTCGGGCGGTACGGCCTCACCTGTTGCGCGGTGTGGACCGAGCTCGGCTTCGGCGACACCTGCGCGGACACGATCACCGCTGACCTCCGCGAGGCCGGTGTCACCGAGATCCGCTCCGAGGCCGAGCTGCGCGCTGCCGACGTACTCCCGACCTGGCTCGGCGACGACGCCTTCCACCGCGGACACCAGTCCTCGCTGGTCCGCAAGGATCCGGACCACTACCGGCCGCTGTTCCCGGACACGCCCGACGACCTGCCCTACGTGTGGCCGGTCCGGTCGGCCAAGGTGCTGGAGGCGGAGCGGCGCAAGGCGGAGCGAGCCGTCCGTCGGGCAACCCGCACGTCGCGCGGAGGTTAACCCGGGTCGCGGCCGAGCAGCCCGAGGAGCAGGTCCTGCGGGTCCTCGCCGGCCACCTGGACCGCCGGTGCGAACAGACCGCTGGCGGCGTACTGGTCGGTGTGCGCGCGGGCGTACTCGAGGGACTTCTCCACGGTGCCCGGATCGAGCTTGTCGGGGAGGCCGGCGCCGCGAGCCAGGTCCCAGCAGTGCACGGTGAGGTCGACCAGCATCTGGCTGGCGTACACCTCCACGGGCACGG
>DATFGA010000421.1:0-2534 GCA_035249775.1 Nocardioidaceae bacterium | reverse complement strand
TGGCTGCACGCGCGGCTGCCGGTTCTGCCAGGCCGGGATGATCACCCGGCCGGTGCGCGAGCGCTCGATCAAGACCATCGGGGACATGGTCGAGAACGGGATCCGCAAGTCCGGCTTCGAGGAGGTCGGGCTGCTGTCGCTGTCGTCGGCGGACCACACCGAGATCGGTGACGTCGCCAAGGGCCTCGCCGACCGCTACGAGGGCTCCAACGTGTCCCTGTCGCTGCCGAGCACCCGGGTGGACGCGTTCAACATCACGCTGGCCAACGAGTTCTCCCGCAACGGCCGCCGGTCCGGCCTCACCTTCGCGCCCGAGGGCGGGTCGGAGCGGATGCGGAAGGTGATCAACAAGATGGTCACCGAGGAGGACCTGATCCGGACCGTCGCGACGGCGTACTCCCACGGCTGGCGGCAGGTCAAGCTCTACTTCATGTGCGGGCTGCCCACGGAGACCGACGAGGACGTGCTCGAGATCGGCGACCTGGCCAAGAAGGTGATCGCCAAGGGCCGTGAGGTCTCCGGCCGCAACGACATCCGGTGCACGGTGTCGATCGGTGGGTTCGTCCCCAAGCCGCACACCCCGTTCCAGTGGGCCGCGCAGCTCGACCACGAGACCACCGACGCCCGGCTGCAGCAGCTGCGGGACACGGTGCGCGCCGACAAGCAGTTCGGCCGCGCGATCGGCTTCCGCTACCACGACGGCCGGCCCGGGATCATCGAGGGACTGCTCTCGCGCGGGGACCGCCGGGTGGGGCGGGTCATCGAGGAGGTGTGGCGCGCCGGTGGCCGGTTCGACGGCTGGAGCGAGCACTTCTCGTACGACGGCTGGGTCGCCGCCTGCGAGAAGGGGCTGGCCGACACGCCGGTCGACCTGGACTGGTACACGGTCCGCGAGCGGGACCACTCCGAGGTGCTGCCCTGGGACCACCTCGACTCCGGCCTCGACAAGGACTGGCTGTGGGAGGACTGGCAGGACTCGGTCGACCCGGACTCCGACATCGAGGTCGAGGACTGCCGCTGGACGCCGTGCTACGACTGCGGCGTGTGCCCGCAGATGGACACCGAGATCCAGATCGGCCCCACCGGCCAGAAGCTCCTCCCCCTCTCCGTCGTCTGACCCCCTCTGTTGAGACGTGCCTTTTTCACCGTTGAAACGCGCTCTTTTCGCCGGTCAGACGTGATCTTTTTACGGGTGGCCGGCCGGGCCGACACGGCGACCATCGCCGCGCTGCGTCGGCGCTGGTCCGAGGAGCAGGCCGGCGAGGAACTCGACGACGCGTCGTTCGACGAGGTGTTCGAGACGTGGTTCGACCGGGAGCACGACCAACGGGTGACGCTGCTCGCCGAGGTCGACGGGGAACCGTGCGGCATGCTGAACATGCTCGTGTTCACCCGGATGCCCAAACCGGGGCGGCCGGTCAGCCGGTGGGGATACGTCGCGAACGTGTACGTCGACGCGGCGCACCGTGACCGCGGGGTCGGCGCGCGACTGCTCGAGGAGTGCATCGCGCACGCGCGCCGGAACGAGTTCGCGCGCCTGGTGCTCAGCCCCTCGGAGCGGTCCGTCCCGTTCTACGAGCGGGCCGGGTTCGGTCCCGCCACGAACCTGATGGTGCACGACCTCACCTGATCCCGGTCAGTCATCCCGCGCAGGCGCGTCAGCTGGTCCTCACGGGTCGAGCAGCAGGAGGCCCGGAAGAACATCGCGTCTCGACCGCGAAAAAGTCACGTCTCAACGGTGAAAAGGGCGCGTCTCAACGGGGGGTGGGGTCGGAAGGGGTGGGGTCGGACGGGGTGGGTGTGTGGTTGGGGTGGCGGGGGCGGCGGAGGTGATCCTCGATGTAGGACGGACGGGACACCACCAGGCCGACGACCAGCTGCGGCACGGCGAGCGCGAGCAGGGCGGCCAGCGGCACGGTCCAGCCGCCTGTGAGGTCGTACAGCACGCCGACCCCGAACGGCCCGATCGCGGCGATCAGGTAGCCCACCGACTGGGTGAACCCGGACAGCGCGGCGGTTCCGGCGCTGGTCCGCGCGCGGAGCCCGATCAGCGTGAGGATCAACGGGAACGTGGCCGCGCCGGCGCCAACGGCGACCGCCCACAGCCAGGCACCGCCGACCGGGGCGAAGATCAGCCCGAGGTAGCCGACCGGGTAGCACGCGAGCAGGCCGACCACCAGCCAGCTCTGGTTCTGCATCCGCGCGGCCATCCACGGCACCCAGAACGAGAGCGGGATGCTCATCGCGGTGATCACGCCGAGCAGGATGCCGGCCGTGGTGGCGGAGAAGCCGGCATCGCGGTAGACCTGCGCGAACCAGCCGAAGATCGAGTACGCCTGGAGCGACTGCAGCCCGAAGAAGCCCGCCATCGCCCAGCCGAGCCGGGTCCGGGCGACGTCGCCGAGGGTGACCGTGTGCACCACCTCCGGCGGCGTCCGGTCGTGGCGGATCAGCGCGATCCAGGGCAGTGCCGCGACCAGCGCGGTGACCGCCCAGGCGAACAGCCCCCACCGCCAGCCTTCGGCGCCGAACTG
>DATFGA010000420.1:0-5283 GCA_035249775.1 Nocardioidaceae bacterium | reverse complement strand
CGCTGCGTCGAACGAGACGAGGGCCTGCCGGATCCGGGCGTGCCGCCGGTCGAGCTCTGCCTCGTCCGCGTCGAGGAGCAACCGGATCAGGTCGCTGGGCTCGGGGACGGAGGCGGGGTCGGCGAGGGCCGCCTCGGCCTCGACCAGCTGGGCACGGACCCGTTCGCGCAGCTCCTGGCTGGCCGCCCGGCCGAAGGTGACCACCAGCAGCTCCTCGAGCTTGGCCACTCCTTCCGCGACGTACCGGGTCACCAGCGCACCGATGGTCCAGGTCTTGCCGGTGCCGGCGCTCGCCTCGAGCAGCGTGGTCCCGGTCGGCAGCGGCGCGCAGACGTCGAAGTTCTCCAGCTCGGTCACAGCGGTCCCACCTTCTCCGCGCCGCCAAGGAGCGGTTCCCACAGCCGCCAGGCGTACTGCCCGAGCCGGTGCGGCTCGTCGTTCCAGCGCTCGTCGGCCCGCGGCGCGGCCAGCAGCGACTCGAGGGCCGCCGACTCACCGAACACCCGGACGTGGGAGGCGTCGGCGTCCTCGCCCGGGATGCCGGTGGGCGAGAACTTGTCGGTCTGCCACGACTTGGCCGCCTTCTCGACCGGGTCGATGTCGCGGCCGCGGCGCCGGTCCGCACTGGCCTCGGCGTAGGCGCAGGCGGTCTTCACCGGCAACGGAAGCGGCTCGCGCATCCCCCGGTCATAGATGTCGACGAGGTCGCGGAGCCAGGCGTGCGCGCGGTGGTCGAGCGGCCCGGCCAGCGCGCGGGTGGCTCCGGCCCGGGACTTGCCGACCGCGTGCGCGGTCCAGTGCTCGTCGGGGTGCCCGGCACTCAGTGCCAGCAGGTCGATCCAGGACTTGAGCCGGTGCTTGGCGGCGAGGTTGGAGTAGGTGACGGTGACGATCTTGTTGCCGAAGATCGAGGAGACGGTGCCGGTGAGTCGTCGCCCGTCGCCGAGGTCGACGTTCACGTCGATGGTGCGTGGCGTTCCCTGGCGCAGGGTGCGGGCCGGCTCGACGAGCAGCTCCACCTGGGAGCCGACCTCCTGCAGCGTGCGCACCCCGAGCCGGCCCGGTGGGAGGAGCCCGCGGAGCCGTTCGGCGCGTGCGCAGTCGGCCGGATCCTGCCCGCCGAGCAGGTCGGCGAGGAGCCGGTCACCGAGCCCCCACTTCTCCAGCGCGTCGAGGTCGATCGGGATGGCGTCGCTGGTCTCCTCCGCCTCCAGCGGCGCGGACACGTCGAGCCGTGAACGCAAGAACGCCCGCACGGGATGCGCGAAGAACGCCTGCAGGTCGGCCAGCGTGACGTCCCCCGCGTCACGGGCCGGAAGCGGTCCGGGGACCAGCGGTCCTACGGTGACGCGTTCGCCGCGGGCGGCTTCGGCGCCGGCCAGGGCGGCGCGATCGAAGCTGAACGGCTGCGGGCCGGTCAGCTCACCTGGGATCAGGTTGCGTACGTCGAACGGCTGCAGCGGGTGCCGCACCAGCACCGTGTCCCGGACCGGCTGCGCGGCGGTCCGGTCGAGCGCGTCGAGCAGCTCGCCGAGGGGCACCGCGGGTGGACGCTCGGCGCCGGTGTGCTCGTTGGCCCCGGTGTAGGTGATCACCAGCGCCTCGTCGGTCGCCATCACCGCGTCGAGCAACAGTTGGCGGTCCTCGCTGCGGATGTCGCGTTCACCGGTGAGCGGGTCGCGGGCGAGTACGTCGTCGCCGTCGACCGAGCTGGTCCGCGGGAACACGCCGTCGTCGAGCCCGACCAGGCACACCACCCGGTGCGGGACCGAGCGCATCGGCACCATCGTGCAGACGGTCAACGTGCCGGTGCGGAAGTTTGCGCGGGTGGGCCGCCCGCCGAGCCGATGCGCAAGCAGGTTGCGGACATCGGCCAGGACGAGCGGTGTTCCGGTCGAGCCTCCTGGGCCGGTCGAGACCCGCCGAGCCGCGTCCTCGGTGCGGGCCAGCTCCCGGTCGAACTGCGCGACCTGCCACGCCTCCGCCGGAGCCACCGCGGTCAGCTGACCGACGGCCGTAGAGAGGGCATGGATCCATTCGTCGATGGTCGAGGCGGCGTCCGTCGTACGCACGAAGGTGTCGAGGCGGGCGACGTACTCCGCCAGCCTTCCGGCCAGGTCGATGTCGCCGCTGGACACGTCGTCGACAGGGAGCGCGGACTCGAGGAACCGGTGCTCGTCCTCGGCCATGGTGACTCCGAGGAGGACCCGGTTGAGGCCGGCCTGCCAGGTGTTGTCGCGGAGGTCGAGGCCGTAGCTGCCGCGGTGTCCGGCGTCGATGCCCCAACGGATCCCGGCCTGGTCGACCCACAGCGCGAGCTGGGCGAGGTCGTCGTCGGTGAACGCGAAGCGGCGGCGGACCGGTTCGGCCGAGGCGAGGTCGAGTACGTCGGTCGCGGTCACGCGTCCACCGGCGAGGTCGACGAGCGTGCCCGCGACGGCCAGCAGCGGGTTGGTGCTGGACAGCGCGCGGTCGGCCAGCCGGACCCGCAGCCGGTGCGCCGGATGTCCCTCGCCGGCGACGTCGGCCAGCCCGAAGCCCGCCTGGATCAGCGGCGCGTAGGTCTCGATGTCGGGACACATCACGAGGATGTCGCGCGGTTCCAGGGTCGGGTCGTCGGCGAGCAACCCGACGAGGACCTCGCGGAGCACGTCGATCTGTCGAGTCGCTCCGTGGCAGGCGTGGACCTGCACCGACCCGTCATCCGCGGTCGGTTTGCGGCCGTCCCGCGTATCGGCGTCCGGCTGGTGGTTGGCACGCAGGTCGTGTTGCAGCCAGCCCAGCAGCGTGTCGTCGCTCGAGCCCGCCCCGCCGGTCGAGCTTGTCGAGACGCCGGCCGCCGCCAGGGTTCGCTGCAGCTCGCGGGCATCCCGTCCCAGGGAGGCGAGCAGGGGATGGTGCACCAGCTCCGCCGACCTGTCGTCGGAGCGCGGAACCGGGCCAGACGCACTGAGGTCGGTCAGGTCGTCCCACAGCTGCGGTGATGCCTGCGGCAGCCACAGGTGTACGTCGCGCAGCTCGCCGAGCGCGGCCAGCAGGGCCACCTCGGTCCGCGGCAGCCGGGTGTGCCCGAACAGCGAGAGGCGTGGCGGGAGCTCGAGCCCGGCTCCGCCGTCGTCACACAACCGCTCGACGGTCTGGGCATGCCGGACGTCTGGCGGCGTCTCACCGACCCGCTCAACGACGCGCGGCCACAGCTCCGCCTGCCAGAGGAGGTCCTCGTCGAGCGGGTTCCCGGCACCGTCGAGGTCACGACCCTCACGCCAGTCCGTGATCAGCTGGGGGCGCTGCACGGCGTACGAGGCGAACAGGCCGGCCAGGCGCCGTGCCACCGAGTAGCGCCGGCTCTGGCGCATCGCCCCTTCGTCACCGGCGACGCCGAACCCGAGATGCGCGGCCAGTGTGGCGCACCACGGCTCGCCCATCGCCTCGTCGATGACATCGAGCAGCGGCCAGACCAACCGGTCCGGATCCCAGGCGTCGTCGCGTTCCTTGCCCAGCAGCAGGGCGACCAGCGAGTGTGGGTTGAGGAACCGGACACCGGCGCAGACACCGTCGCCACCCCGGCCGCCCACACCGAGCCGGTGCGAGAGTCGCTGGGTGAGCCACCGCTCCACCCCGCGCGCGGGCACCACGACGACTTCCTCGGCGAACGGGTCCTCGAGCGGCGTCGCGAGCAGGTCGCCCAGACCGTCCGCAAGGAGGTCGGTGCGCTCGGCTCGATGGATCCGCAATGTCACGCGTCGAAGCATTACATGCGCCACCGACACCGCGCGGAGGTAGCCGCCCGGCACCGTGGACAGCGGAGCCACGCGCAACTCCTGGGCGTGGCTCCGCCGTCCGTTGGCCGCTGCTCAGTCCGCCGGCAGGAACTCCCGCTGCGGGATCGTGTCGTAGACCGTCGGGTCAACGGACGCGATGGAGCCATCGGCGACTGCGTCGACGAGGCCACCCAGCCCGATCTCGATCTGCTTGCGCAGCATGCCGTTGCGCTTCATCCCGTCGTACTGGGTCTGACTGGAGGTCTCGAACAGCACCACGGCGCTACCGCGGAGGGCGAACGAGCCGAGAGCGGTACCCGGCAGGTTCGTGCTCTGCGGGTAGAGGGTCAGGTCGCCGTACCCGGATTCGCCATGCCCCTGCAGCGCCTCGTAGACGGCGACGTTGGCGCGCTTGGACGCTTCCATGTCGAACTTCGGCCAGGTGCCGAACTCGCTCGGGTCGTCGATGAACTTCGCCGAGATCGACAGCGGCGACATGTTCTCCATGTCCTCGGTGGCGTAGCAGGACCACTGGTTGTGGAGGTCGATGAAGTAGTCCACGGTGCCGAACTCGTTCTCGAGACCACGGTAGACATCACGAACCGTCTGCGCCTCCGGAGTGATGTACCAGCCCGTGTCAGCGCTGTTGCCCGGGAAGTCCTCTGGCAGCGGGACGTAGTCGAGGTCGGGGTTGAAGTCGCGGTTGACGTCGAAGCCGTCCACCCGACTGTTGTAGTTCCACGCCGGTTCCACACCCGCGAGCTGCGGGAAGTCGGCGACGACCTCGTCCCAGGTCATCTCGTTCTGGCGAGTGTCCCGCTCACCACCGTCGACGTTCAGACGCGGGATCGCCACGATCGTGACTTCCTCGCGGAGGGCGGCGGCCTCTGGGGTTGCCCCGCCCCACTGCTGGAGCAGGTTCAGAAGAGCCTCCGTGCCGTGATTCTCATTGCCGTGGATCTGCGACTCGACGAACACGACCGTGTCGCCCTCACCGACGCGTGCTGTGTAGATCTCCCTGCCCTGGTTGCTGTGGCCGGCCACATCTACGTCGACCACGCCACCCGTCGATCGTTCGATTCTCTGCAGTGTGTTGGTCAGCTGGGCGTGGTTCACGAACCCGTTGTTGCCAGACCCCGAAGCCTCCGTGCCGCAGTGTGACTCGGTGGGGATCGCGGAGGCCGGCAACGCCGCGGTCGCAGCCATGGTCCCGAGCAACAGTGCGGATCCGGAAAGGTAGGCCGTCCATCGTCGTGGTGACATCTCACTCCTCGTTGTGTTGCGGAAGTCCGGTGGTGCCGGACAAGAACAGCGGTGAGCGCAGACGCTAACCACGGAGACCGAGCCGTGGTCCCCTCGCGCGTGCGCAGGTTTCTGCATCTCAGAAACCTGCAGAACCGCCAGCAGCCGACGGTCGCGTTCATCGAACAGTGCCTCGTCCAGTGTGACAAAACGGCACCCGGCTCATCTCCCGCCGACTAACCTCTCTCCATGACGGCGTCGGACCAGAACGACAGAACAC
>DATFGA010000419.1:0-7787 GCA_035249775.1 Nocardioidaceae bacterium | reverse complement strand
CGGCTGCTCCGGCGAGCCGCCAGGTCAGCCAGTCGTGCGGCAGGCAGACGGCCGCGGTCGCCCGGGCGCGCGCGGGCTCGTGCTCGGCGAGCCAGCGCAGCTTGGTGACCGTGAACGAGGCGACCGGCACGGACCCGACCGCCTCGACCCACGCCTGCTGGCCGCTGAGGTCTCCGGCAGCGAGCTCGTCGACCAGCTTGGCGGCGGCGCCGGCCGAGCGGGTGTCGTTCCAGAGCAGCGCAGGCCGCACCACGGCGCCGGCCTCGTCCAGGCACACCATCCCGTGCTGCTGCCCGCCGACCGAGATCGCGGCGACGTCGTCGAGCCCGCCGGCCGCAGCGACCGCGGTCGACAGTGCCGTCCACCAGGCGTCCGGATGCACCTCGGTGCCCGACGGGTGCGCAGCCCGCCCCTCGCGCACCAGGGCCCCGGTGTCCGCGTCGCGGATGACGACCTTGCAGGACTGGGTCGAGGAGTCCACGCCTGCGACGAGCGTCATGGGCCGCTGCTCCCGGGCGGCGCGTAGACCGCGTCGCTGATCAGCCGGGCGGCGCCGATCACGCCGGCGTCCGGGCCGAGCTCACTGAGCACAATCGGCAGGTTGCCGGTCGCCAGCGGCAGGGACCGCCGGTAGATCACACCTCGGATCTCGGCGAGCAGCGCGTGTCCCAGGCCGGTCACCCGACCACCGATCACGATCAGCCCCGGGTTGAAGAACGACACCAGGCTGGCCAGCACCTCACCCACGCGTCGGCCACCGTCACGGATCAGCTGGACCGCCTGCGCGTCGCCCTGCGAGACCGCCACGGCGACGTCCTCCGCGGTCAGGGAGCCGTTGCGCTCGAGCAGCTCGGCCAAGGCCGGCGAGCGTCCGGACCGGGCGGCGGCGGTGGCATCGCGGGCGAGTGCCGCGCCGCCGAAGAAGGCTTCCAGACATCCTGTGTTGCCGCAGGCGCAGGTGGGCCCGAAGTCCTCGACGCGAATGTGTCCGATGTCCCCGGCGCAGCCGTCGACGCCGCGGTACAAGTCACCGTCGACCACGATGCCGCAGCCGATTCCGGTGCCGATCTTGACGAACAGGAAGTCCTCGGCGGTGCGCGCGACACCGGAGTGCTGCTCCCCGAGGGCCATCACGTTCACGTCGTTGTCGAGCAGCACCGGGCAGCCGAGCTCACGCGACACCGCGTCCCGGACCGGGTAGCCGTCCCAGCCCGGCATGATCGGCGGTGACACCGGCACGCCACGGTGGAAGTCGACCGGACCGGGCACGCCGATGCCGACCCCTGAGGGCCGCTCGATGCCGTGCTCGGCCAGCGCCTTGCGGGTCAGGTCGAGTGCGATCGCCAGGACCGCCTCTGGCCCGGACCTGACGTCACAGGCCTGCGTGTTCCTGCCGATCAGGTCCAGCCGGCCGTCGGTGACCGCGACCGAGACGGCGGTGGCGCCGATCGAGATGCCGACGAAGCGGATCGCCGCGGCGAGGTCGACCATGGTCGATCGCCGGCCACCGCGGGAGGCCGCCGGGCCGGTCTCGGCGGCGAGGCCGAGCTCGGCCAGCCGGGTGACCTCGGCTGCGACGGTGGTGCGGGAGACGCCCAGTCGGTCGGCGAGCTGCGCCCGCGACAGCGGCCCGGAGTCGCGCAGGGTTGCGAGCAGCCGGGCCTGGATAGCGCTTTCGGCTCGCCCCGCCAACGTGTGTGCCACGGACAGATACTGACACGTCCGGGCGTCGGTTTCCCGTCGGTCCGCCGGAGGGGTGGTGTCCGGTGACCCCTCGCAGCAGACTGGAGCAGAGGCCCGCACCCACCTCACCAGTGAGGAGCGACCATGACGAACAAGAGCTGGACCGTGCAGGTCACCATCGACGAGGACGGCGACGACACGAGGGCCGATGCCGCGCTGAGCCTGGACAACAAGATCGAGATGCACGGACGCGGAATGAGCCGGCGCAACCCGTCCGACGAGTCGGTGCCCCGGATCGGCGACGAGCTCGCCACCGCCCGGGCGCTCTCGGACCTGGCGCATCAGCTGCTGATGACCGCGGCACAGGACATCGAGTCGAAGACGCACGTCCCCGCCGCCCTCGACCTGTAGCCCCTGGGGCGTCCTTGCCCCGAGTTGTCAGACGGGTGAGCGGCTATAGCCGCCTACGCGTCTGACAGCTCGGCGGGATCAGGAGGCGTTCGCGGACGAGGTGATGTAGGGACCGAGCTCGCCGGCCAGGTTCGCGTGCACCCGACCGTGTACGACGGTGCCCTCGCCGGTGTGCTCGAGGAAGTCGACCTCACCGTTCTCGTGCACCTTGTTCAGCAGGTCACCGCGCTCGTAGGGCAGCAGCGCCTCGAACGCGATGCCGGGCCGCGGCAGATCCGCCTCGACCGCCATCAGCGCGTCCGCGATCCCCTCACCGGTCTTCGCCGAGACGATCACCGAGTGCGGCTCGGCCCGCTTGAGCCGGGCGAGCACCATCGGATCCGCCGCGTCGGACTTGTTGATCACCACCAGCTCGGGCACCTTGTCGGCCCCGATCTCGGCGAACACCTCGCGGACCGCGGCCAGCTGGCCCTCCGGGTCGGCGTGCGAACCGTCCACCACGTGCAGGATCAGGTCGGAGTCGGCGACCTCCTCCAACGTCGAGCGGAACGCCTCGACGAGCTGGTGCGGCAGGTGCCGCACGAAGCCGACCGTGTCGGACATCGTGTAGACCCGGCCGTCGGAGGTGGTCGTCTTGCGGGTGGTCGGGTCCAGGGTCGCGAACAGCGAGTCCTCGACCAGCACCCCGGCCTTGGTCAGCCGGTTCAGCAGCGATGACTTGCCGGCGTTGGTGTAGCCGGCGATGGCCACCGAGGGCACCTCGTGACGCTTGCGTTCGGCGCGCTTGGTGTCGCGGGTCGTCCGCATGTGCGCCAGCTCGCGGCGCAGCTTGGCGATCTTCGTGTTGATCCGGCGCCGGTCGGTCTCGATCTTGGTCTCACCGGGACCACGACCACCGATACCGCCACCCTGGGAGCCGACCCGGCCACCGGCCTGGCGGGACAGGTTGCCACCCCAGCCGCGCAGCCGCTGCTTCATGTAGTTGAGCTGGGCGAGCTCGACCTGCGCCTGGCCCTCACGGGACTTGGCGTGCTGGGCGAAGATGTCCAGGATCAGCGCGGTCCGGTCGACGACCTTGACCTTGACCCGGTCCTCGAGGTTTCGCAGCTGGCTGGGAGCCAGCTCGCCGTCGAGGATGACGGTGTCGGCGCCGGTGGACTGGACGATCTCGCGCAGGCCGTCGACCTTGCCGCGACCGATGTAGGTGGCGGGATCGGGCCTCTGCCGCCGCTGGAAGAACGCGTCGAGCACCTGGGAGCCGGCGGTCTCCGCGAGCAGCGCGAGCTCGGCCATCGAGTTCTCTGCGTCCTGGATCGAGCCCTCGGTCCACACGCCGACGAGCACGACCCGCTCCAGGCGGAGCTGGCGGTACTCGACCTCGGAGATGTCCTCGAGCTCGGTGGACAGGCCGGCGACACGGCGCAGCGCGTGCCGTTCGGCGAGGTCCATCTCGCCGAGGCTCTCCTCCGGGTCGTCCTCGGCGTAGCCGGACTCGAAGTCGTCGTGCTCGAGTTCGTCCAGGTCGTCGTGGAGGTCCTCGACCGGTTCGTCGATCGGGCGGATCGGATCGGGCTCGCTGTATGCGTTCTGAGATTCAGTCATATTCACCACTTGCAACATCGGTCGCGCCGGAAATGTTCCGGTGAGCACGCGTCGATGCTTGCACGGGCTACGTACCCGCCGCGAACGATTTTGGAACCTTCCCCTCGGCCACGATCACCGCCGGGCCGCTCAGCAGCACCCGGTCGTCCTCGGTCCAGGTCACGGCGAGCTCCCCGCCGGGCACATCCACCCGGTACGTCGTACCGCGGCCGACCCCGTCCGCGAGCGCCGCCGCCACCATCACCGCGCAGGCGCCCGTGCCGCAGGACCGGGTCTCGCCGGAGCCACGCTCGAAGACCCGCATCGCGACGTGCGCGGGCCCCCGGCGTACGACGAACTCGATGTTCACGCCTTGGGGGAAGTCGGCGGTGTCGTACGACGGCTGTTCGAGGAGCGGGCCTGCGTCCTCGAGGGAGTCCACGAACGCCACCGCATGCGGGTTGCCCATGCTGACGTGGGTCGCCGGCCAGCTGCGCTCACCGACGGCCACCTTGGACTCGGCGAACACCTCGGGGCGGCCCATGTCGGCGGTGATCCGGCCGTTGTCCTCGAAGGTGAGCACCTTGATGCCGGCGCGGGTGCCGATCCTCAACGGGGTCGCGGTCGATGCGCCTTCATGGTCGGCGAGGTAGCGGGCGAACACCCGGACCCCGTTTCCGCACATCTCCGAGAGCGAGCCGTCGGAGTTCCGGTAGTCCATGAACCACTCGGCGTCCCCGCGGGAAGCGACCGCAGCGGGGTCGTCGTACGCGTCGCAGCGGACCACCCGGATCACGCCGTCGGCACCGATCCCGGCCCGCCGGTCGCACAGCGCGGCGACCAGCTCGGGAGCGAGGTCGCCGTGCACGCTCCCGTCCGGGTCGGGCAGCAGCACGAAGTCGTTCTCGGTGCCGTGGCCCTTGACGAACGGGTAGGAGTCGGTCACCGATCCAGGCTACCGGGCGTGGCTCTCCGAAACTGTCGGAGCGGTCTGGCACCTTGTTTCACATGGACAACGGATCGGACATCTTGATGCTCAGCGGTGTGATGGCCTTCTGCGCCGACTGCGGCGACGAGCGGATCTTCGTTCCCGTCGAGGACGGTTGCGACTTCGACGGGTGCGAGTTCTGCTGCACGACGTGCGACGCGGCGGTGTTCCTGCTCGAGGTGCTCGAGAACACCGGCGCGCCGCACCGCCGCGTCGCCTGAGGTCAGCCCGCCTCAGTCGTCATCGTGGTCGCCGTTCTTGCGGTCGTCGTCATGGTCACGGCCCGGCTTGTCGACCCGCTTGTCCGAGACCACCAGGGCGGACCCGCCACCGCGGCGGACCGGCTCGGCCACCGCCGTCAGCAGACCGTTCTTGCCGAACTCGATCGCCGTCGCCGCCCCGATCTCCGCGCTCTCGGTGAACTCGTGACCCAGAGCCCGCAATGCCGCGCCGTGCTCGCTGATGAACGCCGGCTCGGCGGTCACCGTCTCGGTGTTGCGCTGCGAGGCCCGGGGCGCCGCGAGGGCCTCCTCGATCGTCATTCCGAGGTCGATCCGGTTGAACAGGATCTGGCTGACGGTCGTGATGATCGTCGAGCCGCCGGGGGTGCCGAGTGCCAGGAACGGCTCGCCGTCGTCGTCCAGCACGATCGTCGGTGACATCGACGACCGCGGCCGCTTGCCGCCCTCGATCCGGTTCGGGTCGTCGGGGTCGAACTCAGCCGAGAAGTCGGTGAGCTCGTTGTTCAGCAGGAACCCGCGGTCCGGCACCAGCAGGCCGGAGCCACCGGTTTGCTCGATGGTCAGGGTGTACTCCACGACGTTGCCCCACTTGTCGGTCACGGTCAGGTTCGTCGTGGACAGGCCCTCGGTGTCGACGTCGGCGTCCGCCCCTGGGTCACCCGGGTCGCACTTCCCGTCGTAGTCGTCGACGTCCTGAGCCGGGACCGGCTTCACCGCCGCCTCGTCCGGGTCGATCTCGCAGGCCCGCTCGCGGGCGAACTTGTCCGAGAGCAGGTCCTGGACCGGAACGTCGACGAAGGCGGGGTCACCCAGGTAGGCGGCCCGGTCGGCGAACGCCAGCGCGCTGGCCTCGAGGTAGTGGTGCAGTGCGGTGACCTCGTTCGCGTCGCGCGAGATGGACTGCTCGACGATGTTCAGCGACTCGCCGACCGTGGTGCCACCGGATGACGAGGGCGCCATCCCGAAGATCTCGTAGCCGCGGTAGTCGGACTTCGTCGGCTTCTGCAGCTTCGCCCGGTAGTCGTCCAGGTCCTCGAGCGTCATCTCACCGGGCGGAACCGGCAGATCGGTGGTGGGCGACTTCGGCGGGTCCTGGACCACGGCGACGATCTCCTCGGCGAGCGGGCCTTCGTAGAAGTAGTCGGTGCCCCTCTTGGCGATCTGCTGGTAGGTCCGTGCCAGGTCGCGGTTGCGGAAGATCGAGCCGGGCTCGGGTGCCTCACCGCCGGGGAGGAACAGCTCGGGAGTCGTGGTGTACGCCTCGAACCGCTCCTGGTTCTCGACGGTCTGCTGCTCGAAGGTCTCGTCCACGACGAACCCGCGCCGGGCCAGCTTGGTGGCCGGCCGCAAAGCCTTGCGCAGGGAGTAGCTCCCCCATTCGTCCAGCGCCTTCTCCCAGGTCGCCAGGGTTCCGGGCACCCCGATCGAGACGCCGCTGGTGACCCGCTCGGGGAAGAAGTTGTAGGGCTCTCCGGTGGCGGGATCGATGAACGCGTCGCGGTCGATGGCCTCCGGGGCGGTCTCCCGGCCGTCGATGGTCATCACCTTCTCGGTGTCCGCGTCGTAGAACACGAAGTACCCGCCGCCGCCGATCCCGGCGCTGTAGGGCTCGGTGACGCCGAGCGCCGCGGCGGTCGCGACGGCCGCGTCGACCGCGTTGCCGCCTCGTTTGAGGACCTCGATACCGATCTT
The DNA here is from genome assembly GCA_035249775.1 of Nocardioidaceae bacterium. GTDB lineage: Bacteria > Actinomycetota > Actinomycetes > Propionibacteriales > Nocardioidaceae > Nocardioides_C. Next base: position 1,190 of record DATFGA010000419.1, on the reverse strand, counting down.
GGACGCCTCCGGGTCGACGGAGCTGACGGCCCCGCCGAAGCCCTTGCTGGTCGGCGTCTTGGTGGAATATCGAGGGTCTGCCTGCGCGGTGCCGACGAGGGCACCGGCGAGCGCGGTGGCGCCGGCGGCGGCGAACACCGCGGCGCGGATCGAACGGGTACGGCGAAGTGACATGAGTTCCTCCCGAGATACCGAAGCGGATGCGTGCCGCTCACTGTGCCGCAGGTCACAGTCGACCCGCCATAGGTCTGGTAGGCAGATCTGCATGCCGCTGCTGCTGGTCGACCTCGACGACACCCTGGTTGACCGGAACGCGACATTTGCCCGCTGGACCGACGCCCATCCCCACTTCCGCTTCCTGCACCGGCTTCCCGACCGGTGGCAGCTGCACCGGCTGGTGGCGCGGCTGGCGGCGTTGTACGAACGGGCCGAGCCGTCCAGCTACCGTCTCGAGGACGGCGTGGTCGAGGCGCTGCAGGCGGTACGACGGGCGGGGTGGCGGGTCGCGGTGACCACCAACGGCAACCGCCGTACGCAGCCGGCGAAGATCACGTCCGCCGGCCTGGGGCCGCTGGTGGACGCGGTGGTGATCTCCTCGCACGAGGGCTTCGCCAAGCCCGACCCGCGGTTGTTCCGGCTGGCCGCCGAGCGCGCCGGCTGCTCGCTGGACGGTGCCTGGGCGATCGGTGACGACCTCACCCAAGAGATCGCCGGGGCGGCGCGGCTGGGCCTGCGCAGCATCTGGGTCAACCCGCACGAGAGGCCGGCGAGCCCGGACGTAGACCTCGAGGCTGGCTCCTTCCCAGAGGCGGTCGACCTGCTGCTGTCGGTCACCGCGCGATGAGGCTCGCCGCCTGATCGACCCGGTCCGGGTCGTCCCAGCCGACCCAGGTGATCCGCGGGTCCTTGCGGAACCAACTGTCCTGGCGGCGGGCGAACCTGCGGGTGCCGGTGATCGTCTGCTCCTTTGCCTCGTCCTCGGTGAGCTCGCCATCGAGGAAGTCGAGCACCTGCTGGTAGCCCAGGGCACGGTTCGCCGTCCGGCCCGCTCGCAGGCCACGGTCGGCGAGGCGACGTACCTCGTCCACGAACCCGGCGTCCCACATCCGCTGCACCCGCAGCGCGATCCGCTCGTCGAGGACCGGCCGGGGGATGTCCACACCGACCTGGTGGGTGCCGTCGTAGTAGTA
>DATFGA010000418.1:0-2808 GCA_035249775.1 Nocardioidaceae bacterium | reverse complement strand
TGCACCTGGCCCGCCTTGCCACGGACCAGCTTGATCAGCACGTAGACGATGAAGCCGGCACCGATGCCGACCGAGATCGAGTACGTGAACGGCATCAGCGCGATCGTCAGGAACGCCGGCAGGGCGATCTCCACGTCGTCCCAGTCGATGTTCTTGACCTGCTGCATCATCAGGAAGCCGACCAGCACCAGGGCCGGCACCGCGGCCTCGTTCGGGATGATGCTGACCAGCGGCGCGAAGATCGTGGCCAGCAGGAACAGCAGCCCGGTGACCACGCTGGCCAGGCCGGTCCGTGCGCCCTCGCCGACGCCGGAGGCGGACTCGATGTAGGAGGTGTTGCTGGAGACGCTCGCCGCGCCGCCGGCCGCCGCGGCCAGCGAGTCCACGACCAGGATCCGCTTGGTGCTCGGCGGGTTGCCCCGCTCATCGAGCAGGTGCGCCTCGGCACCGATCGCGGTCATCGTGCCCATCGTGTCGAAGAAGTCCGCGAGCAGCAGCGTGAAGACGAACAGGGCGGCGGTGATGAACCCGATGCTCTCGAAGGAGCCGAACAGGGAGAACTCGCCGAGCAGCGAGAAGTCCGGCATGTCCACGATCTGGTCGGGAAGCGCGGGAACGTTGAGGTTCCAGCCCTTCGGGTTCACCGTGTCCCCCGACACCGAGGGCCCGATGTCCGCGATGGTCTCCACGATCACCGCGAGCACGGTGGTGGCGATGATCGAGATCAGGATCGCGCCCTTGACCCCGCGCACGTAGAGCGCGATCACCAGCAGCAGGCCGAACACGAAGACCAGCACCGGCCAGCCCTGCAGGGAACCGGCGATGCCCAGCTCGACCGGCACCGGACCGGCACCGGTGCGCCGCACGAAGCCCGCGTCGACCAGTCCGATCAGCGCGATGAACAGCCCGATCCCGACGCTGATCGCGACCTTCAGCTGCGCCGGCACGGCGTGGAAGACCGCGGTGCGGAAGCCGGTGAGGACCAGCACCAGGATGATCAGGCCCTCGAGCACGACCAGGCCCATCGCGTCGGCCCAGGTCATCTCCGGCAGCGCCGCGATCGAGAACGCGACGAAGGCGTTGAGGCCGAGGCCGGCGGCCAGCGCGAGCGGGTAGTTCGCGACGACCCCCATCAGGATCGTCAGCACGCCGGCGACCAGCGCGGTGGTCGCCGCGATCGCCGCGAAGTTCCCGCCGGCGAGCAGCTCGCCCGAGCCGTCCTCGGTGCCGAGCAGGATGATCGGGTTCAGCACGATGATGTAGGCCATCGTGAAGAACGTGACGAACCCGCCGCGGACCTCGCGGCCGACGGTCGAGCCACGCTCGGCGATCTTGAAGAACTTGTCCACGTGAGTCCCAGTGAGAGTGCGGTTGTCAGGGCGGCGGGGAAGGACTGATCCGGCCGGTCCAGCCCGAGCGCGGTCGGCCAAGCGCAAATCTTGCCAGAGTCGTGCGCCCCCGCTGTCGGCGCCACCGCCCGTGGACTAGATTCGGCTCGTGGACGAGCAGCGGGACCCCGGCAACCGGGTGGGCGAGAACGCCGACGAGCCGGTGGTGATCTATGAGATCGGGAACCGCACCTACATCGTCGCCAACGTCGACCCGCTCGACGTCGACGGGACCCGCACCGTGGCGGTCGGCGCGTTGCTGTGGCTGGTCGCGTTCGTGCTGCTGCTGCCGTTCTACGGCCGGCTGCAGGAGACCGACCGGGTCTGGTGGCTGTGGACCTGCCTGGCCGGGTTCGGGCTCGGCGTGCTCGGTTGGGACTACTGCCGGCGACGCAAGAAGCGCCGCCAGGACTGAGAGCACGCGACGTCGCCCAGACGTCGCAGACCCAGACGTCTCAGAAGATGTCGAGGTCGTCCCAGGTCAGCGTGTCGAGCACCGGCTCGGGCAGCGGTTGCGGCAGATTCCGCTTGTTCAGCTGGGCCTCGGAGTGCGCCCCGCAGCCGTGGTCGAACGACACGACCCGTCCGTCGTCGTTGGCGTAGGCGTTCGCGCAGACCCCGAACAGCGTGGACAGCGGGCCGGCCATCCGGACCAGGAAGCCGCAGCTCGCGCAGCTCGCCGGGGCGGACTGCGCGATCGGCGCCTCCGGACCGTGGCTGCCGTCGTACCACCGTTGCGCGGCGAGGTCGCGGCCCTCGAGCGACAGCACGCGCACCCGACCGAGCCCGAGCTCCTCGGAGACCTCCTTCACGGAGTCGTCGTCGACGAGCTCGTCACCGGTGGTGTAGCCCGGGACCAGCCGCGGGTCGTCGTCCTCGGTGGGCAGCAGGTCACCGGGACCGAGGTCGCCGGGCTGCACCCGCTCGCGCCACGGCACCCACGGCGGTGCGGTGATCGCGTCGTCACCGGGCAGCAGGACGATCTCGTCGATGGTGACGGTCTTCTGGCGCAGCGCGCGGGCCACGGTCACCGACCAGCGCCAGCCGCGGTAGCCGGTGCGCAGGCACTCGAAGAAGTGGGTGACGACCCGCTCCTCCTCGGCGGCGTAGCCCAGGTGCGCGCCGACGTCGGTGACGTCGACGAGCTCGAGCAGCGCGTCGCGGGCAGCGTCGACCGCCTTGACGCCGACGGTGTCCGGCTTGGTCGCACGAGCTGCTGTCATCACGTCGGCGATTCTCCCTCATGAAACAAGCCCTTGTCTCGCCGGGTGCCACAATCGTCGGGGCGGCGGCAGGCAAGATAGGAGCCATGGGGTACGACGAGGCGGGGCGACTCGACGACGAGACCGCCACCGACCCTGCGCCGCCCTCGGACGGGGGCCGGGCCCGCACCTTCACCCGGGCCGCCGGGACCGCCGCA
>DATFGA010000417.1:0-5550 GCA_035249775.1 Nocardioidaceae bacterium | reverse complement strand
CGCCTTCGTCGTACCCCCGGTCTTCAGGTCCGAGGCCTCGAGCAGCGTGTCGACGGAGTCCTTCTTGGCCGCCTCGACGAAGCCGCAGGTGTTCACCACCACGGTCTCCGCGGCCGAGGGGTCCTCGACCAGCCGGAAGCCGCCGGCCTCCAGGCGTCCGGCGAGCTCCTCGGAGTCGACCTCGTTGCGGGCACAGCCGAGGGTCACCATGGCAACGGTGGTGAGGCTCGGGGCGGTGTCCGGGCGCTCGATATCTGCAGAAGTAGTCATATTCGCCTTCGAGTATGCCGGTTGCCTGCGTACCGGGGCGAACCCGCCGCCTGTGAACCTCCCCTCCCCCGTTGAGACGCGCCCTTTTCGCCGTTGAGGCGTGAGGTTTTCGCCGGTGAGACGCGGAAGAGTTCCGTCGGTTGGAACTCTTCCGCGTCTCAAGTGCGAAAACAGCGCGTTTCGAAGGTGAAAAGAGCGCGTCTCAACGGATCAGTGGAGATCACCGCCAGGCGTAGCGGCGTTCGGGGCGCCCGACCTCGCCGTACCGGAGCTTCACGTCCGCCTTGCCGGTGTCCGCGAGGTGTTCGAGGTAGCGCCGCGCACTCACCCTGGACAGGCCCAGCACGACTGCCATCTCGGCAGCGGACAGGTCGACGTCGGCCTCACGAAGCTTCTCCGCCACCAGCCGGAGCGTCTCGGCGCTGAGTCCCTTGGGCAGCGGCGCCTCGGCGCGGCTCATGCCGAACACCCGGTCGACCTCGGCCTGGTCGGTCTCCTGCGTCGTCGAGGTCAAGCTGACGTACGTCCGCTGGTAGTGCTCGAGCCGCTCCCTCAGGTCGTCGTAGGAGAAGGGCTTCATCAGGTAGTGCACGATGCCGCCGCGGAGCGCCCGGCGTACGGTTTCGGCCTCTCGAGCCGCACTGATCACGAGTACGTCGAGCTCCGGAGCCTGCTCGCGAAGGGCCTGGAGCAGGTCCAGCCCGGTGGTGTCGGGCAGGTACACGTCGAGGAGCACGAGGTCCGGCTGGAGCCGTGCCGCCTCCGCGAGCGCCTCGGCGCCGTTGTGCGCCACGCCCACCACCGCGAAACCGGGCGTCCGCTCGACGAAGCCCTTGTGGATCTTGGCCACCATGAAGTCGTCGTCGACGATGAGCACCTCGATCACGACACGTCACCCCGTTTCGGCAAGGTGGCGGCGAAAACGGCGCCTCCGTCGTTGTGCACGGTCACATCGCCGCCCCTGCGCCGGCACACCAGCCTGGTGAGCGCGAGCCCGAACCCACGACCGTCGCCGCCAACGGCTGCCTTGGTGGTGAACCCCTGGGTGAACATCAGCTCCACCTGATCAGCGGGGACGCCGGGCCCGGAGTCTCGCACGGAGACCTGCACCCGCTCCGTGTCCTCCGTCAGCAGCACCGCGACGGACCGGGACGGGGCGTTCGCCACCGCGTCCAGAGCATTGTCGACCAGGTTGCCGACCACGGTTGTGAGGTCACGACTGAGCTCCTCACCCACTCGTCCCACTCGTGAACCGGGATCGAGCTCGAGCGAGACCCCACGCTCAGCGGCGAGACTCGCCTTGGCGATCAACAGTGCCGCGACCGTCGGATCCTCGACACGGCTGGTCACCTCGTCGTAGAGCTGGGTCCTGTTCAGCCGGACACCGTCGACGAAGTTCAACACCTCGTCGTACTCCTCGAGCTGCAGCAGGCCGGAGATCGTGTGCAGCTGGTTGGCGAACTCGTGGGTCTGCGCGCGCAACGTGTCCGTGGTGGCCCGGGTGGTGCCGAGCTCCTTCTCCAGCGAGGAGAGCTCGGTGCGGTCACGCAGGGTGGTGACCGACCCGATCACCCGGCCGCGCGAGCGCATCGGCTTGCGGTTGAAGGCAAGGACCCGGTCTCCCACCAGCACCAACCGGTCCGGCCCTGGTTGGGTCCGGGTGAGCATCTCCTTCACCTGGGGCTCCACGCCCAGCTCGTCGAGGCTGCGGCCGACGCAGTCCGCGCTCAGTCCGAGCAGGCGCAGGGCACCGTCGTTGACGAGGGTGACTCGTTCGAGCGGGTCGATCGCGACCACGCCCTCCTTGATGCCGTGCAGCATCGCCTCCCGGTGCTCCACCAGGCCGGCGATCTCCGATGGCTCGAGGCCGAGCGTCTGGCGCTTGACGCGTCGGGCGAGCAGGAAGGACCCGACGATCCCGAGCGCGCTGGCGACGCCCAGGTACGTCAACAGGTTCGGGACGGCTTCGCCGAGCCGTTCCCAGATCGAGGGATACTCCCGACCGATCACCGCGATACCGATCACCTCGCCGGTGCGGCCGTGCTGGATCGGGACGTGCGCCACCACCGAGGTGGTCCCGTCCGCGGTCACCAGACCCGACCACGCACGCCCGGTCAGGACGTCACTGTCCCCGAGGGGCAGCCGGTTTCCCACCAGGGACGGGTCGGACGAGACCAGCACCGTGCGATCCGGGCGGGCGATCGCGACCATCGATGACCCCGAGACGGTCCGGTTCGTCTCCGCGGTGGCGGCCAGTGCGGCATCTCCTCCCGGCTCCGCCTCGAGCACGCGCTGCCGAACCGTCTGCTGCTTGGCCAGGTTCTCGGCCGCGGCGAGCGCCCGCCTACCCTCGACCCGCTCGATGTCGCGCGCCGACTGCCCGAGCGAGATGGCCGCGACCGCCACGAGGACGGCGAGGACAATGAGGAGCTGCAGGACGAGATACTGCCCGGCCAACGTCAACCGCTTCCGTCTCACAGCACCTCCCTCGGTCATCGTGCTCACTGTTCGGGTCGCCACAGAAAGGATTGCACCGCGCGAAGCCGAACGGTGCGTGACCACAACGAACAAAACGTCCACTGAGAACGCAAGGGTGACGACCGTCACCGCACGGGCCAAACATGGGTGTCCCGAACCAAACGAAGAAAGAGGAATCCCATGCGCCGCACGCGCGCTCTGCGCTTGACCGCCCTCGTCGCCGGAACCGTCCTCGCGGCCTCCGCCTGCGGCGTCACCAGTGCCGGTGAGACCGGCTCCGACTCCGCAGGATCCGCCGACGGCGGACCGCTGACCGACCACCGGATCATGGTGCCCAACTCCGCCGGTGGCGGGTACGACGTCACCGCCCGCACCGCGGCGAAGGTCATGGAGGACGAGGGGATCGCCTCCGGCATGGAGGTGTTCAACCTCGAGGGTGCCGGCGGCACCGTCGGTCTGGCCCGCACCGTGAACGAGAAGGCCAACGGTGACCTGGCAATGCTGATGGGTCTCGGTGTGGTCGGCGCAAGCTACACCAACGAGACCGAGGCCTCGCTGAGCGAGACCACGCCGCTGGCTCGGCTCATCGAGGAGCCCGGCGCCATCATGGTCTCCAAGGACTCGAAGTACACGTCCATAGAGGACCTGGTCGCGGACTGGAAGAAGGACCCGGGCTCGCTGACCGTCGGTGGCGGCTCGTCGCCCGGTGGTCCCGACCACCTGCTGCCGATGCAGCTCGCGCAGGCGGCCGGCATCGACCCGAAGCAGGTGAACTACGTGTCCTACGACGGCGGCGGTGACCTGCTGCCCGCGATCCTGGGCAACAAGCTCGACTTCGCCACCTCGGGCGCCGGTGAGTTCCTCGACCAGATCGAGAGCGGAGAGCTCCGTGTGCTGGCCACCAGCGGCCAGGAGCGGCTCGACGGCGTCGACGCCCCGACGTTGACCGAGTCCGGCATCGACCTGGTCTTCACGAACTGGCGCGGCCTCGTGGCACCACCGGAGATCAGCGACGAGGACCGCGCCGCCTGGATCGACGCCCTCGAGGCGATGCACGACTCGGCCGGATGGGACGAGGCTCTCGAGCAGAACGGCTGGACCGACGCGTTCGCCACCGGCGACGAGTTCGCCGACTTCATGAAGGAGCAGGACCAGCGCGTCACGGACGTGCTGGCGGACCTGGGACTGGCGTGACCTCGCTGTCCACGTGGCTGCGCGGCCGCTCCGAGCTGGGCATGGCGCTCATGCTCGGGGCGGCCGGCGCGCTGGTGCTCTGGGACGCCACGCAGCTGCACGCCCCGTACTCCCAGTCGGACCCGGTCGGCCCGAAGACCGTCCCCTATCTCGTTGCCGCGCTGCTGTTCTTCTGCGCCGCCTGGCTGGTCCTCGACGTGCTCCGCGGCGGTCATGGTGAGGCCGAAGGCGGGGAGGACGTCGACCTCAACCAGCCGAGCGAGTGGCGGGTCGTCGTACCGCTGGTCGCCGCGTTCGTCGCCAACATCTTGTTGATCGACCGGCTCGGCTGGGTGCTCTCCGGCACCATCCTGTTCTGGGGCAGTGTCTGGGCGCTGGGCAGCCGTCACTACGTCCGCGACTTCCTCATCTCGCTGGCGCTGTCGCTCATCACGTTCTACGGCTTCTACGCCGGCCTCGGCATCTTCTTGCCCGCCGGGCTGTTGGAAGGGGTGCTCTAGATGGACGTCCTCACCGCACTGCTCGACGGGTTCGCGACCGCGGCCACCCCGACGAACCTGCTCTACGCCCTCATCGGCGTGCTGCTCGGAACCGCCGTCGGAGTGCTGCCCGGCCTCGGTCCGGCGATGACCGTGGCGCTCCTCCTGCCGGTCACCTATGCGCTCGAGCCGACCAGCGCGTTCATCATGTTCGCCGGCATCTACTACGGCGGGATGTACGGCGGCTCCACGACCTCCATCCTGCTCAACACACCCGGCGAGTCCGCCTCGGTCATCACCGCGATCGAGGGCAACAAGATGGCGAAGTCGGGACGAGCCGCGCAGGCGCTCGCGACCGCTGCGATCGGGTCGTTCATCGCCGGCACCATCGGCACGGCGCTGCTGGTGGTCTGCGCGCCGATCGTCGTGGACTTCGCGGTCAGTCTGGGTGACCCGAGCTACCTCGCGATCATGGTGCTGGCCCTGCTCGCGGTCACCGCCGTGCTGGGCAGCTCCCGGGTCCGCGGATTCTCCGCCCTCGGCCTGGGACTGGCGATCGGGCTCGTCGGCTACGACCCGGTCACCGGGCAACCGCGTCTCACCTTCGGCCTCCCGCTGCTCGCCGACGGCGTCGACATCGTCGTCGTCGCGGTGGCCATCTTCGCTGTCGGCGAGGCGCTCTGGGTGGCGGCACACCTGCGCCGTACCGCTGCCAAGATCATCCCGGTCGGCCAGCCCTGGATGGGACGACAGGACTGGAAACGGTCGTGGAAGCCCTGGCTGCGGGGCACGGCGTACGGCTTCCCGTTCGGCGCGATGCCGGCCGGCGGAGCGGAGATCCCCACCTTCCTGTCCTACGTGACCGAGAAGCGGCTCTCCAAGCACCCGGAGGAGTTCGGGCACGGCGCGATCGAGGGTGTGGCCGGCCCGGAGGCGGCGAACAACGCCTCCGCCGCCGGAACCCTGGTGCCGATGCTGTCGCTCGGGCTGCCCACGAACGCGACCGCTGCGGTGATGCTGGCCGCCTTCACCCAGTACGGCATCCAGCCCGGCCCCCTTCTCTTCGACCGGGAGCCGCAGCTGGTGTGGGCGCTGATCGCGAGCCTGTTCATCGGCAACGCCCTGCTGG
>DATFGA010000416.1:0-3717 GCA_035249775.1 Nocardioidaceae bacterium | reverse complement strand
ACCAGTCGTCGTACCGAGGCCGGTGCACCAGCAGCACCTCCCGGCCGTCGACCCCCTTGCGGCAGACCACAGCGCCGGCAGCGATGATCTCGGCGGGGCCAGCCATGCGGCTAGTCTCACACCACTGTCACGCAGAAAGGGACAACACCGGGTGCGCACACGTGTCGTCGTCGGGCTGGTCGCCCTCGCCCTGACCCTCGTCGTGGCCGCCGGAGCAGTTCTGGCGTGGCAGGCGATGAGCCGGACCGACTACGAACGGGCGGTCACCTCGATGCCGGCGTCGACGCTTCGTGCGACCTACACCGACTGGGCCGAGGTGCGTTCGCTGACCGGTGGTTCGACGCTCTCTGCCGAGTCCTCGACCGGCGCCGTGGACCGCTTCCTCGACCGCGCCTACGAGCGAGACCTGATCTCCACCTCGGCGGTCTACGGGTCGACCTCGGCGATGGCCGGCGAGTACGGGTTCTCGCCGCTGGACGCGAGCTGGGAGATGTACGGGCAGTCCCGCGAGGGCGCGGTCGTCGTGCTGCGGCTGCCGTCCTCGGCCGACTTCGCCGGCATCGAGGAGAACCTCCGGACACTCGGGTACGACGCACCCGCGGACGGGGCCGGATCGGGTCAGGTATGGGCCGGGTCGGCCGACCTGGTCGCGCAGATCGACTCGTCGTTGACGCCGGTGTTCCAGAACGTGGTGGTGCTCGAGGACGAGCAGGCGGTGCTGCTCTCGGACAGCACCGACTACGCGTCTGTGGCGGCGGATGTGGTGCGGGGCTCGGCGGACTCGCTCGTCTCCCCGGACTCGTCCGGGGCAGCGGACCTGGCGGAGGTCGCCGGCGAGCCGGTGTCCGCGGTGCTGTGGGCATCGGACTTCGCCTGCGAGGCGCTGAGCATGGCGTCAGCGGACGAGGAGGACCAGACCGTGGCGGAGGGGCTGGTGGCAGACGCCGGTGAGATCAACCCGTTGACCGGTCTGGTGATGGCGCACCAGGCGGACCGGTCCCTGGTGGTCGGCATGCAGTTCGAGTCCTCCGAGCAGGCCGAGGCCAACCTGCGGCCGCGGGCCGAGCTCGCCTCCGGTGAGGCGGTGGGCCAGGGCGGCCTGTTCTCGGACCGGTTCCGCATCGCGTCGGCGCGGACGACCGGCCCGCACGTCGTACTCACCCTCGAGCCGATCGAGGACGGGCCCGAGTCGACCCTGCTCAGCGACCTGTCTCAGGGCCCGGTGCTCTTCGCCACCTGCTGACTGTGACGTTATCGGCCAAGTCACTCACCTCCTCCGATGCAGGGCTCGCGAATGCGGGCCGGTGTGGGGAGGGCGGTACGACGTGACACGACGCATGTTCTCGCGCCGGAGAACATGCATCTCGTCACGTCGTGACTTCCGCGAGAGCCTTCATGAGGCGTCGAGGAACCCGAAATCGTCATCGGGCGGTCGGTGGATCATCTCGCGATAGGCGAACAGCTCGTCCAACGACATCTCGGGCTCCCAACCCGGCGGCGGCTCGAGGGTCCACAGCCGGTCGGCCGGCGCGCACCAGAGCGCGCGCGATCGTGTGCTGCGCATCCGGTCCAGGACGACCTCGCGGGAGTCCGGTCCGGTGATCTTGAAGTACTCCAGGTTGCGCCGACGGAAGCCCTCCTCACGCGCAACGTCGCGACTGTGTCGCCGGGCCCGCCGGTGCTCCGCCCCGTCGAACTCGCCCACTACGCCGGCCTCGACGTCGAGGATGTCGGGGTATCCGAGCAGGTTGCCGTGCAGGTCCCAGACCGGTCGGTTCACCAGAGGCCGAGGAAACCCGGCGTCAATCTCCCAGACCAGCCGCATGTCGGTCTCGCGCGGTGACCTGCTTCCCTCGTCCGCAAGATCGAGCGCCTCGCGTGCCTGGTCGACCCCCTCCCACCCTGGATGCAGGAGCACGTACTCGCGAACCTGACTGACCGAGGCGATCTCCGCAGCCGCAACCATGTCGATCACCACGACCGCGGCCCGCAGGTGAGGCGCCTTCCGCATCGCGTCGAACGCCGCCCGACGGCCGATCGTGCACGGGATGCCGTACCGCATCACAGTCTCGCGGGGAAGCAGCCGTTCGCGGCTGACGATGCTGCCCGGTGCCTGCCGGATCTGGGCAGTCGGTCCGGTGCAGAGCCAGACGGGCAGCTCGGTGACGCCGTCCCGAGCCAACCCGTCGAAGAAGCTGCCGCCGAGGAGCCGCAGCGCCGCCCATCCGGTGACCGCGCCCACGCCGGGCAGGCGCATCGACTGTTCGAGGATTCGCTGTTCCGGCTTGGATGGGTCCACGTCGGCGGGGACGTAGAGCCCGTATGTCGTTCGGCGCCACTTCGGCCCGGCTGCCCGCGCCCGCGTCGGCCCGCGTTGGCCGGTTGGGTCGACCGGGACCGGCCTCACCAGGCCGCGCGGCGGTGGACAGACGGGGTGCCACTTGTGAGGTTCGCGTGCCATTCATCGAGCATTGCGGTTTCGGAGCACGTGCGGACGGTTGTCCACAGGGCAGTTCTGGCGGAGCGGGTCCGAGCCTCGAAGAGAGTGGCCTCCCTGCGGTACGACGTGACGAGTTGCATGTTCTCCGGCTCGAAAACGTGCAACTTGTCACGTCGTACCTCCGGTTGGTTGTCTCCGCCGGGTAGCTGGTCCGGCGCACGGCAAGAGCGGGCACCTCGAGACGGCGGGAGGGGGGCTGGGTATGACGCAAGGGCGGTCCCTCGTACGGCGAGAGGGTCCTCGATTTACGACGTGACGAGATGCAGGTTCTGCGGCGCGAAAACATGCCTCTTGTCACGTCGTACCAGAACTGGGGTCGCGTGCGGCGGGGAGCGGCGTACGGCGGGGGAGGTGACTCAGCTGGGGGAACGCCGGCGCCGCTTGGTCGCGACCAGGGCCTCCTGCATGTCGCGGAGCGGGGCACCGTCCGGGCCGAGGTGATGGCGGACCCACTCACCGGAGGGCTCGAGCCACCAGGACGCGGTGCCGTCGTCGAAGGCGAGGTCGAGGATCCGGCCGACCTCGGCGATCTGCGGGTCGCGAGGCAGCTCGACGAGGGCCTCCACCCGGCGGTCGAGGTTGCGGTGCATGAGGTCTGCGGACCCGATCCAGGCCGAGGGCGAGCCGGCGTTCTCGAACCAAAAGATCCGGCTGTGCTCGAGGAACCGGCCGAGCACGGACCGGACCCGGATGTTCTCGGAGAGCCCGGGCACCCCGGGCCGCAGCGCGCAGATGCCGCGGGTGAGCAGGTCGACGGGGACACCGGCCTGGGAGGCGCGGTACAGCTCGTCGATGATCGCCTCGTCCACGATCGAGTTCGCCTTGAACCGGATCCGCGCGGGCTTCCCGTCGAGGTGGTGCGCGACCTCGCCGCGGATCCGGGAGATCAGCCCGTCCCGAACGGAGTCGGGGGCGACCATCAGGTGCTCGTAGCTGGCGTGCCGCGAGAAGCCGGAGAGGTTGTTGAACAGGTGCGCGACGTCCTCACCGATGCCGTCATGCGCGGTGAGCAACCCGAAGTCCTCGTAGGCGCGAGCCGTCTTCGGGTTGTAGTTGCCGGTCCCGATGTGCGTGTAGCGACGGATCCCCTCGGGCTCGTCGCGCACCACCAGTGCCAGCTTGCAGTGCGTCTTCAGTCCGACCAGCCCGGAGACCACGTGGCAGCCGGCGTGCTCGAGCTTGCGCGCCCAGCGGATGTTGGCCTGCTCGTCGAAGCG
>DATFGA010000415.1:0-4182 GCA_035249775.1 Nocardioidaceae bacterium | reverse complement strand
GCCTCAGTGGGGCCCGTTCGGTCCTTACCCCAGAGAACCTTTCCAAACCCCGCGGTCTCCGGATAAGGGCGAAAGTCCCGGCCCTCGGCGGCGTTGGTCCTCACTTGTCAGACGGGTGCGCGGGATCCGTGGGCGAGCCGGGGCCACCGTTCCACGACGAACTGGTGGAGATCGGGTTGTCCAGCGCCCGCGAACGTCTCGTTCTCCACCACTTCCGCAGACACGCCGATCGATCCGAAGCCGGGTCCGCCCCGCCGCCTGGCCACAACAGCACACCTGTGCCCGCGTGAACAGAGGGGCGATGGATCTGGCGAGCAGAGCCCGCTCGACGCCTAACTGGTCAAGGATGGGCTGGTTCAGCGCCGAGGACATGTCGTTCTCCACCACTTGCGACGACGCGCCGATCCGTCCGGAGACGCGCCGTTCCACGCGCAGCCGACCCCGTCCCGCCGGTCCCCACTTGTTCAGACGGGTGCGCGGCTATGGCCACCCACCCGTCTGACAACTCGGGGGATCAGGGCTTGAAGACGACCTTGATCATCCCGTCGTCCTTCTTCTGGAAGGTCGAGTACGCCGCGGGCGCCTCGCTCAGCGGGAGCCGGTGCGTCGTGAACTGCTCCACACCGAGCGGATCGCTGTCGTCGAGCAGGGGCATGATGTCGTCCACCCACTTCTTGACGTTGGCCTGCCCCATCCGTAGCTGCACCTGCTTGTCGAACAGAGTGAGAATCGGCATCGGGTCGGACATCCCGCCGTACACACCGGAGATCGAGATGGTCCCGCCGCGGCGTACGGCGTCGATCGACGTGTAGAGGGCTGCCAGCCTGTCCACTCCGACCTTCTTCATCATCGGTGCGGACAGCGCCTTGGGCAGCAGCCCCACCATGGTGTGGCTGAACTGCGCGACCGGGGAGCCGTGTGCCTCCATCCCGACCGCGTCGATCACCGAGTCCGCACCGCGGCCGCCGGTGAGCTCGCGCACCGCGGCGCCGACGTCGTCGACCGCGTTCAGGTCGATCACCTCCGCGCCGCGGGCCTTCACCCGGGCAAGCCGCTCGGGCACCATATCCACCCCGATCACGCGGTAGCCGTGGTGCATCCCGATCCGGGCCGACATGTCGCCGATCGGGCCTAGGCCGATCACCAGCAGCGTGCCGCCGTCGGGTACGGCGGCGTACTCGACCGCCTGCCAGGACGTGGGCAGGACATCGGACAGGAACAGGAAGCGCTCGTCGTCCGGGCCGTCCGGGACCTTGATCGGCAGGAAGTCGGCGAACTGCACCCGCAGGTACTCCGCCTGGCCACCCGGGACCTGCCCGTAGAGCTTGCTGTAGCCGAGCAACGAAGCACCGGTTCCGTGCTGGCGGTTCTGGGTCGTCTCGCACTGGCTGTAGAGCTGCTGGTCACACATCCAGCAGTGCCCGCAGCTGACGTTGAACGGGACCACCACCCGGTCACCGGTGGCGAGACCCGTGACGCCGGAGCCGACCTCCTCGACGACCCCCATCGGCTCGTGGCCGACGACGTCGCCAGGGGTCATGAACGGGCCGAGGACCTCGTAGAGATGCAGGTCGGAGCCGCACAACCCGGTGGAGGTGACCCTGATGATCGCGTCGGTCGGCTCCTCGATGATCGGGTCCGGGACGTCCTCGACGCGCATGTCGCGCTTGCCGTGCCAGGTCACTGCCTTCATCGTCAGCCTCCAAGGAGAGTCGGGGTCGCTTCGACGTACCCGCCCTCCCTGCTGGCATTCCCGAGTTGTCAGACGGGTGTGCGGCCATAGCCACCCAGGCGTCTGACAAGTCGGTCAGAGGCCGAGGCGGTCGACGACTTCAGCGCGAGGGAGGTGGGCCAGGTCGGACCCGCGCAGCAGCAGCTTCGACCGGCGTACGCCGCTGCCGATGATCGCGACCGGGAGGTCGAGGACGGCGGAGTCGACCAGCAGCCGCCAGGACTCCGGCAGGCCCAGCGGAGTGATCCCGCCGTACTCCATCCCGGACTCCTCCACCGCCCGGTCCATCGCCAGGAAGGAGGCCTTGCGCACGTCCAACATCCGCTTGACCAGGTTGTTCACGTCGGCGCGAGTGTCGGCCCGGACCACGCACGCGGCCACCCGTTCCTCGCCGCCGCGCCGGCCGGCCACCACCACGCAGTTCGCGCCGGTCGTCAGCGGCAACGAGTAGGCCTCGCTCATCGCGGCGGTGTCGGCGAGGTCCGGGTCGATCTCCACGACAGCCACCCGCTCGGCGTACTCCCAGCTCTTCAGGGCCGCGGCGACCGGGTCGGCGAGAAGGTCGCTGCGTTCGAGGGCGGACAGGGACTGCAGGGAACCGACACGGGGCAGGGCTTCCGACATGGCTCCATCCTGCCCAGCCCGCATCCCGGGCAGCCGTCGGGGTGGGTCGGAGAAGTGACTAGAGTGCTGGAATGTCCCGTCTCGATCCGGCCCTGCAGTCCGTCTTCGACACCGTCCTCCAGCGCAACCCCGGCGAGGCCGAGTTCCACCAGGCCGTGCACGAGGTGCTCGAGTCGCTGAACCCGGTCGCGAGCAAGCACCCGGAGTACATCGACCAGGCCGTCATCGAGCGGATCTGCGAGCCCGAGCGGCAGATCATCTTCCGGGTGCCGTGGGTCGACGACACCGGACAGATCCGGATCAACCGCGCGTTCCGGGTGGAGTTCAACTCCGCGCTGGGCCCCTACAAGGGCGGGATGCGGTTCCACCCGTCGGTCTACCTCGGCGTGGTGAAGTTCCTCGGCTTCGAGCAGCTGTTCAAGAACGCGCTGACCGGGATGCCGATCGGCGGCGGCAAGGGCGGGTCCGACTTCGACCCCAAGGGACGCAGCGAGGGTGAGGTGATGCGCTTCTGCCAGTCGCTGATGACCGAGCTGTCGCGTCACATCGGCGAGTACACCGACGTCCCGGCCGGTGACATCGGCGTCGGCGAGCGCGAGATCGGCTACATGTTCGGCCAGTTCAAGCGGATCACCAACCGCTACGAGTCCGGCGTGCTGACCGGCAAGGGGATGGCGTACGGCGGTTCGCGGGTGCGCCGCGAGGCGACGGGCTACGGGACCGTCTTCTTCACCGAGCACATGCTCGAGACCCTCAACACCACCCTGTCCGGGAAGCGGGTGCTTGTCTCCGGGTCCGGCAACGTCGCGTTGTACGCCGCCCGCAAGGCGCAGGAGCTGGGCGCCGTGGTGGTGGCCTGCTCCGACTCCAACGGGTACGTCGTGCAGGACGACGGCCTCGACGTGGACGAGCTGATCCAGGTCAAGGAGGTCGAGCGGCTCCGCGTCTCGGACTACGCCCGCCGCCGGACGAACGCGAAGTACGTCGAAGGCGGCAACGTGTGGGAGGTCCCCTGCGACGTCGCCCTGCCGTGCGCGACCCAGAACGAGCTGGACGCCTCCTCGGCGCGGGCACTGGTCGAGTCGGGCGTGGTGGCCGTGGCCGAGGGCGCGAACATGCCGTGCACGCCCGACGCGGTCCGCACCTTCCAGGAGGCCGGGATCCTGTTCGGTCCCGGCAAGGCCGCCAACGCCGGCGGCGTCGCGACCAGCGCCCTGGAGATGCAGCAGAACGCCTCCCGCGACTCGTGGAGCTTCGAGTACACCGAGCAGCGGCTCGCCGAGATCATGCAGGGCGTGCACGAGCGGTGCGCCACCGCCGCCGAGGAGTACGGCACGCCGGGGAACTACGTCGCAGGTGCGAACATCTCCAGCTTCATCCAGGTCGCCGACGCGATGTTGGCGCTCGGCGTCATCTGACCGTTCCAGCACTTGTGTGCTGGAGCAGCACGGGCGAGCGCGAAAACCGTGAAACACCAGCACACACGTGCGAATGCGCCCGGCCCGGCTGGGAGAGCGCGCACCGGCGACCCGAGCCGGCACCGACACGGCGAAGGCCGCCGACGAGAGAACTCGTCGGCGGCCTTCACTGTTGTTGACGTTCGGGCGACCCGTCCTACAGGCCGTCGACGCGGTCCGCCGGCGGGGTGATCCCCGGGTGGGCCGTGAGGTACGCCGCGAGGTTCTCGAGGTCCTCGCCCGCGCCGAGCCGGTTCGTCCCCTGCGCGAAGGCGGTGAACGAGTCGCCGCCGTCGGCCAGGAAGTTGAGCGTCGCAACCCGGTAGGTCTGGCTCGCCACGATCGGCTCACCGTTGAGCATCATCGACC
>DATFGA010000414.1:0-8446 GCA_035249775.1 Nocardioidaceae bacterium | reverse complement strand
GACCCCACCCTGCTGCTCCTGGACGAGCCATTGGCCGCCCTCGACGTCTCGGTGGCGATGGCGCTGCGGTTCGAGCTGGCCAGGCACCTCGCGGACTTCGGCGGGGTGAGCATCCTGGTCACGCACGACGCGATCGACACGATGACGATCGCGAACCGGGTGGTCGTGCTCGACGAGGGCCGGATCGCCCAGGCCGGCACCCCCGACGAGGTGGCACAACGGCCCCGCACCGACCACGTGGCCCGCCTGGTCGGGCTGAACGTGCTCCGCGGACACAGCACCGCGACCGACGTACGCCTGGCCGACGGCACGTCCCTGGTGAGCACCACGCCCTTCGACGGGGACGTCTTCGTCAGCTTCGGCCCCGAGACGGTGTCGTTGACAGCCGGCGAGCCGACCGGGTCCGCCCGGAACCGGTGGGCCGGGGTTGTGCGCTCAGTCGTACCCCATGGCGCGGCGGTGCGGGTGCACCTCGACGCCGGGGCCGCCCCGCTGATCGCGGACGTGACGCCCGCGTCCGCGGCCCGGCTCGAGCTGGTTCCGGGTCGGCGGGTGTGGGCCGCGGTCAAGGCCACCGAGCTTGCGGTCTACGGCGCATCTGCTGCTGAGCCGCCCGCTCCGTTACCATCACGTTATGTCTGACACCGTCCTTCCTCCCGACCTGTCCGCAGCGCACGAGGCGCCTGACCGCAACCTGGCCCTCGAGCTGGTCCGGGTCACCGAGGCCGCGGCGATGGCCGCCGGTCGATGGGTGGGCCGCGGCGACAAGAACGGCGCGGACGGGGTCGCTGTCAACGCGATGCGGAAGCTGATCTCCACGGTCGGCATGCGCGGCGTCGTGGTGATCGGCGAGGGCGAGAAGGACAACGCGCCGATGCTGTTCAACGGCGAGGAGGTCGGCGACGGCACCGGCCCCGAGTGCGACGTGGCCGTCGACCCGATCGACGGCACCACGCTGACCGCCAAGGGAATGACCAACGCGATCTCAGTGATGGCGGTCGCCCCGCGCGGGTCGATGTTCGACCCGTCGGCGGTGTTCTACATGGAGAAGCTGGTCACCGGTCCGGAGGCGGCCGACGTGGTCGACATCCGCTACCCGATCGCGGAGAACATCCACCAGGTCGCCAAGGCCAAGGGCAGCACACCCGAGGACGTCACCGTGGTGCTGCTGGACCGGCCCCGGCACGAGCAGATCGTCAAGGAGATCCGGGACACCGGAGCACGGATCAAGTTCATCACCGACGGGGATGTGGCGGGCGCGATCATGGCTGCCCGGCCGGACACCGGTATCGACCTGCTGCTCGGGGTGGGCGGCACCCCCGAGGGGATCATCGCCGCCTGCGCGATGAAGTGCCTGGACGGCGTGATCCAGGGCCGGCTGTGGCCCACCGGGGACGAGGAGCGGCAGAAGGCGATCGACGCCGGCCATGACCTCGACCCGGACAACGTGCTGTACACCAACGACCTGGTCAGCGGCGACGACGTGTTCTTCGTGGCGACCGGGATCACCGACGGTGAGCTGATGAAGGGCGTCCGCTACCGGGCCGGCGGCGCGAGCACGCACTCGCTGGTGATGCGCTCGCGCAGCGGCACGATCCGCTCGATCACCAGCGACCACAAGCTGCAGAAGCTCAAGTCGTACGCCGCGGTCGACTTCGGGCGCTGATGCCGTGACCACCGCGCCGTTCGTCGTGGTCGGGGAGTCCCTGGTCGACGTGGTCGCCGCCCAGGACGGTTCGCGGTCCGCCGCGGTCGGAGGATCGCCGATGAACGTCGCGGTCGGGTTGGCCCGGCTCGACGTACCCGCCGTGCTGGTCACCCGGATCGGCGACGACGAGCACGGCCGCGCGGTGGCCGAGCACGTGCGGGACAGCGGTGTCGACCTGCATTCCGCGTCGGTGGTGCCGGGCTCGCGGACGAGTACGGCGACCGCGCGGCTCGACTCGCGCAACGCGGCCACCTACGACTTCGAGGTGGCCTGGGACCTGCGACCGCTGGACCTTCCGGACTGCTCGGGACTGCATGTCGGCTCCGTCGGCGCGGTGCTGCCACCCGGCCGCGACGCCGTGCGCGACCTGGTGCGGCAGGCCCGCGAGCGCGATGTCTTCGTCAGCTACGACCCGAACGTGCGCCCCGCCTTCGTGACCGACCCCCGGCAGAGCTGGCGCGACGTGGCCGGCCTCGCCGCCGAGAGCCGGCTGGTGAAGGTCAGCGACGAGGACCTGCAGGCGCTGCGGCCGGACGAGCCGGTCGACGCACTGGCCGCGGAGCTCCTCACCGGCCCGGAGACCGAGCTGGTGGTCGTCACCTCCGGGGACGCAGGCGCCAGGGCGTTCCGGGAGGCGTTCGAGGTGGCCGCGCCGGCGCCGCCCACCGCGGTGGTGGACACCGTCGGCGCGGGCGACTCCTTCATGGCCGCGATGCTGGCGATCCTCAGCTCGTGGGACCTGCTGCGGCCCGGCATGCTCGCCGCGCTCGGGAGGGACCACGTGTGCACGCTGCTGGAGGGCGCGATGGCGGCCGCCGCGGTCACGTGTTCCCGGCGCGGGGCTAACCCGCCGAGACGTCTGGAACTACCGCCAACCTGGCCGGCTTCCTGACCTCGGACGTGCGCCGCTCCCGGCCCTGTGCGAGCTCGCCGGCGACCACGTCGAGGACGACGGGGTCGAAGGCCATGCCGAGGTGGCTGGTGGGCACCTCGACCGTGTGAGCCGCCGGGTCCAGGCAGCTGCGCCAGTCCACCACGCCGTCACGTCGGGAGAAGATCGAGGTGAACCCGACGCCGCTGGCGAGCGGCGCCTGGGCCTGCTCCCAGCTGAGCCGGGCGCAGTCGCCGGACGTGCAGTCCTCCCCCATCATCGAGCCGAGGCCGGCGCGGCGCAGCGCGATGACCAGGGCCAGGTCGAAGGCCAGCACCGGGTGTACGGCGCCCGGCGCCAGCATCGGGCTGCCCATCGTGATGATCCCGTCGACCAGATCCGGCCGGCGGGCGGCGATCCCGCGGGCCAGCAGACCACCCAGGCTGTGCCCGATGATGGTCACCTTGCGTTCGCGCCGGATGGTGATTGCCTCGACCCGGCGTTCGAGGGCGTAGGAGGCCTCCTGCGTGCAGCCGACGTTGGCGTGCATCGTGGAGCGGTAGGTGCGGTAGCCCAGGCGGCGCAGGTGCCGTGACATCAGCAGGAGCGTGGTGTCACCGGCCATGAAGCCGGGGACCAGGACCACAGGGTCGAGTGACCGGGTCGGTCTGCTTCCGGCGTAGGGCGTGTCGCGGCGGTGGACGCGGTCGCACGCGGTGCGACGTACCAGCCTCCCGGCCTCCACCACGGCGCTGCTCTCCCGGGCGATCGCACGCAGCCCGCTGGGCCCGGCGTACCCGGGGGGACAGAGAAACGCACCAAGCGGCGAGCCCATGATGTGACGGTAACCACATAAATCGGAAATCATGCGCAACAACACCCGATCGTTACATGGTGTGCGCCCCGTCCCCGCGGCTTGAGTGAGGAAGATAAACTGGTCAGTAACAAGCAGTGTCGGAAGGTGAGCGATGACCAGCACGTCGGAAGCCCGGGCCACCACCTCCGGGGAGCAGGTTGCGAGTCTGTCGACGGGTGTCGACATCTGTTACGAGACGTTCGGCGACCCGGCCGCCGACCCGCTGCTGCTGGTGATGGGGCTGGGCGGGCCGATGACCTGGTGGAACCCCGACTTCTGCCGGATGCTCGCCGACAACGGCTTCTACGTGATCCGCTTCGACAACCGCGACGTGGGCCGCTCGAGCAAGATTCCGCACCGGGTGACCCGCAAGACCCTGGTCCGGGCCTTCAGCGGGCTGAAGGTGCGCGCGCCGTACACGCTCTCCGACATGGCCGCGGACGGCTTCGCGCTGCTGGACCACCTCGGGCTCGGCTCCGCCCACCTGCTCGGAATCTCCATGGGCGGGATGATCGTGCAGACGATGGCCCTCGACGACCCGTCCCGGGTGCGCTCGCTGACCTCCATCATGTCCACCACCGGTCGCCGCTCGGTCGGCTGGCAGGACCCCCGGCTGGCGCCGATGCTGCTGGCCAAGCGGCAGAAGAGCCGCGAGGCCTACATCGAGACCTCGGCGCGGCTGTGGAAGATGATCGGCTCGCCGCTCTACCCGGACACCGCCGACACCGTGCGCGAGCGCGCCGCCGAGACCTTCGACCGCGGCGTGGACCCCGCCGGCGTGATGCGGCAGATGCTGGCGGTCGTCGCGCAGCCGGACCGGTCTCGCCACCTGCGCGGGCTGCGGATCCCCGCGCTGGTGATCCACGGCACGAACGACCGGATGGTGCACGTCTCCGGTGGTCGGGCCACCGCACGCGCGATCCCCGGCTGCGAGCTGCTGCTGGTGCCCGGGATGGGCCACGACCTACCGATCCCGCTGCACGAGACGTTCGTCGACGCCATCCGCCGCAACGCCGACCGTTCCGCGAAGGCCGCGAAGAACAAGTAGCCACAACAGCACATGAGTGCCCGTGTTGCACGGTTCCGCGCCGCGGGACGTACAACTCCGGCACACATGTGCGATTGCGACCGCCGGTCGGTGCATCGTGCCTGAGTCAGTCGCATCGGCAGCTTCTGAGCACCGGATCGCCTGCCGTTGCGACTGAGTGCGCGGGCCGGCGTACGACGAAGCGCGGGCCGGCGTACGACGGGAGGGGCTCACGTCGCGGGACCGCCGCTGGCGCACCCGAACAGGGCCCGAAAAGCCGATGCTCGACTAGGGCGAACCCGGCGGCCGCTTCTTCGGCGCGCTCTTCTTTGCCGCGCTCTTCCGCGCCGCGCGAGCGACCGGCGGAGCCGATGCCGCGGCGGCCGAGGCAGGGCCGCTCTCGGAGGGAGGACCGCTCTCAGAGTCCCCCGGAACCAGCGCCACCATCTCCGCCATCGCGTCGTGCAGGTACCCGATCAGGTTCCACACGTCGGGCAGCATCTCGCGGCAGGCGATCAGCCCGAAGTCGAGCGAGCCGTTGTAGGAGAACAGCGTGATGTTCAGGCCGCCGCTCATGTCGGTGACCGCCGAGACCGGGTAGATGCCCTCGACCTTCGCGCCGGCGATGTAGAGCGGCAGCTGTGGACCAGGCACGTTGCTGACGAACAGGTTGAACAGCACACCGGGCACCATGGCGAGCTTGAACAGGGCACGAGCGGCCAGCCCCGACAGCGCGGTCGGGATCAGGTTCGAGAGGTCCTGCAGCAGGGTCGCCGGGATCGTCTCGAAGTGCCGCTTGGCCTCCTGCATCGAGTCGCGCATCGCGCACAGCCGCTCGTGCGGGTCGGCGACGTGGGTCGGCAGCTCGGCCATCATCACCGAGACCTGGTTGCCGTGCGAGCCCTTCTGGTCCTCGGTGCGGATCGAGACCGGCACCGCCACCACCAGCGGCATGCTCGGGAGCGCATCGTGGTCGAGCAGCCAGCGCCGCAGGGCAGACGCGGTCAGTGCCATCACCACGTCGTTCACGGTCATGCCGAAGTGGTTCTTGACCAGCTTGACGTCGGCCATCGGCAACGAGCCGAACGCGAACCGCCGATGCGGCGTGATCGGACCGTTCAGCGGGGTCCGCGGAGCGTGCAGCGCCCGATGGCCGGCGTCGGGCTGCTCCTCCCCCAGCAGGCGAGCGATGGTGCTCGCGGTGTCGCTGAGGAGACGAACCCCCGGGAAGTTCGTGGCACCGGGCAGCTCGTCGACGTAGCCGAGCGACTTGGGGACGGTGCGCAGTACCTCGATCGGGTTGACCATCGCCCCGCGCAGGCCGCGCCGGATCAGGCTGACCATCGACGGCATCTGCCGTGGCAGGAGGGCATCGGGCTCCGGCTCGACGATCCGCGGCTCGGGGGTGATGTCCATGACGGTCTCGAGGATCTCCGCGCCGGAGACACCGTCGATCGCGGCGTGGTGCACCTTGGAGTAGAACGCGACCTTGCCGCCCTCGACCCCGGTGATCACGTAGGTCTCCCACAACGGCCTGGTCCGGTCCAGGGGCCGCGCGTGGATCCGGGCGACCTGTTCACCGAGCTGCTCGCGGGTGCCGGGGCTGGGCAGCGCCACCTCCCGCAGGTGGAACTCGATGTCGAAGTCCGGGTCGTCGATCCAGTACGGACGCCCCAGTCCGAGCGGCACCGAGACCAGCCGCTGCCGGAACGGCTCGGCGAGGTGCAGCCGCGGCTCGAGGACCGCACGCACCGACTCCAGCGTCCACTCGCCGCCGGGCGCGGTGGAGGGGTCGAGCAGGATCAGGCTGCCGACGTGTCCGACGGTCGTCGGTGACTCGACGTTGAGGAACTGGGCATCAAGCGATGTCAGCTGGCGCATGCTCGACAGTCTGTCCGCCCGACCGGCGCCCTGTCATCACATGGTGATGCAGCCGTCACTGGTTCCAGCCGAGGCGCTTGCGGGTCTGCCCCGGCATCGCCTTGCGTTGCACGGTCACCCCGGCCATCAGCGCGAAACCCTTCACCCGGACCACGGGCGAGTCGGGCGTGAGCTCGGCGGGCACCTTCTCGCGTGCCTCGGTGAACTCCGCCATGATCGCCACCCCGTCGACGATCACGCGGGTGTGCGCGTTCACGATGATCCGGACGTCGCCCATGATCGAGTTCGCGTAGATCGTCACCTCGCGCGCCGCGAACTGCGCCTCCCGCAGGTCGAGCTGGACCGAGCCCATCATCGAGAAGGCGGTGTGCTGCGCGGGCACCAGCCACGATCCCTGCCGCTTGGTCTCGGACATGATCGCGACGGAGTTCGCGTGGCTCGACGCCGGCATCAGCGACGACGGCTGGGGTACGGCGGGAGGGGTGCTCGGCTGGGTGGCCGGATGGATCGGGAGGTCAGCCGTGATGGGGACGAGGTCGGCATAGGTCTTCGCGGCGTACGCCTCCTCGAGCCGCTGGTCGAGCTCCTCGAAGTCGATCCGGCCCTCACCAGCGGCATGGCGGAGCACTTCGGCGACCCGGTGCCGGTCGTCGTCGGAGATCCTCAGCTGGCTTGCGTCGTGCGGCTGCATGCGGCGTTCGGGGCGTCCCTCCATGACGGACAGCCTAACCCCGTCGATTACGCTCGGGACCGCAGATATGCCTGTCTCCAAGGAGCCCTCCCGACCGTGAGCCCGCACCCCAGCGACCAGCCCGACTTCCGCTACTCCGACCTGCTGCCGATCGGCGCGGACGACACGCCCTACCGGCTGGTGAGCGCGGAGGGGGTCAGCACCTTCGAGGCGAACGGCCGCACGTTCCTCCAGGTCGACCCGGCTGCCCTGCGCCTGCTGACCGCCGAGGCCATGCACGACATCGCGCACTACCTGCGGCCGGCGCACCTGGCCCAGCTGCGGCGGATCATCGACGACCCGGAGGCCAGCGGCAACGACCGGTTCGTGGCGCTCGATCTGCTGAAGAACGTGAACATCTCCGCCGGCGGTGTGCTGCCGATGTGCCAGGACACCGGCACCGCGATCGTGATGGGGAAGAAGTCCGAGGGCGTGCTCACCGGCGCCGACGACGGTGAGTGGATCAGCAAGGGCGTGTACGACGCCTACACGAAGCTGAACCTGCGCTACAGCCAGCTCGCTCCGCTGAGCATGTGGGAGGAGAAGAACACCGGCACGAACCTCCCCGCACAGGTCGAGCTCTACTCCACCCCGGCGGTCGACGGCCGGCCACCGGAGTACAAGTTCCTGTTCATGGCCAAGGGCGGTGGGTCGGCCAACAAGTCCTTCCTGTTCCAGGAGACCAAGGCGATCCTCAACCCGACGCGGATGATCGAGTTCCTCGACGAGAAGATCCGTTCCCTCGGAACAGCCGCCTGCCCGCCGTACCACCTCGCGGTCGTGATCGGCGGCACCTCCGCGGAGTTCGCGATGAAGACCGCGAAGTACGCCTCGGCGCACTACCTCGACAACCTGCCGACCTCCGGCTCGATGAGCGCCCACGGGTTCCGCGACATCGAGCTCGAGGAGGAGGTCTTCAAGCTGACCCAGTCCTTCGGGATCGGTGCGCAGTTCGGCGGGAAGTACTTCTGCCACGACGTCCGGGTGGTGCGCCTGCCCCGGCACGGCGCCTCGGTCCCGGTGGCGATCGCGGTGTCCTGCTCGGCCGACCGGCAGGCGCTGGGCAAGATCACCGCGGACGGCGTGTTCCTCGAGCAGCTCGAACGGGACCCGGCGAAGTACCTGCCCGAGACCACCGACGAGAAGCTGTCCGACGACGTCGTGAAGATCGACCTCAGCCGGCCGATGGACGAGATCCGCGCCGAGCTGTCGCGGTACCCGGTGAAGACCCGGCTGTCGCTGACCGGTCCGCTGGTGGTGGCCCGCGACATCGCGCACGCCAAGATCAAGGAGCGCCTCGACGCCGGCGAGCCGATGCCGCAGTACATGAAGGACCACGCGGTCTACTACGCCGGCCCGGCCAAGACCCCCGA
>DATFGA010000413.1:0-3177 GCA_035249775.1 Nocardioidaceae bacterium | reverse complement strand
GCCGTTCTTGAACGCCGGCTGCTTGGAGACGGGGTCCCAGGCGGTGATCGTCAGCTCGTTCGCGGCGCGTCGGCGGCCTGCACCGTCACCGTCGCCGTAGTGGAAGGGGACGAACACGGTGCCCGCGCGGATCCGGCTGACGCGCGCCGCCACCTCGATCGAGCCGCGGACGGACTCCACCCGGACCAGGTCACCCTCGGCTATCCCGAGCGCCTCGGCGTCGTCGGTCGAGATCTCGACCCAGGCGTCCGGTGCGGCTTCGTTCAGCTCCGGCGCGCGGCCCGTCTTGGTGCGCGTGTGGAACTGGTACGCGGTGCGGCCGGTGCTGAGCGTCAACGGGTACTCGTCTCCCGGGTTCTCCGGCGGTGAGGTCCACGGAGCCCCCTTGAGCCGCGCCCTCCCGTCGAACCGGGTCGCTGCGTGCTCGGTCGCGGTGACCGCGGCCCCGGTGAGCAGGTCGTGCCCGTACGTCTCGCAGTAGTCGTCGAAAGTGTTGTAGACGTGGTCGGTGTAGATCCGTTCGGTGCCGCCCGGAGCCTCGTCGGTGCACGGCCACTGGATGCCGCTGCCACCGCGCAGCTTCTCGTAGCTCATCCCGGAGTAGTCGCAGGGCCGGCCACGAGAACACTCCCGCCAGCCGTCGAAGGCGGCCTCGGGAGAGTCCCAGCGCGGGATCGGCCGTCCGCTCCGGTCGGTGAACCCCATCCGCCGGGCGTAGTCGACCCAGATGTCGAGATCGCTGCGCGACTCCCCCGGCGGCTCCACGGCCTGCTCGGACAGGTGCACCGTGCGGTCCACGTTGGTGAAGGTCCCAGTCTTCTCCGCCCACAGCGCGGAGGGCAGGACCACATCGGCCAGCTGCGCGGTCTCGCTCAGATACCCGTCGTTGACCACGACGAACACCTTGTCGCTGCCGAGAATGCGCCGGATCCGGCTGAGCTCGGGCAGCGAGACGGCGGGGTTCGTCCCGGCGATCCAGAGGAAACCGATGGAACCCTGCTCGGCGTACCGGAACAGCTGCATGGCATGAGTCGGCGGCGACCAGTGCGGGATCACGATCGGGTCGACGTCCCAGAGCTCCGCGAGCTCGCGGACGTGCTCCTCGTTCTGCCAGTTCCGGAACCCGGACAGGTCACCGTCGACCCCTGTCTCGCGGTTGTTCTGTGCCGTGGGCTGCCCGTTCATCTGCAGGATCCCGGCGCCGGGGCGGCCCAGCATCCCGCGCAGGAGGTGCATGTTGTTCACCGCCACGGATGCCGCGGTCGCCTGGTGGGACTGGTAGAAGCCCTGGAGAACGGTCGACACGACCCGCTCCGAGGTCCCGAAGATCTCCGCCGCCGCCCGCACGTCGCGGGCCTCGACCCGGCAGATCTCCGACACTCGCTCGGGCGTGTACTCGTCGACGATCCGGGCCAGCTCCTCGAAGCCGACCGTGTGGGCGTCGACGAACTCGTGGTCGATCCAGTCGTGCTGGATCAGCTCGCGCACGAGGCCGTTCATCACGGCCTGGTTGGTCCCCGGCCGGACCGCGAGGTGCACGTCGGACCGCTCCGCCACCTTGGTGCGACGCGGGTCGACGGTCACGTGCCGCGGAGGATCGGCTCCCTCGAGGCGGTCCAACATCCGCGCCCACATCACGGTCTGCGTCTCGGCCACGTTGTGTCCGTAGTGGAACATCGCGTCGCAGGTGTCGAGGTCGGTGTAGCTGCCCGGCTGGCCGTCCGTCCCGAAGGACTCCTTCAGGGAGGCGGCCGCCGTCGCTGTGCACAGCCTGGTGTTGCCGTCCATGTGCGGTGTGCCGATGCCGGCCTTCCCGATCACCGCGAGCGTGTAGTACTCCTCGAGCATCAGCTGCCCGGAGGTGTAGAACCCGTGCGAGAGCGGCCCCTTCTGCTCGAGGAGGGCGCGGGAGCGGTCCACGACCAGACCCATCGCCTCGTCCCAGGAGGTCTCGACGAGCTCACCGTTCCTGCGCACGAGCGGACGGGTCAACCGGTCCCGGAGCTGTCCCTGCCAGCCGAAGAGACCCTTGGGGCCGAGCCGGCCCTTGTTGACCCGGTCGACGGCACGACCTCGCATGCCCACCATCCGGTCTCCGGCCACCGCCACATCGACACCGCAGCCGTTGCTGCACAGCAGGCACGCCGACTGCACCCACCGCTCTACGTCCGCCTCCGCGACCCCGTCGACGAGATGCGTGTCCACCCGTTCCGGCCAGCTCTCCCCGGAGGCGTACGCAGTCCGCGCCCCCCAGATGTCACGCACACGATCGGCTGCCACGTCACGCCACCTCCACGAGTCGGATCACCCGTTGGCCTACCCAACCGATCCCGGGGCCATGCCCGAACCGGTCCGGAAACCAGCAGGCCACTCCGGGTGGACTAGCCAACCCGGCGCGCGACGGCGAACCGCACCTTGTCCCCCGGCCGCAGCTGCGCACACACCGCCAGGTCCTCGGGGCGCACGACCGCGATCACCGGGTAGCCGCCGGTGGTCGGGTGGTCGTTGAGGAACACCAGCGGCTCTCCCGACGCCGGCACCTGCACCGCCCCGAGCACCAGGCCCTCGCTGGGCAGCTCCTCGTTCCGCACCCGGACAAGGCGAGGGCCGTGCAGCCGCAGCCCGACCCGGTTCGAGTCCGCGGAGCACGTGTACGTCGAACCGGTCAGCGTCGCCATCGTTTGGTCGGTGAACCAGTCGGTGCGCGGACCGGGGACCACCTGGAGCGTGGCGGGGTCCGGCGGCCGGCGTACGACGGACACGTCCACGCTGTGGGGATCGCCGAACGGGTCACCGACCGGGAGGACGGCACCGGCCGAGACCGGCTCGGGCCCCATCCCGGACAGGGTGTCGGTCGACCGGGAGCCGAGCACCTCGGCGACCTGGAGACCTCCGGCGGCGGCGACGTAGCTGCGCAGGCCCCGGGTGGCCGGACCGACCAGCAGGGTCTGGTCGCTGCCGAGCGCCAACGGTTCACCGAGTGGCACCGGCCGGCCGTCGACGGTGACGGGGCACTCCGCGCCGGTGACCGCGAGCGTCATCGCGACCGAGGTCCGGACCGTCACCCCGCCGAGGGTGGTCTCCAGGACCGCGGCGCCGTCCGGGTTGCCGACCAGCCGGTTCGCGAGCGCCGCGGCCGGCCGGTCCAGCGCACCCGAGCGGGGCACGCCCAGGTGG
>DATFGA010000412.1:0-7237 GCA_035249775.1 Nocardioidaceae bacterium | reverse complement strand
CGCCTTGAGGTAGAGCTGGTCCGCGCCGTTGCCCAGCCCGTCATTGATCGAGCCGAGCACCGTGAGCGGACCGACGCAGAACACCAGCGAGCTCGAGACGAACCCCTCGATGAACCGTTGCCGGTCCGCGCTGTCCTCGTGACCGCCGCCGCCGCGGGCATGCAGCCGGCGCTGGAGCCAGCTGCCGAAACGCTCCATGCCGTCTTCGATGCCCAGGATCGAACCGCGGATCCCGCCGATCAACAGCGCGCCGAGCACGATCAGCATCGGCGCGCTGTCGCCCACTGCGGCGGACCAGGCCGGGTCGGCGATGCTCACCGCGGAGGTCGCCGCGATCAGCAGCGTGACCAGACCGAGCCCGTCGGTGACGACGTCGCGGGTGCGCTGGGTCAGCCGGTGACCGACGAGCACGCCGATCACCGTGCCGACCAGCACGGTGATGATGTTGACGAGGGTGCCGACTCCGGGGAACAAGGGTCTCCTCTACCGATTCGCCCGATCTAGGCGTAATCTCTCACCTCGTCGACTTCGCACGGCCGGGGGGCCCGTCCGAGGCGGCAGACCCACGGCACACCGTCGGTCTCTCCTGCACTGCCACCTGGTGGCCTGGAAGGGGTGTCCCTTGTCCCGAGTTCCGGTACAAGTCCGCGATGCCGTACCCGACGACGTGGATGCCCTCCTCGAGATCTGGACCGACTTCTCCCGCCGTACCTACTCCGAGCGGTTCCCCGCCGAGATGCCGGCGACCGAGGCCGCCGTCGCGGTGGCCGGCATCGTCGCCGACCCGGACCAGCGGTTGCTCGTCGCGCTGGTCGAGGACCGGGTGATCGGTGCGATCCACCTGGCGCGCGCGCCGATGTCGCCGATCCACGCCGAGCAGGCCATCCAGATCACGCACCTGCACGTGCTCGACGCGTTCCGCCGGCACGGCGCCGGAAGGGCGCTGATCGAGGCGGCGGTGACCTGGGCCGAGGAGAAGGACACCGGGCACGTGCTCGCGGCGGCGGCGGTCCACTCGCGGGACGCGAACCGGTTCATGGCCCGGCTCGGGCTGACCCAGGTCGCGGTGGTCCGCGGCGCCACGGTCGGTGCCCTGCGCGCCAAGCTCCCGGTGGACCCGCCGGCGGCGGCCCGCGTCGGCAGCCGCAGCCACCGTTCCGTGGGACAGGTGCTGGCCCAGCGTCGGTCACAGCGCCGCGCCCAGACCAAGTCCGTCGACTGACGTCCGGCCGGTCCCCACGACGTCGGGCCGCGTACGCCGTACGCCCGTCACGTCCTGGGGGTGCGGCGGGCTAAAGTCACACTCGTGTCCGACCAGCCCACCGCCTCCACGACCACCCCGGTGACCCCTTCGACCTCGGACGGCATCCGGCCCCGGCTGCTGCTGCTCGACGGTCACTCGCTGGCCTACCGCGCGTTCTTCGCGCTGCCGGTGGAGAACTTCTCCACCACCACCGGGCAGCCGACCAACGCGGTCTACGGGTTCACGTCGATGCTGATCAACGTGCTCCGCGACGAGCAGCCCACCCACCTCGGCGTGGCCTTCGACGTGTCCCGGCAGACGTTCCGCGCCGAGGAGTACGCCGACTACAAGGCCAACCGCTCCAAGTCGCCCGACGAGTTCAAGGGCCAGGTGTCGTTGGTGAAGGAGGTCCTGGGCGCGCTGCGGATCACCACCATCGAGAAGGACGGCTTCGAGGCCGACGACGTGATCGCCACGCTCACCACGCAGGCGGTCGCGCAGGGTTTCGAGGTGCTGATCTGCACCGGCGACCGTGACTCGCTGCAGCTGGTGGGGGAGAACTGCACGATCCTCTACCCGCGCAAGGGCGTCTCCGACCTGGCCCGGATGACCCCGGCGGCGGTGGAGGAGAAGTACGGCGTGGTGCCTGGCCGCTACCCGGAGATCGCCGCCCTGGTCGGCGAGTCCTCCGACAACCTGCCCGGGGTCCCCGGCGTCGGCCCGAAGACCGCGGCCAAGTGGATCAACCAGTACGACGGGCTCGACAACGTGATCGCCCACGCCGACCAGATCAAGGGCAAGGCCGGTGACTCGCTGCGCGAGCATCTCGGCGACGTGATCCGCAACCGACGGCTGAACGCGCTGGTCTGCGACCTCGACCTGACCGCATCCCCGACCGACCTGGTGATGCAGCCCTGGGACCGGCACGAGGTGCACAAGCTCTTCGACGGGCTCGAGTTCCGGGTGCTGCGCGACCGGCTGTTCCAGACGCTGGAGTCGGAGGAGGAGATCGAGGAGGGCGGCTTCGAGCTCGACGGCACCCGCCTCGAGCAGGGGCAGGTCGCCGGCTGGCTGAAGCAGCACGCCAGCGCCGGTGACCGGGTCGGCGTGCACGTCCAGGGCTCCTGGCGGGCCGGGACCGGCGACGTGTTCGCGCTGGCGCTGGCCACGGTCGACGGTTCCGCGGCGTGGATCGACGCCGAGCAGGTCACCCCCGAGGACGATGCGGCCCTGGTCGACTGGCTGGGCGATTCGACGTACAAGAAGGTGCTGCACGACGCGAAGGGCCCGATGCTCGCGCTGTCGGCCCGCGGCTGGAAGCTCGCCGGTCTGGAACGGGACACCGCGCTGTCGGCGTACCTCGCCCGCCCCGACCAACGCTCCTACGACCTGGCCGACCTTACCCTGCGCTACCTCAAGCGGGAGCTGAAGCAGGAGGAGGCCGACTCCGGGCAGCTCACCTTCGACAGCATCGGCGAGGACTCGTCGGGGGACACCTCGATGCTGCAGGCGCGGGCGATCCTGGACCTGGCCGAGGCACTCGACGAGGAGCTGGACTCCCGCGGCGGTACGTCGCTGCTGGCCGATGTCGAGCTGCCGCTGGTGCACGTGCTCGCCGACCTGGAGCGGATCGGGATCGCCGTCGACGTCGAGCACCTGGAGTCGTTGGAGGCGCAGTTCGCCGGTGGCGTGAAGAAGGCCGCGGACGAGGCCTACGACGCGATCGGCAAGGAGATCAACCTCGGCTCGCCCAAGCAGCTGCAGGTGGTGCTCTTCGACGAGCTGAACATGCCGAAGACCAAGCGCACCAAGACCGGCTACACCACCGACGCCGACGCGCTCCAGCAGCTGTTCGTGAAGACCGAGCATCCGTTCCTCGAGGCGCTGCTGCGGCACCGCGACGTGTCCCGCCTGCGGCAGACCGTCGAGGGACTGCTGAAGACCGTGCAGCCGGACGGCCGGATCCACACCACGTTCAACCAGCTGATCGCCGCCACCGGGCGACTGTCCAGCACCGACCCGAACCTGCAGAACATCCCGATCCGCACCGAGGAGGGCCGACGGATCCGGGAGGCGTTCGTCGTCGGCGAGGGTTACGAGTCG
Organism: Nocardioidaceae bacterium; assembly: GCA_035249775.1. Lineage (GTDB taxonomy): Bacteria > Actinomycetota > Actinomycetes > Propionibacteriales > Nocardioidaceae > Nocardioides_C. The sequence goes on along the minus strand of DATFGA010000412.1, from coordinate 3,891 downwards.
CTGATGACCGCCGACTACAGCCAGATCGAGATGCGGATCATGGCGCACCTGTCGGAGGACAAGCTGCTGATCGAGGCGTTCCGGTCCGGCTACGACTTCCACTCGGTGACCGCGTCGCGGGTGTTCGGGGTCGACGCGGTCGAGGTGACCGGGGAGATGCGCGCCAAGATCAAGGCGATGAACTACGGCCTGGCCTACGGGTTGTCGGCCTACGGGCTGTCCAACCAGCTCGGCATCGACACGGGTGAGGCGCGCGGGCTGATGGACGAGTACTTCGAGACCTTCGGGGGAGTGCACGACTACCTGGCCGGGATCGTCGACGAGGCCCGCAAGTGCGGGTTCACCGAGACCATCATGGGCCGCCGCCGCTACCTCCCGGACCTGACCAGCGACAACCGGCAGCGCCGGGAGATGGCCGAGCGGATGGCGCTGAACGCCCCGATCCAGGGTTCGGCCGCGGACATCATCAAGGTGGCGATGCTCAACGTCGAGGCGGCGCTGCGCTCGGGTGACCTGAAGTCGCGGATGCTGCTGCAGGTGCACGACGAGCTGGTGTTCGAGGTCGCGCCAGGGGAGTCCGAGGCGCTGGAGGCACTGGTGCGCGAGCAGATGGCGGCCGCGGCGAAGCTCACCGTGCCGTTGGACGTCTCGGTCGGCACCGGGCGCAGCTGGCACGAGGCCGCTCACTGAGCTGCTGCCTTCCGCTCAGCCGGGCGGTGGGGCCACCGCTCCGACGTCGACCGCCGCGGGCCGAGGCTGCCGGAGACTCAGTGCCAGCAGGACGAGGAGCACGCAGGTCTCCACCACGACCACCGTCGTGAGCAGGAAGGACACCGACTCGACGACGGGGGCCAGCGCCAGCAGCGTGACCAGCCCCGCCCACACCACGAACACCGACCGCTGGTGCTGCCGGGCGACGACGCTGTAGACCATCAGCTGAATCATCGCCAAGAGCGTCCCGACGGCGGCGAAGGCCCAGATGATCGGCTCGAGCTCGGCGTAGGCCTCGCCCCCGATGAACATGATGGCGAGCTCAGGCAGGACCCAGGCTCCCGCGGTCGCAGCGGCGCCGATCCCGAGGACCAGGCCGAGCCCCTTCAGGTGCGTGCTGCGGCGGGCACCGGCCTCGGCCATGGACGGGAACGCGATCACCACGACGAACTGCGGCAGGAACAGCACCGCCTTCGCGAGAATCAGCCCACCGGCGTACAGCCCGCTCGCCTCGTCGGGCAGCACGCTCCGCGCGATCACGACATCGGCGTTGGAGAGCGCGAAGAACGCCAGGAGCGCGTGCGAGTTGTGGGCGACCTCCTTGAGCACGTTCCCGCGCGGCCAACCGGGTTCTGCGCTGATTCCCTCGCGTCGGTCCTGCTGGCGGCTGGGATGACGCAGCGCGAACCAGCCCAGGACCGCGGGCGCGAACGCGCCGATCGCGACACCGACCATCGCTCCGAGCGCGTGCGGTGCCAGGAGCAGTGCGACCACACCGAACACCACCCGGCCGAGGCCGGTCATCAGGTAGATGCCGGCCAACGGCAACCAGCGTCGTTCGCCCTGGAGGATGCCGGCCTGGCCGCCCATCACGGTCAGCGGCACGATCGTGACGGCGAGCAGCGCGGCGGTGAGCCAGCTGTCCAGCCGGAGCAGCCAGGTCACCAGCGGCACCGCGGCCAGGCACAGCAGACCGAGCACGGTGGCGGACCGGTAGCTCGCGGACATGATCCGCGCCTCGATGTGGGTGAGGTGCTCGGGGGAGGCGGAGACCCGTCGCGCACCGGTGGCCTGCAGGCCGAGCGAGACCACGTTGACCACGAGCAGCAGACCCATGACAGCAGCGAGCGCGCCGTACTCGTTCGGGCCGAGGACCCGGGCAGCGAGGATCGTGAACGCGTAGGTGCTGACGTTCATGACGCCCATCGCGATCGCGATCACGCCGCTTCCGACCAGCCACGTCGGCAGACGCGGAGTCGTGGCGCTCTGCATCAGGTGGTTCTCCGTCGGTGAGTAGGGGTGCCTGACCGAGGATAAGGTGCGACGGCCTCCGGCACCGGCGGATGACGGGGAACGCTGGGGTGGTGACGACGCGCCGGAGGGTCACGTGTCGTTCGGCACAGTGTGACCGGGTATATCGGATTTGTTGGACTTTTGTTACCTGGGAGTAGATATGCTTCGGCACAGTCTTGCGCCCAGGGAGGGAGCAGGCTGACCGGGTTCCCACGGGAGGCACCCGGTTGCTTCTTGGAGGGAGCGCGCCAGCATGCGCAAAACACTGTTGGCCGGGCTCGTCCTGACCGCGGCAGCCGTCCTGGTTGTCGTGGTCAGCGCGATGTTCGACCTGGAACTCGAATCCGTTGCCTTGCTCGGCGCGGCGCTGGGCGCGGTCATCGCCCTGGTGCCCGACCGGACCCCCGCTGTGCGGCTGGCCGGATTCTTCGGCGGCTTCGTCGTCGCCCTGATCGGCTACTTCGTCCGCGCCGGCCTGTTGCCGGACTCGGTCGGCGGGCGCGCAGTCGCCGTCGGCCTGGTGGTCCTGCTCTGCGTGGCGATCGCCGTCGCCAGCATGGACCGGCTGCCGCTGTGGACCACGCTGCTCGGCGCGGCCGCGTTGGCCGGCGCCTATGAGTACACCTACGCCGCCGCGCCGCCGGAGGTGACCTCCACCTCGGTGACCGCCGCCACCTCGCTGCTGTTCACCGTCGCGATCGGCTTCCTGGCCGCCGCCCTGGTCGCACCGACCGAGGGAGAGGTACGTCGCCCGCGCGGCACCCGCCCTGCAAAGGCGACCGAATCCGAGCACAAGCTCGATGACCTGATGATGGAGAACAGCAAGTGACCGGCCGATTCAGCGTGCCGCTGCGAGTAGCGGCCGTGACCGCCTCCGCAGCGATCGTCTCTGCGATTGCGGCGCTGCCCGCGACGGCAGCCGAGGGCGACATCAAGGTCGTCAACACCGAGACCGTGCAGGTCTACACCTCGCCCACCGGTGAGGTCGAGACTAAGCGGATCTACGAGCAGCTCGCCGTCACCGGCAACGGCACGGTCGAGCTGCAGAACCCGATCTCCACCGACGGGCTGCGCAACCTCGAGGGTTTCGGCGGCTTTGACGTCGAGAACGGCAACCAAATCACCAAGATGACGGTGGACGGTGAGGAGCACCTGCGCACGGTCAGCGACTACACCGGCAAGCTGCCGCTCGACGTCACCGTGGAGTACTACCTCGACGGGAAGCGCGTCGAGCCCGGCGACATCGTCGGTGAGAGCGGCAAGCTCGAGGTCAAGTACATCGTCAAGAACGTCACCGGCGTCGAGCAGGAAGTCAGCTTCCCCGACGGGAACGGCGGCACGGTCACCAAGACCGTGAACGTGCCGATCCCGATGGTCGGCTCGCTGACCACCACGGCTCCGGGCAACTTCACCAACGTCGCGTCCGGCCAGGCGAACATGGCCGGCGACGGCAAGGGCGGCACCAAGCTGTCGTTCACGATGACGCTGTTCCCGCCGATCGGCTCGGACACCGCCGAGTTCGGCTACACCGCCGACATCACCGACGGTGTCGTCCCGCGTACGTCGATCTCCGCGCTCCCGGTCAACCCGCTCGAGAGCCCGACCTTCGCGTCGGCGGCCACGAGCTACAAGGGTGGCGCGGACACCGGCATCGAGCTCACCGCTGGCGCTTCGGAGATCGACGCGAACCTGCTCAAGCTGCGTGACGGCGCCAGCGAGCTGCTCGCCGGTCTGATCAAGCTGCGCGAAGGTGCTCAGCAGCTCGAGGCCGGTCTGGCCGGTGAGGCTGCACCGGGTGCAAACCAGCTCGCCGACGGCGCTTCTCAGCTCGCTGCCGGTACCGATGAGCTGTTCCACGGCACTGGCGACCTCGTCAACGGGACGGGC
>DATFGA010000411.1:0-9446 GCA_035249775.1 Nocardioidaceae bacterium | reverse complement strand
GGCGGGGCCGCTGCCCGGGACGCGTGGGCTTCCGGGCGGGCCGCTTGCTGCCGGCCAGCGACCGAGCGATGCTGCGGGCCAGGTCCAGGCCGGTGTCGTCGTGGGTCGCGGCGGGCTCGGCGGGCCGGGGCGGATCGACCGGGTCGACCGGGTCACCAGAGGGCGGGCGCTCGTCGTCAGGCACGGGTCACCTCCCCGTCGGCCACGTCGAACCGGACGCCCGCCAACGCGGCAGGCACGTCGGCCGGGACCGCGGCCGTCACCAGCACCTGCTCGGCGTCGGCGACCATCTCCGCGAGCCGCTGGCGGCGTTCGGTGTCGAGCTCGGCGAACACGTCGTCGAGGATCAGGATCGGGTCGTCCCCGCCGGCGCGGAGCAGGTCGTAGGAGGCCAGCCGCAGCGCGAGCGCGAACGACCAGGACTCGCCGTGACTTGCGTACCCCTTCACCGGCAGCGGCCCCAGCATCAGCGTGAGCTCGTCGCGGTGCGGCCCGACCAGGCTGATCCCGCGGTCCAGCTCGTCGCCGCGGCGCCGGTCCACCTCGGCGAGGATCGCCTCGGCGAGCGCGTCCCGGTCCGGGGCCGGGCCATCCTGGACCGGCAGCTCGAACGACGACTTGTAGGCCATCGTCGCGTCGGAGCGGGTGGCGCCCCGGGCGACCGCCTCGTAGGCCTTGCCGACCAGCGGCCTCAGCTCCTCGACCAGGGTCAGCCGTGCCGCGAGCAGCTCGGCACCGGTCCGGGCCAGGTGCGAGTTCCACACGCCGAGCGTCGAGAGCGCCGCCTCGGAGCTCGAGGACCCGCGCCGGGCCGCGCCGGCGGTCTTGAGCAAGGAGTTCCGTTGCCGCAGCACCCGGTCGTAGTCCGCGCGCACGCCGGCCAGCCGTGGCGCACGCAGGATCAGCAGGTCGTCGAGGAACCGGCGCCGGTCGGAGGGGTCACCCTTGACCAGGGTCAGGTCCTCCGGCGAGAACAGCACCGTGCGCACCATGCCGATCATCTCCCGGGACCGGGGCAGGGGCGACTTGTTGATCCGGGCGCGGTTGGACCGGCCGGGGTTGATCTCGACCTCGAGCAGGGCCTGCCGCTCGTCGCGGACCACGGCGGTGCGCACGACGGCCTGGTCGGTGCCGTGGCGGACCAGGGGCGCGTCGCTGGCCACCCGGTGCGAGGCGAGTCGGGCGATGTAGTCGACGGCCTCGACGATGTTGGTCTTGCCCTGGCCGTTGCGGCCGATGAACGCCGTCACGCCCGGGTCGAGCGCGACCTCCACGTCGACGTACGACCTGAAGTTGTGCAAGGAGAGATGTGCGACGTGCAACGGATGTCTACGACCTAGCTCTCGCCCGCGGTGGAGTCGGCCTCGGCGGACTCGGCCGCGCCGGTCTGCTCGGGACGGCCGGACTTGGTGTCCGCGGTGGTCGGCGGGGTGCCCGTCTCGTCGGCGCTGGTCGCCGGAGCGTCGGTGTGCATCGCGTGCCCGCCGAACTGGTTGCGCATCGCGGCGACCGCCTTCATCGCCGGGCTGTCGTCCTGGCGCGAGGCGAACCGGGCGAACAGGGACGCCGCGATCGCGTTCATCGGTACGGCGTGCTCGATCGCGGCCTCGACGGTCCAGCGACCCTCCCCCGAGTCCTCGGCGTAGCCGCGGATGCCCTTCAGCCCGGTGTCCTCGTCCAGCGCCGCGACCAGCAGGTCGAGCAGCCAGGACCGGATCACGGTGCCCTCACGCCAGGACCGGAACACCTCGGTGACGTTCTCGACCATGTCCACCTTCTCGAGGAGCTCGAACCCCTCGGCGTAGGCGTGCATCAGTGCGTACTCGACGCCGTTGTGGACCATCTTCGAGAAGTGCCCGGAACCGGTCTTGCCGGCGTGCACCCAGCCGAACTCACCGGGCGGCTTGAGGGCGTCGAAGATCGGCTGGACCTGCTCCACGTCCTTCGGATCGCCGCCGGCCATCAGCGCGTAGCCGTTCTCGAGTCCCCAGACGCCACCGGAGACGCCGCAGTCGATGAAGCCGATGCCCTTCTCGCCGAGGATCTCCGCGTGCACCAGGTCGTCGGTCCAACGGGAGTTCCCGCCGTCGATCACCACGTCGCCCTCGTCCAGCAGCTCCTTGAGGGTGCGGATCGTCTCCCGGGTCGGGTCGCCGGCGGGCACCATCACCCAGACCGCCCTCGGGGCGGACAGCTGCTTGACCATCTCCTCGAGACTTTCCACGTCCCGGACATCGGGGTTCATGTCGAAGCCCACGACCGTGTGGTCGGCGCGGCGCAACCGCTCGCGCATGTTGCCGCCCATCTTGCCGAGTCCGATGAGTCCGAGTTCCATGTTCCGTCCTCTCCCGAGTCTTTCGAGTCAGGCTAGCCGTTGCGGACCTCGGCCGTACCCGGCGACTACGACAGCAACCGTCGCGGCATCAGCAGGTAGCGGAAGTCCAGGTTCGCCTCGTCCTCGAGCGTCGACGCGCCGGCCATGACGGCCGGCTTGGACGCCTGGGTGAACGCGAGCTCGACCACCGGGGACTCGATCGCGGTCAGCCCGTCGAGCAGGAACTGCGGGTTGAAGCCGGTGGTGATGTCGTCGCCGTTGACGACGGCCTCGATCGACTCCGATGCCTGTGCCTCGTCACCGGAACCGGCGTCGAGGGTGAGCACGCCGTCGCTGAACGCCAGCTGCACGGCGGTGTTGCGCTCGGCCACCAACGACACCCGCTTGACCGACTCGATCAGCGAGCCCTTGTCGACCCGGGCGATGGTCAGGTGCTCGTTCGGGAACAGCGTGCGGACCTTGGGGAACTCGCCGTCGAGGAGCCGGGTGGTGGTACGACGTACGCCGCCGCCCGCCGCGCCCTCGAAACCGATGATCCCCTCGCCCGCGCCGGACGTGGCCAGGGCGATCGTGACCTGGCTGCCCGAGGTGAGTGACTTGGCGGTGTCGGCGAGCACCTTGGCCGGGACCAGGGCCGCGACCGAGGCATCGGTGGACCCGGGCTCCCAGGTCAGCTCGCGGTGGCTGAGCCGGAAGCGGTCAGTGGCGAGCAGGGAGACCTTGTCGCCCTCGATCTCGATCCGGACACCGGTGAGCACCGGCAGCATGTCGTCGCGGCCGGCGGCGGTGACCGCCTGGGCCACCGCTCCGGCGAACAGCTCGCTGTTCACGGTGCCCGTCGCGGCCGGCATGTCCGGAAGCGCGGGGTACTCGTCGACCGGCATGGTCTGCAGGCTGAATCGGGCGGAGCCGCAGGTGAGCGAGACCTTCGCACCGTCGATGACCATCTCGACCGGCTTGTTCGGCAGGCTCCGGCAGATGTCGGCGAGCAGCCGGCCGGAGACCAGAGCCCGTCCCTCGTCGGAGACGTCGGCCGGAATGGTCGCGCGGGCGGAGGTCTCGTAGTCGAACGTGGAGAGGACCAGGCCGCCGGCCTCGTCCGGGGAGGTCTCGATCAGGAGGCCGGCCAGCACCGGGACGCTGGGCCGGACCGGGAGGCTGCGCGCCGCCCAGGCGACTGCATCGGCTAGGACGTCGCGCTCGACGCGGAACTTCACGGGTGTTCGCCTCCATGGATGATCAGACCTGCGGGGGGAAATCCTGCCATGCGGCGTGACCGGGTTGCAGAGGTAGGTCGGAATCGGACCCGGTCGGCTGCCCGGCAACGAATCACCTCAGTGGGCGTTGTCCCCAGGAAGGGCACCGGGGAGAAGTTCACCGGGGATCGAGAGATAGGTAGACCCATAGTCTTCGTAGCAACCGTGGATACTGTGGAAAAGCATCGTCTTGCCTGGTCAGGCCGGGTTTCTGTGTCCCGAGGCCCTGTGGATTCGTGGTGCACGGGCCGGGGGACGCTGTGGAGCCGCGCGGTACGACGTACCGGCGTCACCAGGTTTTCCACATCCTGTCCCGGGTGGAATGACAACACTCCACACGACGGTCCCCAGCCGATTCCTGTGACTCGGCTTGTGTTCAGTGCGGCCGTCGTCGGTCGCCCCGTCACGACTGGCGGGCCTGCTGCTTGATCCGGTTCGTGAGCTCGGTGACCTGGTTGTAGACGCTGCGGCGCTCGGCGAGAAGCTGGCGGATCTTCTTGTCGGCGTGCATGACCGTGGTGTGGTCGCGGCCGCCGAACTGCTGCCCGATCTTGGGCAGCGACAGGTCGGTGAGCTCGCGGCACAGGTACATCGCGATCTGCCGGCCGGTGACCAGCACCCGGCTCCGGCTCGAGCCGCAGAGGTCGTCGATCGACAGCCCGAAGTAGGCGGCGGTCTGCGCGATGATCAGCGCCGCGGTGATCTCCGGCTCGCCGCCCTCGGGGATCAGGTCCTTGAGCACGATCTCGGCCAGCGTCAGGTCGACCGGCTGCCGGTTCAGGCTGGCAAACGCGGTCACCCGGATCAGCGCACCCTCGAGCTCGCGGATGTTGGTCTGGATCTTGCTGGCGATGAACTCCAGCACGTCCGGGGGCGCGGTCATCCGCTCGGTGGCGGCCTTCTTCCGCAGGATCGCGATCCGGGTCTCGAGGTCGGGCGGCTGCACGTCGGTGATCAGGCCCCACTCGAACCGGTTCCGCAGCCGGTCCTCGAGCGCCTCGAGGCGCTTGGGGGCCCGGTCGGAGGTGATCACGATCTGCTTGTTCGCGTTGTGCAGGGTGTTGAAGGTGTGGAAGAACTCCTCCTGGGTCTGGATCTTGCCTTCCAGGAACTGGATGTCGTCGATCAGGAGCACGTCGACGTCGCGGTAACGGCGCTGGAACGTGGCCGCCTTGTCGTCGCGGATCGCGTTGATGAACTCGTTGGTGAACTCCTCGCTCGACACGTAGCGGACCCGGGCGCCGTTGAACAGGCTGCGCACGTAGTGGCCGATCGCGTGCAGGAGGTGGGTCTTGCCGAGGCCGGAGTCACCGTAGATCAGCAGCGGGTTGTAGGCCTTGCCCGGCGCCTCCGCCACGGCGACCGCGGCGGCGTGCGCGAACCGGTTGGAGGAGCCGATCACGAACGTCTCGAAGATGTACTTCGGGTTCAGCCGGGTCTCGAGCGCGCTGCTGACCGGCTTGGCGGTCTGGCTCGCCGGAGCCGGCCGGAACGGCGTGGGCACATCCAAGGGATTTGTCGACAAATCGATTTGTTGATTCATCGTCATCGGCTCGGGCTCATGGTCGGCCCGCGTCGTCAGGGTCGGGTTGCCGGACGGGGCGACCGGGACCGGCTGCTCGAGGTCGGGGTCGACGGTGACCGCCAGCCGGACCTGGATGCCGAGCGAGATCGTCAGGGAGTCCTCGAGCCGGGTGCGCAGGCGGCCTTCGAGCTGGTTGCGGGTGAAGTCGTCCGCGACCGCGATGATGGCGGTGTTCTCGTGCAGCGTGACCGGGCGGCTGGCCGCGAGCCAGGCTCGCTGGTTGGGCGGCAGGTCATCGACGAGCTGGGTCCAGACCGACGCGAGGCTGGGCCGGTCGGGTTGTCCCACGCCTTCCCCGTGCGTCGAAGTCGTTGAGGCTGGTCCTGCTGTCTCGTCCACGCGGGTCTCCCCACTCCGTTCCACGCTTGTTGTCGTACGGGGACCACCGGGTCGTGCGACCCGACGGCGGGGCAGGACGTCTGGGTGCGGGACCGCCTCGCGGTCCACACCTTTGTCCACAGGTTGTGCATGTCGCCCCTGGTCTGTTAACGGCGGCGGCCGAGAGCGACCGTCCAGCTCCTCGCAGACCTCTGTTTGACCAGGTCAGAGGCACATTCACAGGTTTCGGCACAGGATGCCGAGGGGCCTGGTGAACGACGAGGGGACGCGACCGCGGGGAATCTCGGGGTGGCGATGACGCTAACAAGCACCGCACCTGTGGATCAAGCGGTTGTCCACAGGGGATCCTAGGCAATGCCGCCGGCGATGTGGGCGGTTTGCCAAGATCGTCCCGGCGTGGCACCTTGGCCGCCTGCAGTCGCCGTGCAACGGTGGTCGGTTCCGGTGAGACCAGGGGCGGAGCCTGCCCGGTTTGACCCTCGTCCTGCGCACCGCGTACCGTTGAGCGGTCGAACCGGTGTCGACCGGTGCCGCATGTCCACGGACAACGACCAGGACTCGCTCATCCGAGCGGGAAGCGGTGGTTCGCCGCGGGTGGGCGGTGCCAGCCGAAAGGCGGGGACCTACGCGGTCGCTGTCGCCCAGACCCGGTCCGAGAACAGGTCTCGTCACACCCCCGACACCCGGAGAACAGACTCGTGAGCAAGCGTACGTTCCAGCCGAACAACCGTCGTCGTCACAAGACGCACGGTTTCCGTCTGCGGATGCGCACCCGCGCCGGCCGCGCCATCCTGGCGTCGCGTCGCCGCAAGGGCCGCAACCGCCTGGCCGCCTGACCGACGTCACTTCACCTCCGTTGACCACCTGGTCGCCTCGCGGTCACTCCCGCAGCACCACCCGCTGCGGTGCCCTGTGCTGACGCGGGACAACCGGCTCACCTCGAACCGGCTGTTCACGCAAGCGGTCCGCCGCGGGCGCCGGGCAGGCACCAGCACCCTCGTCCTGCATCTCGACGTCCCCCCGTCCCCGGCTCCGGATCCTGTGCGACCGGCGTGCGTGGGGTTCATCGTCAGCAAGGCGGTCGGTCCGGCGGTGACCCGGAACCTCGTGAAGCGCCGACTTCGACACCTCGCCCGGGAGCGACTCACGTCGCTGCCGGGCTGTGCTGTGCTCGTCGTCCGGGCGCTTCCCGCCTCCGCGGCCGCCACCTACGCGGACCTGGCGGCCGACTTCGACTCCGCGCTCGACCGGGCGTCGGGCCGAGCGGCGCCTGCCGGGTCACGAGCATGAAGTACCTGCTGATCGGCGTCCTGCGCCTGTACCGGCTGCTGATCAGTCCGCTCTACGGCCAGGTCTGCCGCTATCACCCGTCCTGCTCCGCGTACGCGCTCGAGGCGGTCACCGTGCACGGCAGCATCCGAGGCAGCTGGTACGCCGTACGCCGGCTCGCCCGCTGCCACCCGTGGGCCGCCGGCGGTTACGACCCGGTCCCACCGCGCCGCGGCTCGTCCACGGCCCCACCTTCCGACAGCCAGTCCCATCAGACTCAAGGAGCCTGAGTGATCGACTTCTTCACCCAGATCGGCGGCTTCATCATGGCGCCGCTGTACTGGATCACCTCCGTCATCCTCACCGGATTCCACTCGCTGTTCGGTGAGGTGTTCGGCCCCGAGTCGGGCTGGGCCTGGGCCCTGTCGATCGTCGGGCTGACCCTGGTCATCCGGGCCGCACTGATCCCGCTGTTCGTGAAGCAGATCAAGTCCAGCCGGAACATGCAGCTGCTGCAGCCGAAGGTCAAGGAGCTGCAGAAGAAGTACGGCCACGACCGGGAACGCCTGGCCCAGGAGACGATGGCGCTCTACAAGGAGACCGGGACCAACCCGTTCGCCTCCTGCCTGCCGATCCTGCTGCAGATGCCGATCTTCCTGGCGCTGTTCCGGTTGCTCGACCTGGCCGCGGACGGAGAGGTCCGTGGCGTGCTCACCTTGGAGCAGGCCGAGCAGTTCAGCGAGGCGGAATTGTTCGGCGCCCCCCTGGCCGCGACGTTCCTGCGCGCGGACGGCGACTGGAACGTCATGCTGCTCGCGGCGGTGCTGGTGGTGTCGATGACCGCGACCACGTTCCTGACCCAGCGGCAGCTGATGAGCAAGAACATGCCGGCCGACGCGATGACCGGTCCCTACGCCCAGCAGCAGAAGATGCTGCTCTACATCCTCCCGCTGGTGTTCGCGATCGGTGGAGTCGCGTTCCCGATCGGCGTCCTCATCTACTGGACCACCTCCAACCTGTGGACGATGGGGCAGCAGTTCTACGTGATCCGGAACAACCCGGCACCGGGGACGCCGGCTGCGCAGGCCAAGGCGGACCGGGACGCGAAGAAGGGCAAGGGAACCGGCGTGGCCACGGAGGAGAAGACCGAACCCGAGCCGCCCAAGCCACAGCCGCCGCGCCAGCAGCCGAAGAAGCAGCCGCGTAGCAAGCGCAAGCCGCAGAAGCCCAGGCCCAACCCGCAGGGCAGCGCTGGAAGGCCGGGCACGTCACCTACCGACCCATCGGCTGCCAACCCGTCGACCGAGGGTGACGGACCGACCGATCCCGACAAGCCGAGCGCGTGAGACGCGCACCGACGCTGAGATGCACAAGGAGTACCGAACGTGAGTGACCAGACGACGACCGGCGACGAGAACGAGACGCCGGAGGCCGCCGACACGGAGACCGCCCGCAGCGAGGCCCCCGAAAGCGAGACTGCCGGGGACAAGGCCGAGGTCAAGGCCGGGGACGGGGCCGCCGAGTCCACGGACGGGGGCTCCGGAATGAGCCGGATGGAACTCCTCGAGCAGGAAGGCGACATCGCGGCGGACTACCTCGAGGAGCTGCTCGACATCGCCGACCTCGACGGTGACCTGGACATGGACGTCGAGGGTGATCGCGCCGCCGTCTCCATCGTCGGCGCCGACCTGAGCCAGCTCGTCGGTCGCGACGGAGAGGTGCTGGAGGCCCTCCAAGAGCTGAGCCGGCTGGCGGTGTACCGGGAGACCGGGGAACGCTCGAGGCTGATGCTCGACATCAGCGGCTACCGGGCCAAGAAGCGTACGGCGCTGGAGAAGCTCGCCGCGGAGATGGTGGCCGAGGTGAAGGAGAGCGGCGAGCCGGTGGCGCTCGATCCGATGACGCCGTTCGAGCGCAAGGTGGTGCACGACGCTGTGGCCGCGGCTGGGCTGAAGTCCGAGTCCGAGGGCACCGAGCCCCGCCGGTACGTCGTGGTCCTCCCTGCATGAGCGGGGCGGCTCGCTGGTGAACGACTCTGTTTCACGTGAAACACCCTCCGCGCCGGACGTCGCGCGGAGGGTGTTCTCGTCTCGGCTCGCGCTGGCGGAGCGCTACGCAGACCTGCTCGCGACCGACGGCGTGCTCCGAGGGCTGATCGGTCCCCGTGAGGTGCCGCGGTTGTGGGAGCGCCATCTCGTGAACTGTGCGCTGCTCGGGAGGGCGATCCCGGAGGGCTTGGATGTCTGCGACATCGGGACCGGCGCCGGACTGCCGGGGCTGGTGCTCGCCCTGGACCGACCGGACCTCACCCTCACGCTGGTCGAGCCGTTGCTGCGACGCACCACGTTCCTCGACGAGGCGGTGACCGCGCTCAAGCTGGACAACGTGGAGGTGGTCCGGGCTCGCGCGGAGGAACTGCACGGAGTCCGCGACTTCTCCGTGGTGACGTCCCGCGCGGTCGCCCCGCTGGACCGGTTGCTGTCCTGGTCGATGCCGCTGGTTCGGCAGGGAGGAGCACTTGTCGCGATGAAGGGATCGTCCGCGGCGGACGAGGTTCGATCCGCGCACAAGGCGCTCAGCCGGTTCGGTGCAGGCGAGGTGACCGTGGCGACGTACGGCGGAGAGCTGATCGATCCGCCCACCACGGTAGTCCGGGTGGAGG
>DATFGA010000410.1:0-3655 GCA_035249775.1 Nocardioidaceae bacterium | reverse complement strand
GGGTTCGCGCCTGACCACGCACTTGCAGACGCCATCGACTGCGGTATTGCGCGGACCTGCGCGGATGCAGCCGAACGCTCGTGGCAACTTTGGGGGCTTTCTGCGGCGACGGACGCTTGGGAGTACATCACCAGTCAATGTTTCGGGCGGCCGCCGACCGTTGCCGACACACCGCGACCACAGGTGACGCCCGGCCTGGTCCTCAACGCGATCCGCCGCATCGGCCTGCCGGAACTGACCGCGCAGACCCAGCCGGCCGACAAGACGCTGGTCAACTTCGCGACGATCTTCTTCGCAGAACCTGAGACGTTCACCCGTACCCTCACCCTGCTGGGCCAGCAGGTGGACGTGGAAGCAACACCGAGCCAGTTCACCTGGCACTACGGCGACGGGACCTCGCAGACCACGACGAGCCCGGGTGCGCCGTACCCCTCGAAAGAGATCACCTACAGCTACACCGACGCGCACACGACCGTGACCCCGAGCGTGGACGTCACCTACTCCGCGCGCTTCAGGGTCAACGGCGGCGCGTGGCAGAACATCAACGAGACCGTCACCATCGCGGGGCCGGCCAGCAACCTCCGCATCAGCGAGGCCACCGCCGTGCTGTCAGGCAACTACGGGTGACGGCCGACTACCGTTGCGGTTCACGTGCGCCGGAACGGTCGTGGTTCTCGCGATTCGAGGACCGTTGGGGTTCACGTGCGCTGCAACGGTAGTGGGCACGGGCGCACCGCCCGACCGGCACCCGACGTGAGCGAACAACCCGACCGGATTGCGAGATCCGGTTCCGTCACCCGGACGCCTCTGGCAGACTCGGTCTCGTGAACAGGCTGAACATCGTCATTATCAGCTAGCGCGCCGAGTCCGACCCGGCGCGCTGACCTCTCGTACACACGGGAGGTTTTTTTGTTGCCCGGCACCGATCACCACCCCAAGCCGCCGCCGCGCCGCCCGCCCCCGAGCCCCCGACCAAGGACCAGAATCGTGACCAGCACCGACTTCCACGTGTACGACACCACGCTGCGTGACGGCGCCCAGCAGGAAGGCCTCAACCTGTCGGTGGCGGACAAGCTGACCATTGCCCGGCAGCTCGACGGGCTGGGAGTCGGCTACATCGAGGGCGGCTGGCCGGGTGCCAACCCCAAGGACACCGAGTTCTTCCGGCGCGCCCGGACCGAGCTGGAGCTGAACCACGCCCGGCTCGCGGCGTTCGGCGCGACCCGACGGGCCGGCATGAAGGCCGCGGACGACCCGCTGATCGCGGCCCTGCGCGACAGCGGCGCCGGCGTGGTGACCCTCGTCGCGAAGTCGCACGACCGGCATGTCGAGCTGGCGCTGCGCACGACGCTCGAGGAGAACCTGGCGATGATCCGCGACACCGTCAGCCACCTGCGCGAGGAGGGACAGCAGGTGTTCCTCGACGCCGAGCACTTCTTCGATGGCTACCGCGACAACCGTGACTATGCCCTCGAGGTGCTGCGCACGGCGTACGACGCGGGGGCGGAGGTGATCGCGCTGTGCGACACCAACGGCGGGATGCTGCCGCCCTGGGTCGGGGACGTGGTCAACGACGTGATCGAGTCCACCGGTGTCCGGGTCGGCATCCACTGCCACAACGACACGGGCTGCGCGGTCGCGAACACGCTCGCTGCCGTCGACGCCGGTGCCACGCACGTGCAGGGCACGCTGAACGGATACGGGGAGCGGACCGGCAACGCCGACCTCGTCTCCGTGGTGGCCAACCTCGAGCTCAAGCTGGACAAGAAGGTGCTTCCCGAGGGACTGCTCCGTGACGCCACCCGGATCGCGCACGCGGTCGCCGAGGTCACCAACTTCCCGCCGGCGTCGCGTCAGCCCTACGTCGGGGTCAGCGCGTTCGCGCACAAAGCGGGACTGCACGCCAGCGCGATCAAGGTGGACCCGAACCTCTACCAGCACCTGGACCCGATCCACGTCGGCAACGACATGCGTCTGCTGGTCTCCGACATGGCCGGCCGCGCCAGCATCGAGCTGAAGGGCCGCGAGCTCGGGTTCGACCTCGCCGGCCCGTCGGGGGACAAGGACCTGGTCACCCGGATCACGAACCGGGTGAAGGCGATGGAGTCACAGGGCTACACGTTCGAGGCGGCCGATGCGTCCTTCGAGCTGATGCTGGTCGAGGAGGTCGAGGGCACCCGCCCGTCGTACTTCGATGTCGAGTCCTGGCGTGTGATCACCGAGACCAGGCCGGGGGCGGAGGCGGTCTCCGAGGCCACGATCAAGCTGCACGCCGGGGGTGCCCGCATCGTCACCACCGGTGAGGGCAACGGCCCCGTGAATGCGCTCGACCAGGCGATGCGTGAGGCCATCGTCCAGGCCTACCCGGAGGTCGCGAAGTTCGAGCTGATCGACTACAAGGTCCGGATCCTCGACCAGGGTCACGGCACCGACGCGGTCACGCGGGTGCTGATCGAGACCAGCGACGGGGAGAGCTCATGGGTCACCGTCGGAGTGGGTCACAACGTGATCGAAGCGTCCTGGGACGCGCTGGTCGACGCGATCACGTTCGGACTAAGGCGCCACGGGCAGGATCCGCAGTAGCCTCAGGGCATCATCCGTCACGGTTCCGGAGAGTGATCGCCATGGGCGCTGTCAACCAACACAAGGTCGAGCTCACCGAGGACGAGATGCCGACGCGTTGGTACAACGTCCTGCACGACCTTCCGACGCCACCACCGCCCGTGCTGCATCCCGGCACCGGGCAGCCGGTCGGCCCCGACGACCTCGCACCGCTGTTCCCGATGGACCTGATCCTGCAAGAGGTCTCCGGTGAGCAGTACGTCGACATCCCGGACGAGGTCCTCGACGTGTACCGGCTGTGGCGGCCCAGCCCGCTCTACCGGGCGCACCGGCTGGAGAAGGCCCTCGGCACCCCGGCCCGGATCTACTACAAGTACGAAGGCACCTCACCCGCCGGCTCGCACAAGCCGAACACCGCGGTGCCGCAGGCCTACTACAACGCCAAGGCCGGGATGCGGAAGCTGACCACCGAGACCGGTGCCGGCCAGTGGGGGACCGCGCTCGCCTTCGCCTGCGCCCAGTTCGGCCTGGAGTGCGAGGTGTGGCAGGTCCGTGCCTCCTACGACACGAAGCCCTACCGCCGGATGATGATCGAGACCTTCGGTGGCACCGTGCACCCGAGCCCCTCGGACCGCACCGAGGCGGGCAGGGCGATCCTGGCCGAGCACCCCGACTCCACCGGGTCATTGGGGATCGCGATCAGCGAGGCCGTCGAGGTCGCCGCCCAGGACCCGACCATCAACTACGCGCTGGGCAGCGTGTTGAACCACGTGCTGATGCACCAGACGATCATCGGTGAGGAGGCCCTGCTCCAGCTCGCGAAGATCGGCGAGCAGGTCGACCTGCTGGTCGGCTGCACCGGAGGCGGCTCGAACTTCGGCGGGCTGATGTTCCCGTTCCTGCGCGAGAAGTGGGCGGGCCGGATCAACCCGACGGTGCGCGCGGTCGAGCCGGCGGCCTGCCCGTCGTTGACGCAAGGCACCTACGCCTACGACTTCGGCGACACCGCCGGGATGACCCCGTTGATGAAGATGCACACGCTCGGCCACGACTTCGTGCCGGACCCGATCCACGCCGGCGGCCTGCGCTACCA
>DATFGA010000409.1:0-4249 GCA_035249775.1 Nocardioidaceae bacterium | reverse complement strand
GCGCAGTGTTCTGGCCGACCCAGGACGACCCACTGTTCCGGCTCACCGGTGTGTTCCCGTTCCCGTCCAGTGACCACAGGCTGGTGTGGGTCGACGTACGCGTGCCCGGAGTGCGGCACCACCGGCCCTAGCAGCGGCCGCGGGTGAGGCGCCGTGGGAAGCCATCGGGACCTGACGCATAATCGACGCTATGCCTTCCGCCTCGAGCCCGAAGTCCGGCGCACCGGACGCCGCGTTCATGCAGCTCGCCGAGATCGTCTACGCCCGGGCGACCTACGAGGACGTCTACGAGGCGATCTGCAACACCGCGGTCGAGGCGATCCCCGGATGCGACCATGTCTGTGTCTCCTCGCTGCGCGCGGGCGGTGAGCTCACCTGCGAGGGCTCCAGCGACGAGATCGCCGCGCTGATCGACTCGTTCGAGCGGAAGACCGGTGAGGGGCCGTGCCTGGACGCGATCCTGGAGTCGTCCTACCAGCACGACCCGGACATCACCACGCACGCGACATGGCCGGAGCTGACCAAGCTGGTGCTCGAGCACACCCCGGTGCGGGGGATGATCGGCTACCGGCTGCTGGTCGGTGACCGGAAGGCCGGCGCCCTCAACATCTTCTCCGACGAGCCTGGAGCGCTGACCCGGCAGTCGGCCGACATGGGCGCGATGATGGCCGGCTTCGCCTCCGTCGCCCTGGCCGGGGCCGCGCACCACGAACGCGCCGAGAACCTCAAGCGCGGCCTGGAGAGCAACCGCGAGATAGGCAAGGCCATCGGGCTGATCATGGCGACCCACCAGGTCTCCGACGACGAGGCGTTCGACGTCCTGCGCAAGACGTCGTCGGAGCTGAACGTGAAGCTCGCCGAGATCGCCCGCCGGGTGATCGACGACCAGGGCACCTCCGGGGCCTGAGCTAGATCCCCAGCGAGCGGCCGATGATCTCCTTCTGGATCTCGGTGGTGCCGCCGTAGATGGTCTGGATCCGGCTGTTCACGAACGCCTTGGCGATCGGGTACTCCATCATGTAGCCGTAGCCCCCGTGCAGCTGGACGGCCCGGTCGACCAGCTTGGTCTGCAGCTCGGTGGTCCACCACTTCGCCATCGACGCGCCGCTGGCGTCGAGCTCGCCGCGGTTGTGCCGGCGCACGCAGTCGTCGACGAAGACCCGGGCGATGTGCGTCTCGGTGGCCATCTCCGCGAGCAGGAACCGGTTGTGCTGGAACTTCCCGATCGGCCGGCCGAACGCCTCCCGCTCCTTCGCGTAGTTCAGCGACATCTGCAGGATCGCCTCGCAGGCGGCCGCTGCGATCATTGCGATCGACAGCCGCTCCTGCGGCAGGTTCACCATCAGGGAGATGAACCCGCTGCCTTCCTCGCCGAGGAGGTTCTCCTTGGGCACCTCGACGTTGTCGAAGAAGAGCTCGGCGGTGTCCTGCGCGTGCTGACCGACCTTCTCCAGGTTCCGGCCGCGCTCGAAGCCGGCCATGCCGCGCTCGACCACCAGCAGGCTGAAGCCCTGCGCGCCGGCGTCGGGGTTGGTCCGGGCGACGACGATCACCAGGTCGGACAGGATCCCGTTGCTGATGAAGGTCTTCGAGCCGTTGAGCACGTAGTGGTCGCCCTTGTCGACCGCGGTGGTGCGGATGCCCTGCAGGTCGCTGCCGGCGCCCGGCTCGGTCATCGCGATCGCGGTGACCAGCTCGCCGCTGCAGCACCCGGGCAACCAGCGGCGCTTCTGCTCATCCGTGCCGAGGCTGGTCAGGTACGGGACGATGATGTCGTTGTGCAGCGGGAAACCGGGTCCGTGGATGCCGCTGAGCGTCATCTCCTCGGCGAGCACCAGGTTGTAGCGGAAGTCGCGGACACCCCCTCCGCCGTACTCCTCGGGGACGTCGAAGCCGAGCAGGCCCTGCCGCCCCGCGGCGAGCCAGACGTCGCGGGAGACGATGCCGTCCTTCTCCCACTGGTCGTGGTGCGGGACGACCTCCTTGTCGAGGAAGGACCGGACGGTACGTCGGAACGCCTCATGTTCCTCGTCGAAGATGTCGCGCATGTCCTAGGACACCCATTCCTTGAGCTGACCGACCAGCGCCACCGGGTCCTCGGCCACCGGGGTGACCTGGAGGCTGGTGACACCGGCGTCGGCGAACGCGGCGATCCGCTCCTTCACGTAGGACTCCGGCCCGACCAGGTTGCACATCTCGAGCAGCTCGAGCGGGACGTGGGCCTCGGCGTCACGCTTGTTCCCGCCGAGGTACATCTCCTGGATCTTCGCGGCCTCCTCCTCGAAGCCGTACTGGCTGACCAGGTCGTTGTAGAAGTTCTTGCCCTTGGCGCCCATCCCGCCGATGTAGAGCGCGAACATCGGCCGGGCGAGGTCGAGCATCCCCTTCACGTCGTCACCGACGGCCACCATGCCGCCCGCGGCGATCTCCAACGGGCCGAGGCCGTCCTGCCGCTTCGCCTTGCCGGCCGCGAGCGGCTCGCCCCACACGTCGGCGGCCCGCTCCGGTGCGAACAGGAACGGCAGCCACCCGTCGGCGTACTCCGCGGTTCCCTGCACGTTCTTCTCACCGAGCGCCGCGATGTAGATCGGCACGCTCGACCGTTCCGGCTTGGTGAGCATCTTCAGCGGCTTGCCGAGGCCCAGTCCCTGGTCGCTCGGAAGGGGGAGCGTGAACACCTTGCCGTCGTGCACGAGGGTCTCGCGGCGCAGCGCCTTGCGGACGATGTCGACGACCTCGCGGGTGCGCCCGAGCGGCTTGTCGTAGGGCATCCCGTGCCAGCCCTCGATCACCTGCGGGCCGGAGGCACCGAGCCCCAGGATCGCGCGGCCCTCGCTGACGTTGTCGAGACCGGCCGCGGTCTGCGCGAGGGCGCCCGGCGTGCGGGAGTAGACGTTGAGGATCGCCGAACCGATCTCGATCGTCTCGGTCTTCGCGGCGAGGTAGCCCATCAGCGTGGGGGAGTCGAAACCGTAGGCCTCGGCCACCCAGACCGTGTCCAGGCCGGCCTTCTCCAGGGCGACCACGGAGTCGGCGGACTCGCGTGGGTTGCCGGCATACATCAGGGGCATCGAGAGTTTCATGCGCGTCCTTGCCTGCTCAGGAGGGACCACGTGTTCGCGGTGGTCACCGAAGGCACTACCGTGACAGTAACACTGTCATGATTGCAAGTACTTCCGGACTGGAGCGCACGTGACCTACAACATCGCGGTGATCGGCGGCACCGGGCCGCAGGGCAGGGGACTGGCGTACCGGTTCGCGCGGCACGGGCACAAAGTGGTGATCGGCTCGCGCGCCGAGGACCGTGCCGAGCAGACCGCCGCGGAGGTGCGGGAACGCGTGCCGGCTGCGACGGTCAGCGGCGCCTCGAACGCGGCCGCGGCAGGCTCCGCGGACGTCGTGCTGCTGGCGGTCCCGTACGACGGTCACGACGACCTCGTCGCGGGACTTGCCGACCGGCTCGCGGGGAAGATCGTGATCTCCTGCGTCAACCCGCTCGGCTTCGACAAGAAGGGACCCTACGGCCTCGATGTGCCGGGGGGTTCAGCAGCCGAGACCGCTGCCGCGCTCGTGCCCGGGGCGCGCGTGGTCGGCGCGTTCCACCACGTGTCGGCCGTGTCGTTGTGGGGCCCGGCGGACTACCTCGACCACGAGGACGTGCTGGTCTGCGGGGACGACAAGGAGGCGAAGCAGGTGGCCGTCGAGCTGGCCCGGTCGGTCTCCGGGCGGGATGGTGTGGACGGCGGTGCGTTGCGGCTGGCGCGCCAGCTCGAGCCGCTGACCGCGGTACTGATCAGCATCAACAAGCGCTACAAGACCCGTTCCGGGATCGCCATCTCCGGGATCCCGCAGCCGTGACAGGATCTCAGCCATGTCCGAGGTCCACCTGATCCGCAGTCCCGCGCTCGCCGACACCGCGCCGTACGCCTATGCGGCCGTCGTCGGTCCCGGGCGGACGGTGTTCACCGCTGGCGCGTGCCCGCTGGACGACACGGGGAACATCGTCGCGGTCGATGACGTGGCGGGCCAGGCCGAGCGGGTGATGGAGAACCTCGTGGTCGCGCTGCGGGCATCGGGAGCCGAGCTCTCGGACGTCGCGAAGTCGACGGTGTACGTGGCGTCGGGCCACCGCGCCGACCTGGTCGCCGCCTGGGACGTCGTGCGCCGGCACTTCGGTGACCACGATGCGCCCAGCACGCTGCTCGGCGTGGCCGTGCTCGGCTACCCGCACCAGCTGGTGGAGGTCGAG
>DATFGA010000408.1:0-2384 GCA_035249775.1 Nocardioidaceae bacterium | reverse complement strand
CGACCCGCGGATGGTCGACATCGCCGGCGCGCTGGCGACCCGCAACGGCCGGACGCAGGGCTCGTACGAGTACCAGATGCTCTACGGCATCCGGCCCGACGAGCAGACCCGGATCGCCGAGGCGGGGGAGAAGGTGCGCGTCTACCTGCCCTACGGCACCGAGTGGTACGGCTACCTGATGAGACGTCTGGCCGAGCGACCGAGCAACCTGCGATTCTTCCTCAGGTCACTGGTGTCGAAGAAGTAGAGGCCGGTCATGTCACAGCTTGCGATCCTCGGCGCCGGGGTGATGGGGGAGACCCTGCTCTCCGGGCTGATCCGCGCCGGCCGCCGGATCGACGACCTGATGGTCGGCGAGAAGCGGAGCGAGCGGGCGCACGAGCTCACCGAGCGGTACGGCGTCACGGTCGTCTCCAACACCGAGGCCGCGCAGAAGGCCGACACCCTGGCGCTCGTCGTGAAGCCGCAGGACATGGGCGACCTGCTCGCCGAGATCGCGCCGGTCGTCCGACCCGGCCAGCTCGTGGTCTCGCTCGCCGCCGGGATCACCACCGCCTTTCTCGAGGCCCGGCTCCCCGAGGGCGTCGCCGTCGTCCGGGTCATGCCGAACACACCCGCCCTCGTCGACGAGGGGATGGCCGCGATCTCGCGCGGGTCGCACTGCGACGAGTCGCACCTGCAGGAGGCCGAGGAGCTGATGGCCTCCACGGGCAAGGTGCTGCGCGTGCCGGAGCGCCAGCAGGACGCGGTCACCGCGATCAGCGGCTCCGGGCCGGCGTACCTCTTCTTCGTCGTCGAGTCGATGATCGAGGCCGGTGTGCACCTGGGTCTGCCGCGAGCGACCGCGTCGGAGCTGGTGGTGCAGACCGTCGTCGGCTCCGCGAAGCTGCTGCGCGAGACCGGCGAGCATCCGATCGTGCTGCGTGAGCGGGTGACCTCGCCCGGGGGTACGACGGCCGCGGCGGTGCGCGAGCTCGAGGACCACAAGGTGCGGGCGGCGTTCCTGACCGCCCTCGAAGCGGCCCGCGACCGCTCCCGCTCTCTCGCCGAAGGTGCCCAGTAGGAGCGACGGTTCACCAGGGTCCCCTGGTAAACCTCCACTTCCCTAGGCGAGCTTCCCCTGGGAAGTGGAGGTATCCCTACAGACCCTGGTAAACCGGCTCTTCGCAGTTGAGGGTGTAGTCCGGTCGGCGCGTCGGTGGCCGGGTAGGGGTCGAGGTCTCCCGAGGATGGAGGTGACTATGATCTCGGGCTCGAAGTGCTCGGGCAGCGGTTGGAGCCCGATCGGGCGATTCTCCGGTGCCGGGTTGTCGAGCCCGTCAGATGGTGTCGTCGCTGCGGATGCCAGGGCGCGGCCAGGGACACGGTGGTCCGGCGGTTGGCGCACGAGCCGTTCGGGTGGCGGCCCACGGTGTTGGAGGTCAGCCTCCGCCGATACCGGTGTAACGCCGCCTCCGACGACCGGAACACGGACCGACGACGCGCCGCGAGCCGTCAGTCGCCGACGCTGCCGTCGATCATCTCGCGCAGGATGTCCGCGTGGCCCGCGTGCCGGCCGGTCTCCAGGATCACGTGCAGGTACACCCACCGCAACGTCAGCTCCCTGCCCCGCGGTGCGTAGTCGAGGCTGTGCTGGGCGGCGATCTCGCGGGAGCGGTCGCACTCCGCCTGGTAGGCGCCGATGACGTCGTCGAGCTTCTCGTTCGGCTCCAGCCGCAGGTCGGCCTCCGGGTCTGCGTCGGTCCACGGCGGCGTGGGCAGCTCCGCGGCGGGGATCTGCCCGATCTGCTCGGCGAACCCGCCCAGTTCCACCCACCGCAGGTGTTTGATCAGGCCGCCGAGGTTGGTGCCGGTCGGCACCGGGCTGCGCCGGGCGTCCTCCTCCGACACCCCGCGGGCCTTGCGCACGACGGCGTCGCGCAGGTAATCCAGGAACGTCTCGAGCTGCTCGCGCTCGCTGGCGGCGAACACGCTGCCGAGGACCTCACCGGGTCTAGTCATGGCCGGAACATAGCACGCGGGCCGACCCTCGCACCGGGGCTATTTTTGGGCTCTTCGCAGTCGCAGTTGAGGGTGTAGTCCGGTCGGCGCGTCGGTGGCCGGGTAGGGGTCGAGGTCTCCCGAGGATGGAGGTGACTATGCCGTCCATCTGGAAGACCTCGACGTGTCTGACGCTACCTTCGCCCGCCCTGACCTGACCACGTTCGCTCGTCTTGATGATCTCGGGCTCGAAGTGCTCGGGCAGCGGTTGGAGCCCGATCGGGCGATTCTCCGGTGCCGGGTTGTCGAGCCCGACAAATGGTGTCGTCGCTGCGGATGCCAGGGCGCGGCCAGGGACACGGTGGTCCGGCGGTTGGCGCACGAGCCGTTCGGGTGGCGGCCCA
>DATFGA010000407.1:0-12698 GCA_035249775.1 Nocardioidaceae bacterium | reverse complement strand
GTCCGGGCGCCGACCCACGACCGTTCCCGCGACCGTTCCCGTTCACGTGCGCCGCAACGGTCGTGATCCTTGCGATCGGACGACCGTTCCCGTTCACGTGCGCCGCAACGGTCGTGACCTGCGCGCGCGGTCAGGGACGCTCTGTTGAGCGGGCCGCACGGACGTGCGGCATTCGCCCGCGAAAGCCGCATTCCCGGTCAAACCGGACGGAACCGTTGAGGGTTGCACGTTCGAACGGCCTCTGGCCCCGGCTCGCGGCGGACGACCAGGCGTACGGCGTGCCTCCGGTCGCGAGCTCTCGTGGGGCGGGTCACGGCCGGCGCCCGTGCCTCACTCAGTTGCAACGGCAACTTTCCGGCGAGACTTCGATGCCGTTGCGACTGACTGAACCCGGGACCAGTCCTGAGCCGTGCCTGGCGCCGCCGGGCAGATCGAGCGCGCCGCGAGCTACCCCGCCCGGATACGACGTGACGAGATGCAGGTTTTCCTAAGCCGGAGCACGCGTCTTGTCACGTCGTATCGACCCAGCACGTGCGCCGCAACGGTCGTGATCCTCGCGACGGTGGACGGCCCGGGTCGTAGGTGGACGCTCAGTAGGAGGTGACCCCGTCGACCAGCCAGCTGCCGTCGACCTTGACCATGTCGAACCGGACCCGGTTCAGGGCGGTGGTCGGCTCTCCGGAGTTCGCGGTGCTGACGGTGGTCTGGTCCACGAACAGGAGCACCGGCACCGCGCCGTCGCCCGCGTCGCCGCCCTGTGGCATGGCCGAGGAGGCGAGCACCTCGGCGCTCACCTTCGCCTTGGTCTTCTCGGCGTTGTCCGTGACCAGGGAGTTGAAGGTGTCGACGTAGTCGGCCCGGTAGTCCTCGGTGAGGAACTTCGCCGCGGCGTTCCGGTCCGCGGTGAGCGACTCGTGGTCGTAGGACAGCACCGCTACGGCCGCCCGCTCCGCTGCGGAGGGCGCCTGGTCGAGGGCGTCCTCGTGGGCGACGGCCCGCTGGTAGTCGACTCCGAGGTAGACCGCGAGCCCCATGCCGACCGCCGCGAGCAGACCGAGGACGGCGAGCACGACCACGGGAACGGTTCGCCTCCCCTCGGTCGGACCGTCGGCAGGAGCCGGCGACAGGTCCTCGGTGGTCTTCGTGGGACGGGTCAGCGTCGCCACGGCACCGGTGGAGGCCGGCGCCGGTTCGGCTGCCCGAGCCAGACCCGGCTCGGAGACGGGGGTGGTCCTCCCCTGGGCAGTCAGCTGCTCGTCGTACGCCCCGCGCCGCTCGGGGTCGAGCAGCACCTCCGCGGCCTCGTTGAACAGCCGGAACTGGGCCGACGAGCCGCCGCTGCCGGGTTCGAACCGGTCCGCGGCGTCGCGCCAGGCGCGCTTGATCTGGTCACGTCCGGCGTCCGGCGTGACGCCGAGCACGTCGTACAGGGTCGGGTTCATCTCGCGATTCCTCTCACGCGACCGGGGTGAAGTCGTCCACGAGCCAGGTGCCGTCGACCTTGACCAGGGAGATCTCCCAGCGGAAGTGCCGCTGGCGGGTGTCGAACACGGTCTTCACGTCGGCGTCCGCGACGACGAGCACCTCCGCGGAGTCCTGATCGATGCTGGCCACGCCGGAGGCGAGCACCGTGCCCTCGGAGTCCATCTCGGCCTCCTGCACCGACGCCACGATGTCCTCCATCGCCTTGTCGAACTCGTCGCTGAACTTCGTGGTCAGCATCTCGCTGACCGATGCCTTGTAGTCCTCCACGGACTCGGAGTCGTAGTTGTTCACCCGGACGGTGAACTGCTCCGCGACCCGCGCCACCTCCTGACGGGCGTCGACCGAGGCCTGCACGTCGCTGCGCCGGTCGAGCAGGAACGCGATCGCGGCCCCGGACACGACGATGAGCAGCGTGAGCACCACCGCGAGAACGGTGCGCAGCGATGAGGACCGTTGTGGGTCGGTCGTCTCGGCGGGCATCTCGGCGCGGTCATCGCGCACTGGGGCATGGTTGTCGGTTGTCGTGGTCACGGTGTCACTTCCTGGGTTCTGCGAGGGGCTGCAGGAGGAGCCATTTCCAGGAGTCCTCGCCGAACGCGGCGGCGGCGCCGCCGGTGTAGGTCACGGAGTCGCTGGGGCCCTCGTCGGAGTAGGTCACGGTCCCGGTCTCGGAATCGTACGTGCCGATCACGGGCGCCCGGTACGCCGCACCGGCGCGCGGGGCGTGCTGGGCACCGCGCGCGCTGCTCTGCGACTGCGGCTCCGTGCACCGCGCGTCCTCGTTCATCGGCAGGTCACGGAGGTCCTGGGGCGGACGGGTGTCGGTGCCCTCGTAGCCCTCCTTGCACACGTGCGGCTCCTGGGTGAGGATCATGCCGAAGTGCGCGTCGTACAGGCCGGTCTGCTCGTCCTTGTCGACCACGGTGTAGCCGCCTTCGACGACGTAGGGGTAGAGCACCAGGATCTGCTCGATCCCGTCGAGGTGCTCGACGACGATCTCGCCGGTCGTGACCAGGTTGTTGATCAGCTGGCCCAGGTTCACCTCGTTCTCCTCGAGGAAGGTGCGCAGCTGGTTGGCGGTGGCGCTGCCGTTGTTGATCACCCGCCGGAGGTCGGAGTCGCTGGTCACCAGGGTGTCCGAGAGCAGCGCCAGGTCCCGCGCGAAGCTCTTGATCGACGAGGTCGAGTCGATCTGCGTGCGCAGGACGGTGTTGCTGTCCTGGATCAGCGCCTCGGTGATGTCGAAGTTCGCGTTCGCGGTGCGGATGAACGAGTTCGACGTGTCGATGATCTGGCCCAGGTTCTCACCGGTGCCGTTGAAGGCCTTGCCCATCTCGGAGACCACCGTGCGCAAGCTGTCCTTGTTCACCGAGTTGACCATCTTGTCGAGGTCCACGAGGAGCTTCGTCGACGAGATCGGGGTGTCGGTCTCCGCGTCGGCGATCTCCGAGCCGTCCTCCAGGAACGGTCCGTCGTCGACGTTCGGCTGCAGCTCGACGTACTGCTCGCCGACCGCGGACCTGTTGCCGACCAGTGCACCGGTGTCGGCGGGGATCGGCGCGGTGTCGTTGTCGATGTCGAGGAGTACGTCGACGCCCTGCTCGGTGAGCACCATGTCACCGACCTTGCCGACCGTGATGCCGCGGTAGGTGACCTCCGCGCCCTCGAAGATGCCACCGGACTCCTGGAAGTGCGCGACCACCCGGTAGGAGTCGTCGAAGAACAGCCGGTCCAGGCGGGCGTAGCGGGCCCCCACGTAGGAGACCCCCACCATCGTGATCAGAAGGAACACCATCAGCTGGACCTTGGTCCGCTTCGTGATCATCGCTGCACCATCCCCTGGATCAGCAGCGCACCGAGGGTCGGGTCGTAGCCCAGCTCCTCGGCGGATCCCAGTTCATCCGTGGAGTCCGGGTCCGGAGCGGTGGTGGCGAAGCCCGGCGCGGTCCGGCACAGCAGCGGGATCCCGCAGTCGGCGCCGCCGTCCGCGTCGTCCTGGTCGGCTCCCTCGCCGCCGGCACCCCCGTTGAGCGGGCCAGGCAGCTCGGGCAGGTCCGGCAGCGGGCCGCCACCGCCGCCGTTCCCGTCACCGCCGGGAAGCGCGGCACACAGCGGGTTCCCGGGAGACAGGTTGCACAACCGCTTGATCTGCTTGCCGGTGAGCTCCTCACAGGCCTGCCCACCCGGGTTCTGCAGGCACTTCTCGACGTCGGTGAGCACCTCGGTCGGGTCGATCGGCAGCTCCGGCGGCTCGGGCAGACCCGGCAGGGTGGGTAGCCCGTCCCGCAGGTCGATGTCGAGCTGCACGGACAGGTTGGTGTAGTCACCCATGTGCAGGTTGCGGGCCTGCGCCGGGTTGCGGCCGACCACCTCGTCGACAAAGGGGTAGGTCAGGAACACCTGGAACGCCTTGGGCAGCGCGTCGCCGGCCTCGGCCAGCTTGGTCAGGATCGGGTCGAGCTGTTGCAGACTGTCGATGGTGGCCTCCTTGGAGGCCCGGATCACGCGGGTGCCGACCGAGCTCAGCTCGGTGAGCGCGTCGAGCATCTTCACCAGGTCGTCGCGCTGCCGGTCGATCGAGGCCAGCGCCGCCGGCATCTCGTCGAGCGCCAGCTCGATGGACCCGCGCTGCTCGTTGATCGAGACCGCCAGCGCGTTGAGGCTCTCGATCGCCTCGATGATGTCGCCCTTGTTCGCGTCGAGCTGGCCCATGAACGTGTCGAGCTGGTCGAGCACGGAGCGTACGTCGCCCTCGCGTCCCTCCAGCGCCTTGTTCAGCTCCGTGGCGATCGTCTTCAGCTGGGCCACGCCGCCGCCGTTGAGCAGCAGGGAGAGGGCACCGAGGACCTCCTCCACCTCGGGGTTGCGGCCGCTGGCCTCGAGCGGGATCACGTCCCCGTCGCCGAGCGGGTTCGGGCTGGCCCCTTGCTCCGGCGGCTTCAGCGAGACGAACTTCTCGCCGAGCAGGCTGGTCTGCCGGATCTCCGCCTCGGCGTTGTCGGGCAGCTTCACGTCGCCGCGCAGCTTCAGGGTCACGTCGGCGGTGTAGCCGTCGAGCTCGATCGAGTCGATCATCCCGACGGTCACGTCGTTGACCTTGACCGCGGACTGCGGCACGAGGTCGAGCACGTCACGGAACTTCACGCGCACCGAGTACGGGTTGTCGCCGAGGTCCACGCCGCCCGGCAGCGGCAGCTTGTAGACCGAGAACTCGCAGCCGGTCAGCGCCAGCGCCGCGACGCACAGTGCGGCGGCCAGCCGGGCCACCCGGCCACGTCTCGTGATGGGCATGCGGCTCATCGGTTCACCTCCACCAGACCGGCCAACGACCTGTCGATGTGCTCGACGTCGACGGTCCTGGCTTGTGCCTCGGCGCTGCCCAGCGGGGCGGAGCGAGGCAGGGCCGACAAGGCGTCCCGGACGAGGTTGCACGACCGGTTCGACGCGTCGGCCTGCTTCAGGATCGAGCAGAGGAACAGGGCCGGGTCGTTCTCCAGCGTGGCGAGGTTCTCGCCGACGTTCGCCCGGGTGTCGAGCGTGCCGGTGGCCGGGTTGTAGGTGTGGAACAGGTTGTTCAGGGCCAGCGGCGCCACGTTCAGCGTCTCCGAGAGCGCGTCGCGCTGCTTGACGAGGATCTTCGAGATCACCTGGAGCCCTTCGATGTTCTCCGACAGCGAGTCGCGGTTCTCGCGGACGAAGGAGGTCACCTGCTGCATCGCGACGCCCAGGTTCTTCAGGGCCGCGGCGAGGTCGTCGCGCTCTCCCTCGAGCATGTTCGCGGCGCCGGCGAGCGACTCGTTGAACTGCCGGACGGTGCGGTCGTTCTTGGCCAGGGCGGACACGAAGCGCTCGATCTGCCGGACGGTGCCGAACAGCTCTTCCTTGTTGTTGTCCAGGGTCCCGGTCAGCTTGCCGAGGTCCTCGATGGTCTGGTTGAACTGCTCCCCCTGGCCGGCGAAGTTCCTCGCGGTGGTGTCGAGCAGGCGGGTCAGGGCTCCTTCGGAGTTCGCCCCTTCCGGGCCGAGGGCGACCGCCAGGTCGTCGATGCTCTGGTAGATCTCGTCGAGCTCGAGCGGGGTCGAGGTCTGCCGGTCGGTCAGCGTGGCGTTCCGCTCGAGCACCGGCCCGCCCTCGTAGACCGGGGTGAGCTGCACGAACCGGTCCCCCACGATCGCCGGGGAGATGATCACCGCCTGGGCGTCGGCCGGGACCTTGTACTGGGCGTCGTACCACATCCGCACCGTCACGTCGGTCCCCGAGGGGGTGACGCTCTCCACCTGTCCGACCGGGACGCCCAAGACCCGCACGTCGGAGCCCTCGTAGAGCGAGACCGTCCGCGGGAAGCTGGCGGTGAGGTACTTCCGCTCCTGGCCGGGCAGCATCACCAGCACCAGGGCGACGAGCACAGCGAGGACCGCGACGATCGCCAGCACCCGGGTCAGCCCGCTCATCTTGGACACCATGCTCATGGTCACCGTCCTCCGATCTGCGGCACGGGCGGCAGGTTCTGGATGTAGGTGTCGAACCAGGGCCCGTTGCCCAGGGTGTTGGCGAAGACCCGGTAGAACGGCGCCATCAGGCGCAGGCTGTTGTCGAGGTTCTCCTGGTTCTTGCGCAGCATGTCGAGCACGCTGTCGAGGTGGTCCAGGGCCGGGGCCAGGTCGTCGCGGGTCTCCCGGACCAGCCCGGTGAGCTCGGTCGACAGCCGGCTGGTGGCGACCAGCAGGTTGTGCACCGCCTCACGGCGGGAGACCAGCGCCCGGAACAGCTTGTCCCCGTCCTCCATCAACGTGATCAGGTCACCGTTGCGGTCGGCGAGGACCTTCGACACCTTCTGCATGTTGCCGAGCAGCTCGTTGAGCTGCTCGTCGCGGGCGGCGATGTTCTGCGACAGTGCCGACATCCCGCGCAGCGCGCCCTGGAACTCCTCGGGCGTGCTCTCCATGAGGGAGGCGAGCGTGTCCAGGGAGGTCGCCAGCTGGTCGGTGTCGATCCGCTCCGACGTTTCGGCGAGGCCGCTGAACGCCTCCACGACGTCGTACGGCGAGTTGGTCCGGGACACCGGGATCTCCGCGCCCTCCTCGAGCTGTCCGGTGCCGTTCGGCACCAGCGCGAGGTACATCGCCCCGAGCAGGGTCTTGACCTTGATGTGGGCGCCGGTGTCGCGGCCGAAGTCCACACCGCGGTCCACGGTGAACTC
Organism: Nocardioidaceae bacterium; assembly: GCA_035249775.1. Lineage (GTDB taxonomy): Bacteria > Actinomycetota > Actinomycetes > Propionibacteriales > Nocardioidaceae > Nocardioides_C. The sequence goes on along the minus strand of DATFGA010000407.1, from coordinate 6,013 downwards.
GACCCGGACGTGGTCGCCGTCCAGCGTCACCTCCTGGACCTTGCCGACCCGGACGCCGGCCACCCGGACCTCGTCGTTGGCCTTGAGCCCGCCGGACTCGGTGAACGCGGCGTAGTAGGTGTCGCCGCCGCCGATCAGGGGCAGGTCCTCGGCGCGGAACGCCGCCATCACGAGCGCGGCGATCACGGCGAGGCTGATGGCCCCGATGATGACCGGGTTCCTCTCGCGGAAGGGCTTGCTCATCCGAGGTCGCACCTGGCCGATCCGGTGTTGTAGTCGACCGGGATCGTCACGCCCTGCGGCAGCTTGACCCGGCCGTGGAAGTTGCACAGGTAGAAGTTGAACCAGGACCCGTAGGTCGCCGTCCGCCCGATCTTGTCCAGCTTGATCGGCAGCACCTTGATCGCCCGGTCCAGCTCGGCCTTGTTCCGGTCCAGCGTGCCGGCCACCTTGCGCAGCTCGGCGATGTCCTTGGCGAGTGGCTGCCGGATCCCGGACACCAGGCCGGAGGTCTCCACCGCCAGGTCGGATACCGACTCCAGCGAGCCGAGGATCGCCTTCCGGTCCGAGGCCAGGCCGGAGACGAACCGGCGCAGGTTGATGAGCAGGTCGGACAGCTCCTCGTCCCGGTTGCCCAGGGTCACCATCACCTGGTTGAGGTTGTCGATCAGCTCGCCGATGATCTGGTCCCGGCCGGCCAGCGTGCTGGTGACCGAGGCGGTGTGCGCGAGCAGGCTCTCCAGCGTGCCGCCCTCACCCTGGAAGACCGTGATGATCTCGTAGGCGAGCTGGTTGATGTCGTTGGGCGAGAGCGCCTCGAACAGCGGCTTGAAGCCGTTGAACAGCACCGTCAGGTCCAGCGCGGGCGTGGTTCGCTCGAGCGGGATCGTCGCGCCCTCCCGGAGCAGCGACGGCCCGCCGACGCCCTGGCTCAGCGCGATGTAGCGCTGTCCCACCAGGTTGCGGTACCGGATCGCCGCGACGGTGCTGGCGGTCAGCTGGGCGTCGGCGTCGACCTCGAAGGTGACGACGGCCTTGTTGCGGTCGAAGATCTCGATGTCGTGGACGTTGCCGACCTTGACGCCGGCGATCCGGACGTCGTCGCCGTTCACGACACCGGTGGCGTCGCTGAACACCGCCTTGTACTCCTTGGCGTCACCGAAGGAGATGTTGCCGATGGTGACGGCCAGCAGTCCGGTCGCGAGGGTGGTGACCACGATGAAGATCACCAGCTTGACCGCGTCCCCGGCGGTTCTCCTGTCGAGCAGGCTCATCGCACGGTCACCTCCGTCCCACGGGCGAGAGGGCCGAAGAGCAGGGTGGCCACGTCGGGCACGGCATCCGTGGGGACTCCCATCACAGGTGAGGCGATTGCGTTCACGACCGACCGCTCCGCCGCCGTACCGGCCAGTCCGGAGGTGAGGTCGAGGAAGGGTGCGGCGCGGCGCTTGCCGAGGTCCTGCTCCACGCCGTCGTCGACCTCGCCCTCCTGCGGCTGCGGGCCGGGGTTGGCCTGGGAGTACGGCGGGGTGGGCAACGTCTCACAGTGCGGGCCGTTGTCCGCGTCGTACGTCGGGTCGTCGGCGGGCGTGTATCCACGAGGCTGGTTCGGGAGCACCTCGAGGTTGATGTGGAGCGTGTGACCGCGCCAGCCGCTGTTCATCTGCGGGATCCAGTTCGCCTGTCCCTGGAGCAGGCAGGGGTACTCCGGGGCGTACTCGGCGAAGGTCGGCAGCTGGGCCTGGCCGAGCTCGCCGAGCCGGATGATGTTGTCCCCGTGCTGTTGCAAAAACTCACGCGAGGTCGCCGAGAAACCGGCGACGTCGGCGAACAGCGCCTGGATCTTCTGCTCCTTGGCCACGAAGGTGTTGCCGGTGGTCACCGAGTTGCGCAGGAACCGGGCCACCTCCGGCAGCACCTGCCGGTAGGTGTCGGAGACCTCGCTGAGCAGCCGCAGGTCCTCGACCAGCTTCGGGATCTGCGGGTTGGTCTGCTTCAGGTAGTCGTCGAGCACCGCCAGGTTCGCGCCGATGTCCTCGCCCCGACCCTCCAGAGCGGTCGCGACCGCGGTCAGGGTGTTGTTGATCTCGGCCGGCTGCACCGCACGCAGCAACGGGTAGAAGTCGCTGAGCACCTGCTCGACCTCGATCGCGACCTCGGTCTCGGTGATCACGTCCCCCGCGGAGATGGTCTCCTCAGCCGGGTCATCGGGGACCTGGAGCGCGACATACTTCTCACCGAACAGGGTCTTCGGCAGGATCCGGGCAGTCGCGTTCGCCGGGATGATCCCGGCCTTGTCGGGCTGGATCGCCAGGTCCAGCCTGGCGGTCTCGCCGACGGAGCTGATCGTGCGGACCTCGCCGACGAGCACGCCTCGGATCTTCACGTCCGCCAGCCGCGGCAGCTGCAGGCCGATGTGGGAGGTCTCGACGGTGACCGGGACGTAGTCGACGAACTTCTTGGAGAAGATCGCGTAGGTCACCCACACGCCGAACAGCAGCAGGACGAGGAAGACCACGCCGAGCACACGGTGCCGCGCGGTGGCGATAACGGAACGGCTGCTCATCGCAGGGTAACCTCCGTCCCCCGGGCGAGCGGACCGAACAGCAGGCTGCCGATGTCGGGGACCTGGTCGACGGGCACACCCATCACCGGGGCGGCGATGGCGTTCACCAGGTCGCGCTCCGCCGTGGTGCCGGCGAACCCGGAGGTCAGTTCGAGACCGGGCGCGGGCGCGGCCCGGAGCTTGCCGGTGGGCTCGTCGACGCCGTCGACGAGGTCGGGAACGATCGACACCGGTGGCAGGTTGGCCTGCGAGTAGGGGTCCGCCGGCAGGTCGAGGCAGTTCGGCCCCCGCTTGTCGCCGTAGACGGGGTCGTCGGCCGGGGTGTAGCCGCGGGGCTGGTTCGGCAGGACCTCGAGGTTGATGTGCAGGGTGTAGCCGCGGAACGCCTCCGCCTGCAGGGGGGCCGCGCCGACGATCCCCTTCAGCAGGCAGGGGTACTCCGGGGAGTACTTCGCGAACGTCGGCAGCTGGGCCTGGCCGAGCTCGCCGAGCCGGATGATGTTGTCCCCGTGCTGTTCCAGGAACTCACGCGAGGTCGCCGAGAAGCCCGCCACGTCGGCGAACAGCGCCTGGATCTTCTGCTCCTTGGCCACGAAGGTGTTGCCGGTGGTCACGGAGTTGCGCAGGAACCGGGCCACCTCCGGCAGCACCTGCCGGTAGGTGTCGGAGACCTCGCTGAGCAGCCGCAGGTCCTCGACCAACGCCGGGATCTGCGGGTTCACCTGCTTCAGGTAGTCGTCGAGCACCGCCAGGTTCGCACCGATCTGCTCACCGCGGCCCTCCAGAGCCGTCGACACCGCGGTCAGAGTGTTGTTGATCTCGGCCGGCTGCACCGCGCGCAGCAACGGGTAGAAGTCGTTGAGCACCTGCTCGACCTCGATCGCGACCTCACTCTGCTCGATCACGTCTCCGGCCTCGATGTGGGTGCCGGCGCCCGCGGCAGGGACCTGCAGGGCGACGTACTTCTCACCGAACAGCGTCTTGGGAATGATCCGCGCCGTCACGCCGGCCGGAATCACGCCGACCATGTCGGGGTCGAGGCCCACGCTGAGCCGGACGCCGTCATCGGTGACCTCGCGGTCGCGGACCGTGCCGACCAGCACGCCGTGGATCTTGACGTCCGCGTTGTCGGGCAGCTGCAGACCGGTCTTGGAGGCGAGCAGGTCCACCTTCACGTAGTCGGTGAACTGCTTGTTGAAGATCGCGTAGGTCAGCCACCCGAAGAACACGAGCAGCGCCAGGAACGCCACGCCGAACATCCGGTGTTCGATGGCGATGGCGGTGCGGTAGCCCTTCGAGGTGCGGTTCATGGCGCTAACCCGCCAACCTGACCGTGGTGGTCGTGCCCCAGATGGCCATCGACAGGAACAGGTCGATGACGTTGATCGCGACGATGGAGGTGCGGACGGCGTGGCCGACGGCGATGCCGACGCCCGCGGGGCCGCCCGAGGCGTTGTAACCGTGGTAGCAGTGGATGAGGATCACGACGACCGCGAAGACGAGGACCTTGCCGAAGGACCAGAGCACGTCACCCGGGGGCAGGAACGCGTTGAAGTAGTGGTCGTAGGTTCCGGTGCTCTGCCCGAAGAACTGGGTCACGGTCAGCCGGGTGGCGAAGTACGACGAGAGCAGGCCCACGACGTACAGCGGGACGATCGCGATCAGTCCGGCGATGATCCGGGTGGTGACCAGGAACGGCAGCGACGGGATCGCCATCACCTCGAGCGCGTCGACCTCCTCGGAGATCCGCATCGCGCCGAGCTGGGCGGTGAAGCCGCAGCCGACGGTCGCGGCGAGCGCGATCCCGGCGACCAGGGGTGCGATCTCCCGGGTGTTGAAGTAAGCGGAGACGAATCCGGAGAACGCGGCGGTGCCGAGCTGGTTGAGCGCCGCGTAGCCCTGGAGGCCGACCTCGGTGCCGGTGAAGAACGACATCGCGGTGATCACGCCGACGGTGCCGCCGATGACCGCGAGCGCGCCGGAGCCGAGGGTGACCTCCGCGAGCAGCCGGAGGATCTCCTTCTTGTAGCGGGTGATCGTGCGCGGGGTCCACGCGAGCGCCTTCACGTAGAAGGCGAGCTGCTCGCCGAGCCGGTCCAGGAAGCTCATCGGCTTCTGGTACATCGAGCGCAGCGTCGTACCTGCGTCTGCCATGTCTCTCCTGCCCCTAACCGGTCTTCGGCGGGACGAGCTGGAAGTAGATCGCGCTCATCACGAAGTTGACGACGAACAGGAGCATGAAGGTGATCACCACGGCCTCGTTCACGGCGTCCCCGACGCCCTTCGGACCGCCGGCCGCGTTCATCCCCTTGTAGGCGGCGACGATCGCGGCGATCAGGCCGAACACCAGCGCCTTGGCCATCCCCTGCCACAGGTCCGGTAGCTGCGCGAGCGCGGTGAAGCTCGCCAGGTAGGCGCCGGGTGTGCCGTCCTGGAGCACCACGTTGAAGAAGTAGCCTCCGGCGACGCCGACCACGCTGACCAGACCGTTGAGGAACACCGCGACCAGCATGGTGGCCAGCACGCGGGGTACGACGAGCCGCTGGATCGGGTCGATGCCGAGCACCATCATCGCGTCGAGCTCTTCGCGGATCTTGCGGGCACCGAGGTCGGCGGCGATCGCCGAGCCGCCGGCGCCGGCGATCAGCAGCGAGGTCGCGATCGGTCCCGCCTCCCGGACCACCGCGAGCACGGCCGCGGACCCGGTGAACGACTGGGCGCCGAACTGCTTGATCAGGCCACCGACCTGGAGCGCGATCACGGCGCCGAACGGGATCGCGACCAGCGCGGTGGGCACGATGGTGACCGAGGCGATGAACCACGCCTGCTGCAGGAACTCGCGCAGCTGGAACGGTCGCTTGAAGAGCCCGCGCGCTACGTCGAGACCGAACGCGAACAGCTTGCCCGCGGTCCCGATCGGCGCGAGCACCTTCGCCGAGGTGAGTGAGGACACGGTCAGACCCCGGTGGACATGGACATGTTCTGGTCGAAGGACCCGGGCGGCGGGATCACGCCGTGCTCCCGGCACCAGTCACCGGGCGGACGCTGGCTGCGCCGGGCGATGCCGTTGGAGGGCTCGATCTGCATCGGGATCGGCGGGAGCGGTGGCAGCTCCTGGCCCTGCTCGGCGGCCAGCTCGTCGGCGTCCTTCTCCTCCGACATCCCGATCGGGCCGACCCGCTGGGCGTTGAGGAACTGCCGGACGACCGGCTCCTCGCTGGACAGCAGCATCTCGCGGGGACCGAACATCGCCAGGTGCTTGTGGTACAGCAGGCCGATGTTGTCGGACACCGTGCGCGCGGTGTTGATGTCGTGGGTGACGATCAGGAACGTCGCGTCGATCTGCGCGTTGAGGTCCACGATCAGCTGGTTGAGGAACGCCGTACGCACCGGGTCCAGCCCCGAGTCGGGCTCGTCGAAGAGCACGATCTCGGGGTCGAGCACCAG
>DATFGA010000406.1:0-4726 GCA_035249775.1 Nocardioidaceae bacterium | reverse complement strand
CGGCTTCTTCGGGATCGACGGCGTGCTCACCGAGGACGGGTTCCGGCCGACCGAGGTGAACCCTCGGATGTCCGGCGGCGCGTCCAACCTCATCCGTGCGCTGGACATGCACGCGCTCTGGCTCCTGCAGATGAACCTGGTCGCCGGTCGCGACCCCCGGGTGACGACCGCGGAGATCGAGGACTGGGCGTTGCCCGGCCTGGACGCGAACCGGATCGGCAGGCCGGTCGCGATCACGATGCGCGCCACGGTCGAGGACTCGGTCGAGGTGCCGGCCCGCTGGGACGGATCCCGGCTGACACCCGCCGATGACGGAGACCTCGCCGTGCAGGTCGGTCCGACCGGGTCGGGCACGTTCGCGAAGATCGACAGCCCGGACGTGCTCCGGCGCGGGGAACGGCTGGCGCCGTTGAACGTCGCCCTCATGCGCTTCCTCGACGAACACTTCGGCACCGACTTCGGCCCGGTCGAGGCCGCTCCGGACGTGCGGCTCACCTAGGCTCGCCCCCATGGCGCGGGTGGTGGTGGTCGGTGGCGGGCTCGGTGGCTGCGCGAGCGCCGTACGCCTGGCCAAGCTCGGCCACCAGGTGACCCTCGTCGAGCGGCTGGACAGCGTCGGCGGGGCGATCGGCTTCCTCGAGCGGGACGGGTACCGCTGGGACACCGGCCCCACCTCGGTCGCGTTGCCTGCCGTGCTGCGCGACCTGTTCCGCAAGTCGGGGCGGCCGTTGGAGCGCGAGCTCGAGCTGGTGCCGGTGGACCCGATGCGCGAGCACCGCTTCGAGGACGGGTCGACGGTCAGGATGCCGCCCGCCAGCCGGGCCGCGCAGCGGGAGGCGCTCGACGAGGGGCTCGGGGCCGGGGCGGGCGAGCGGTGGCTCGACTACACCCGCGGTTTCGCCGAGACGTGGCAGGTGCTGCGCCACGACTATCTCGAGCGGCCGTACTCCCCCGTGCACGTTGACAGGTCCACCAGGCAGCTGATTCACACCCGGCAGACCCTGCATCGCCTGGTGCACAAGGAGTTCAAGGACCAGCGGCTGCGCGACATCGCCCTCAGCCCGGTGCTGCTCGACGGGCATGACCCGCGCAACGTGCCGGCGTGGATGGGGGTGATGGCCTACGTCGAGCAGAGCTTCGGCGCGTGGACGGTTCCCGGCGGGATGGGCCTGCTGGCGGCGCTGCTGGAGAAGCGGCTGGGCGAGCGGCGGGTCTCGGTGTGCACCGATACGACGGCGCGCGACATCGTCGTGCGCAACGGCCGACCGGTCGGCGTGGACACCGACCGGGGCGTGATCGACGCGGACCTGGTGGTGTGCGCCGTCGACCCGCGCGGCATCCCTGCCCTTGCGCCGCTGGTGCAACGGACGATGCCCGCCATCCCTCCGGTGGTCAGCCACCTCGGCCTGCGAGGCGACGTGCCCCACCTGCCGCACGAGGTGGTCCTGCACGGCGACCCGATGCTCGTGGTCCGCACCCACGGCAGCGCCCCCGACGGCGGCCAGGCCTGGACCGTGCTCGGTCGAGGACGGCTCTCGGAGGACATCGTCACCGCGCTGGCCCGTCGCAAGATCGACGTCCGCGACCAGCTCGAGGTCCGGGTCGACCGGTCACCGCGCGAGCTGGTGGAGGCGTGGGGCGGCTCGCCGTACGGTGTGCTCTGGCAGGGTCGCGCGACGCTGAACCAGCGGATCGGCACCCGGACGCCGCTGCCCGGAGTGTTCTGCGCGGGCGCGCATGCCTCGCCCGGATCCGGGGTCCCGTTCGTGGGTCTCGGCGCCGCCCTCGTCGCCACCGAGATCGGCCCCGCCTGACCGCCGAGCCGTCAGGTTTGGCGGGTCGAGCCGTCAGGTTTGGCGGGCCGAGCCGTCAGTTTTGGCGGGAACCGGCGCGTTCGTGTGTCGGGCGGTGTACGCCGGCGTCGAATCCGCCTCGCACCGCGCAGAAGAGGGCGGCGATCGCGGCGAGCCAGGCCACCGCGGTGAGCACCTGCACCGCACTCGGGGCGGCGAGTGCGCTGGAGATCACGAGCGCGAGCACGCACAGCAGGCCGGCCACGGCCGCCGAGGCGAGCCAGCGCAGGTCGATGTCGTCGCGGGTCACCCACCGATGCTCGCACCACGGCGGTCCACGCGCAGGAAAACGGGCAAGTCGGGCAGCCGTTCAGGCTAGTCCAGCTGCCAGGTCACCCGGACCCGCGCGGTCACCTTCGACAACCCCGGCTCGAACGGCATCCCGCCCGAGCGGGACGACGCTGCCATCACCATCGGCCGGTCATGCCCGCCCTCCTCGACGATCGACTCCACCTCCCCGAGGGACCGCCCGGCCAGCGCCGCCATCTCCGCCGCCTTGCTGCGCGCGTCGTCGAAGGCCAGCTCGCGGGCGCGACGGGCCAGCCCGGGCGCGTCGGCGATCACCGGTTCGACGCTGTCGATCGCGAGCTCGTGCTGCAGCGCCTCGGCCAGTGCGGTGACCAGCTCGCCGGACTTCTCCAGCGACTCGCAGAAGATCTCGAACGTGTGGCTGGCCTGGAACACGTCGCCCTCGGACTCGGTGTGGTGCGGCCAGACACTCAGGCCGTGGCTCGCGATCCGATCGGCGGAGGTGAAGGCACGTGCCACCTCGCCGAGTCGATCTACCCCGGCGGCAACACCGGCCAGTGCCCGCGGCACCGACATCGCCGTCGTACGCACCGCCACCAGCAACCGCATCGCGTCCGGTGCCGCCGATGCCGAACCGGAGCCGGTGACCGTGATCGTGGAGGTCATCCCAGCGCCGAGGTGACGCGCAGCCCGGCGTAGATTTCCCGGGTCGCCTTGGACCGGTTCAGCGTGTAGAAGTGCAGGCCCGGTGCTCCCCCGGCCAGCAGGTCGTCGCAGAGCTCGGTGGCGACCGCGATGCCTTCGGCGCGTACGGCGGCCGCGTCCCCCTCGAACCGCGCCACCCGGGCGACCACGTCGTGGGGCAGGTCGGCTCCGGACAGCTCGGCCATCCGCTTGACCTGCGCGAGGTTCGTGATCGGCATGATCCCGGGGATGATCGGGATCTCGACCCCGAGCGCGGCCACCCGGTCCACCAGCGCGAAGTAGTCCGACGACCGGAAGAACAGCTGGGTGATCGCGAAGTCGGCACCGGCGCGCGCCTTGTCAGCGAGCACCCGGGCGTCCGCCTCGCGGGAGGCCGCGGACGGGTGTGCCTCCGGGAACGCGGCGACACCGACGCAGAAGTCACCGAGGGACTTGGTCATCTCGACCAGCTCGAGTGCGTAGCGCAGTCCCTGCGGGTGCGCGACGTAGGGGGCCGACGGCCCCTCGGGCGGGTCGCCGCGCAGCGCCAGCACGTTGCGCACCCCCGCGTCGGCGTAGGCACCGATCACCGACCGCAACGTGTCGCGGGAGTGGCCGACACAGGTCAGGTGCCCCAGCGGCGTCATCGAGGTGTCGTGCGCGATCTTCTCGGTGACCCGCACGGTCCGGTCGCGGGTGGACCCGCCCGCCCCGTAGGTCACCGACACGAAGGTGGGATGGAGCGCCTCGAGCTCACGAAGCGCCTTCCACAGCAGGCGTTCGCTGTCCTCGTCCTTGGGCGGGAAGAACTCGAACGAGAACGACCGCTCGCCGCCCGCGATGAGGTCGCGGATCGTCTCCGCGCCACCGGGCATGCGCGAGGGAAGTCCAAGTGCCATGCCCTCAGGATAGGTGGGAGCGGCGGCCTCGACGGGTGATGTCCAAAGTAGGCTCGACGGCGTGACCTCCGCCGACACCAGCTGGGACGACGCCGCCTTCCGGGACGCCGTGCAGGCCGCCCTCGACACGTTCATCGACGACCAGGCGCGCCGGCTCGAGCCGCTCGGGCACGACGCCGCCCGGCTGGTCGAGGCGGCGCACCGGTCGGTGGCCGGCGGCAAGCGGTTCCGTGCCGCGTTCTGCTACTGGGGCTACCACGCGGTCGCGGAGAGTACGTCGGACCGGGCGGCTGTGATCAAGGCGGCCGCAGCGCTCGAGCTGCTCCACGCCAGCGCGCTGGTGCACGACGACTACATGGACGCCTCGGACACCAGGCGCGGCCGGCCCGCGACGCACAAGGAGTTCGAGGCCTTCCACCGTGAGCACGGGTGGGACGGCGATCCGGAGCAGTACGGCGCCGCTGCGGCCATCCTGCTCGGGGACCTCCTCCTGTCCTGGGCCGACGAGATGCTGCGTACCTGCGGACTGGACCACGACGTCGTACGCGCCGCCCTCGACTTCTTCGACACCACCCGCAGCGAGGTGATCGCGGGACAGTTCCTCGACGTGTCGGTGCAGGCCCGCGGCGAGTCGGACGTGGACGTGGCGATGCGGGTTCTGCGCTACAAGTCCGCGAAGTACCCCATCGAGCGTCCGCTGCACGTCGGCGCGGCCCTGGCGGGAGCGGACGCGGGCACCCTGGCGGCGTTGACCGGGTTCGGCCTTCCGCTCGGGGAGGCGTTCCAGCTGCGCGACGACCTGCTCGGGGTGTTCGGCGATTCCTCGGTGACCGGCAAGCCGGTCGGCGACGACCTGCGCGAGGGCAAGCTCACGTCGCTCATCGCGGCCGCGGCCACGCGAGTCGATGCCGATGGCGCACGGCTCCTCGAGCAGCTCGGGCACTCGACGCTCGACGACAGCGACATCAGAGCGCTGCAGCGCGTTCTCGAGGCCTCGGGCGCACGTGCTGAGATCGAGACCGCGATCGAGAAGCTCGTCGA
>DATFGA010000405.1:0-4066 GCA_035249775.1 Nocardioidaceae bacterium | reverse complement strand
AGAAGAACGGTTGGCGAAGGTCACGCCAAGGACAGTGATCGACATGTCACGCCCCTCTCTGCTCATGGTCCGGCTCTGCGCCGGTCCGCTCGGCGTCCACCATGCCCGTCGTACGACGGAGCGTGCAACTGAATTAACGACGGCCCCCTCGACTAGGGTCCGAGCGTGCGACTTCTCCACGAGGCCCTGCCCCACGGTGAGCATCCCGCCATGGAGCTGGCGTTGGCCCACGCCGTGCTCCGCCAGGCGAGTCGTGGTGAGGTCGACGCGGTGCTGCGGGTCTACCGGCCCCGGGACAAGGCGGTGGTGTTCGGTCGGCGGGACACCAACCGGCCCGGCTTCGACGACGCGCTGCGCGCCTGTCGTGCGGCGGGGTTCACGCCCGTCGTACGCGCTGCCGGTGGTCGCGCCGTCGCCCACACCGACGCGGCGCTGGTCATCGACCACGTCAGCCACGACCCGATGTCACCAGGTGGCATGGAGGAACGGTTCATCGAGTTCGGAGAGATGTTCGCCTCTGTGTTCCGCGGGCTGGGGATCGACGCCCGGGTCGGCGAGGTGCCCGGTGAGTACTGCCCGGGCGCACACAGCGTGAACGCCCGCGGAGCGGTGAAGCTGGTCGGCACCGCGCAGCGGATGGTTCGCGACGCGTGGCTGTTCAGCTCCGTGCTGGTCTTCGACGGCGTCGCGGAGCTGCGGCCGCTGCTTGGCACCGTGTATGCCGCGTTGGAGCTGCCGTTCGAGCCGGCGTCCGTCGGCGCCGTGCGGGACGAGGTCGATGTCAGCCTCGACCATGTGGAGCGCGCGGTCCTCGACGCCTACGCCGCACGGTTCGCGCTGGAGCCCGCGTCGATCGACGGCAGCACGATTGCCGAGGCGAGGTCGATGGTCGCCGACCACCGGCTCCCCGGCCACTGATCGCGCGAACCCGCCCTCTGAGCGACGGATCGGACACCCGTGGTGGCAGCAGCCCGCCCGGTTCAGCAAGATGGAGGGCATGGGCAGCTATCGCGACGCATACCAGACCAGCATCACCGACCCCGAGCGGTTCTGGGCCGACCAGGCCGGGCTGATCACCTGGATCAAGAAACCCAAGCAGATCCTGGACTCGAGCAACGCCCCGTTCTACCGGTGGTTCCCGGACGCGACGCTGAACACCTGCTACAACGCGCTGGACCGGCACGTCGTCGCGGGCAACGCGGACCGGACCGCGCTGATCTACGACAGCCCGGTCACCGACACCAAGCAGTCGCTGACCTACGCGCAGCTCCTGGAGAGGGTCGCCGCGTTCGCCGGCGCCCTGAAGGGGTTCGGCGTGGAGAAGGGTGACCGGGTGGTCATCTACATGCCGATGATCCCCGAAGCGGTGGTCGCGATGCTGGCGTGCTCACGGATCGGTGCGGTGCACTCGGTGGTGTTCGGCGGGTTCGCCCCGCACGAGCTCGCGGTCCGCATCGACGACGCCCAGCCGAAGGTGATCGTCTCCGCCTCCTGCGGGATCGAGCCGACCCGGGTCGTGGAGTACAAGCCGATGCTGGACAAGGCGCTCGAGCTGGCCACCCACAAGCCAGGCGCCTGCGTGATCAGGCAGCGGCCCCAGGCCCCCGCGGAGCTGGACCAGCTCTGGGACGTGGACTGGGACGTGGCGATGAAGGCCGGCGCGAGCGACCCGGCCGCGTGCGTCGAGGTAGCCGCGACCGATCCGCTCTACGTGCTCTACACCTCCGGCACCACCGGCAAGCCGAAGGGGATTGTCCGCGACAACGGCGGACACGCGGTCGCGCTGGCCTGGTCCCTGCGCAACGTCTTCGACGTCCACGAGGGGCAGGTGTGGTGGACCGCCTCCGACGTGGGCTGGGTGGTCGGCCACTCCTACATCGTCTACGCGCCGCTGCTCACCGGAGCGACCACCGTGCTCTACGAGGGCAAGCCGGTCGGCACCCCCGACGCGGGAGCGTTCTGGCGGGTGATCGACGAGCACAAGGTCGAGGCGCTGTTCACCGCACCCACCGCGATGCGGGCGGTGAAGAAGGAGGACCCCGACGGCGAGCTGCTGAAGAAGTACGACGTGTCCTCGCTCCGCACGTTGTTCCTGGCGGGGGAGCGGCTCGACCCCGACACCTACCACTGGGCCGCGTCGACCCTCGGCGTGCCGGTGATCGACAACTGGTGGCAGACCGAGACCGGCTGGCCGATCGCGGCGAACCTGCGCGGCCTCGAGCCGATGGAGATCAAGCCCGGCTCGCCGACGGTACCGGTGCCCGGGTACGACGTGCGGGTGCTCGACGAGAAGGGCGAGCCCGTCGCGCCGGGGGAGGAGGGTGCGATCTGCTTGAAGCTGCCGCTTCCGCCGGGGACGCTGCCGACGCTGTGGGGCGACGACGACCGGTTCATCTCCTCCTACCTCGCGGCGTTCGACGGCTACTACCTGTCCGGGGATGGCGGCTACCTCGACGAGGACGGCTACCTGTTCGTGATGGGCCGCACCGACGACGTGATCAACGTGGCCGGCCACCGGCTCTCGACCGGGTCCATGGAGGCCGTGATCGCGCAACATCCGGCCGTCGCCGAGTGCGCGGTGATCGGCGCGGCCGACCCGATGAAGGGACAGCTGCCCCGCGGGTTCGTCGTACTCAAGGCCGGAGCCACCGAGGACCCCGACGACATCGCCCGCGAGCTGGTGCGGATGGTCCGCGACGAGATCGGTGCGGTCGCCGCGTTCAAGGACGTCACCGTCGTCGGCGGTCTGCCGAAGACCCGGTCCGGGAAGATCCTGCGCAAGACGATGCGCGAGATCGCCGACGGCAAGGATGCGGTGATTCCGTCGACGATCGAGGACGAGGCGGTGCTCGACCGGATGCGGCCCGCCCTGCGCCCCGCGCCCTGACGCCTGGCGCCGCTTGTCAGCCCAAGGCTCAGGAGCATCTCAGGCGGTAGGTGCCTGACATGCTCCTGAGCCTGGTGGTGGACCGGTCGGCCGAGGGGCGGCGGATCTCCACAGGCCGCGAGGTCCGGGTGTCCGCACAGGACCCGATTCGGCCAGCCTTGTGCGGTGGATCAACGCACACTCGACCGGCTGCTCCGGGAGCAGGCCGGCGTGATCAGCCGCCGCCAGGTGCTGGCGGCAGGTTTCGACGACAGCTTCATCCGACGACGCCTGCGCCGCCGGGAATGGGCGCGAGTCCACACCGGGTCTTCGTCAACCACACCGGGCCGCTCGAGTGGTGGAGCAGGGCGTGGGCGGCGGTGCTGTTCTACTGGCCGGCGGCCCTGTCGCATGTCTCCGCGTTGACGGCCCATGACCTCAGGACACGTGAGCCCCTCGATGGGCCGATCCATGTTGCCGTGGACCAGAGCAGGCGGGTCCGGAAGACTCCGGGGGTCGAGCTGCATCGGGTGACCGACCTCAGCGCGGTGCTCCAGCCGAACCGACAGCCGGCGCGGATCAGGCTCGAGCACTCGTTGCTGGACGTGGCCTCGGCGGCAAGCCGCAACGCCGATGCGATCGCGGTGCTGGCCGATGCCTGCCAGTGCCGCAGGACAACTCCGGCCCGTCTGGTGGCCGACCGCGTCGAACGGCCGCACGGACTACCGACCGGGAAGCGGCAGCGGCGGGTGCGCCCGGGGAGGACGAGTGCCTATCGGGACGTCGAGTACGTCGGCCTGGCAACGGTTGCCGAGCTCGACGGGCGGCTCGGCCATGAGGAGGCCCCGGACCGGTGGGACGACGTGGACCGCGACATCGACAGCCTGACGCTGGGCGACGTGACCCTGCGGATCGGCTGGCGACACGTCGAGGACCGCCCTGTCGGACGGCGATCGCCGTGGGGCCGGTCCTGACCGCACGTGGCTGGACGGGGGAGGTGCGCGGTTGCTCGGACAGCTGCCCGGCTCTCGGAGGTAGGGGAGCATCTCAGGCATCAGGTGCCTGAGATGCTCCTGTGCCCCTGGCCACCGGGCTCACCGCGCCCGACTCGGGCCTAATGACCGCCGATGAGGGGAGACATGGCGCGGGCGATCAGGCTCGGTCGCCGGGTCAGCTGCTCCTCCCGGTCGGCCACGGTCA
>DATFGA010000404.1:0-5883 GCA_035249775.1 Nocardioidaceae bacterium | reverse complement strand
CAGAGCGACGAGGAGCTCCTCGAGCACTACGCGACCGAGTGCCGACTTGCTACGGCGGCCGTCAGGGACTTGGGGCTGGACGCGAAGCCAGCGTGGTGGTTCGAGAACAGCGGCAACCCGCCCTACTCCTCGTTGCGAGAGGTCTTGTTACACGTGATCGTCGAGACCGCGACCCATGCCGGGCACCTGGACATCTGTCGTGAACTGGTCGATGGCGGACAGCGACTGGTCCTCGACAAGCCTTCAACCTGAGGCGCACGCACATGCTGCGTCCGTGCGCGGGCATGCTGGTGCCTCGCCTGGTGGAGGCGTCGTCGCTCTCGTCGCGCGTGTGTCTGTGGCAGGGTGTGATGACGCTACAGGTTTGTGCCAGGCGCTGCCGAAGAGCTGAGAAAGGGACGAGATGCCACAGTTTGCGGTCCTCATCTACAGCGATGACTCCGCTCACGAGCCTGACAAGACCGCTGCCACCTCAGAGGACATCGGCATCTGTGATGAGCACGCGGTTGAGCTGGCCTCGCAAGCCTCGATGACCGCTGCGTGGGCCTTCACGCCGCGGACCATGGCCAAGGCGGTTAGGGCCGGAGCGGTGACGGACGGACCTTTTGTTGACTCACCCCAGGTGGTTGCCGGTGTCTACATCCTGGAAGCGCCGGATCTCGACACGGCGCTCGCAACGGCGGCAACTAATCCGGTTGTTGCGCAGGGCGGTGGCGTCGAGGTCCGGCCCATTCACAGCGGCGGTCCGACAGCCTCCTCGCAGGCTTGAACCGAACGCAGGCGAAGTGGCGCGGAAGTCAGCGGTGAGCCAGCCGGTTGAATAGCCACTCGCCCAGGGCGGTGACCTTCGCTGCTGCGTAGGTGCATCCACCGATGAGGAGCAGGAGTACGACCTTCTCGACTGGCCCTGTGCTCCCCTTCGCGCCGTCGCCGGCTCCGCTAGCTCTGCGCGGCTGTCCAAGCCGCTGCAAGCAGACGGTGAGCCTCATCGTCGGGCCAGACAGCGACGAGCAGTGCGTCGCTGTCGTCGTGGCCCCACAGCATTGCGGGCTGTCCTTGCGACTCGCCGCGTACGCAGTGGTACCGGGGCCGGGAACAGGAGTGGCTGGAACCTGGATCAAGGTCGGAGGCGAGTCGTTCGACCGCTTCCTCGGCGGTCACGTCCTGCTCGATGAAGAGGTCCTCGAGATCCGATCCTTCGATGCCGAGTTCTCCCTTCGGGTGTTCGTAGAACACCATGCCGCGACTCGCGTCTACCTGGCGCCACGGTCCGAGCGCCTGCGGCATCCGGCCTATCGCAGCGACGACAGCCTCCGCCGTCGCAGGGAGAGGCCAGGCCACTCCGGCTTGGTCGGATCCGCTGCGCGGGTGATGGGTTGAGGGCGAAGTGATGGATCGATCTCCGGGCGCCAGCTCGACGGCCGTGGTGGTCCCGCAGCCAGCCACGAGGGCCGCGGCTGCGGCGACGAGAACCGACCTGGACCCGATCACGTGCCGACATTCTCATGACGACGGCACGCGCAGGGGCGATTACCGGATCTCGGCATGGACGGTACGTTGTGTCGCGTGGCAATCAGGGGTGACCTGCGCCGGGCTCAGGCGCCGGGAACACCGCGACCTGGCCGGTCGCACCGCCGTCGGCATCAGGTCCGCCCCAGTCCTGACCGACGACGAACAGCTCTGGATCTGCCCCACGGCTGAGGGCACAGGCGAACGCACCCCGGTCGAGGTCGACCGTCGCGAGCACGTCCCCACCCTCGCGGACCCGGACGCAGTGCTGGTTCCCGACGTCGGCGTACCAGACGGCCCCGGTGGCGTCGAGGCAGATGCCGTCCGGATGATCGCCGGGAGTCGCGGCCCACACCCGCCGGCCGCCGAGGGTGCCATCGGCGCGGATGTGGAACGCGGACAGCTGCTCGGCGTACGACTCGGCGACGATCAGCGTGGAGCCGTCCGCTGTGACCGCCATCCCGTTCGGGAAGGCGAGAGTGTCGGCGACCGGGGTGACCGTGCCGTCAGGGGTGACGAGTACGACGATCCCCGGCGCGAACTGCTCTTCGGGGAAGTCGAAGCCGATGTTGTTGACGTAGGCGTTGCCGCGTCCATCGACCACGATGTCGTTCCAGGGCTTCGTGGAGAGCGGCGCCAGGTCGGCGTACTGCTCCAGGGATCCGTCGGGTTTGCGTCGGAGCACCTGCCGGGTGGACGACGAGACGACAAGCAGCGTCCCGTCGGGCAGGAAGTCGATGCACATCGGGAACGAGTCGACCTCGGCCTCGATAACCAGGCTGCCCTCGGCCTCGACCGAGAACACGCGGCCCGCGCCCCAGTCGGAGAACCACAGCCGCCCGTCCCGCCAACGCGGCGACTCGCCGAACACGATTCCGTCCACCAGTACGTCCATGGCAGTACAGACCGTCCCTGGCACGACAACTAACCGGCTGGTCGCGGTGGCCTGTCGTGGCCTGTCCGCCAGCCCTCAGGCGCCGGTGACCTCGAGGCCGAGCCACGCGGCGAGGTCCGCGACCTCGGCGCGAACCGCGACGGCCATGGCCTTCGTGAAGCGAACGTCCTCGTGGATGGCGTTGACGACGAGCGTGCCGGCCTTGCGGTCCGCGGTCGCGTCGAGCTTGCCGACGAGGCGGTCGCCGTGGAGGACGGGGAGTGCGAAGTAGCCCCAGCGACGCTTCTCCTTGGGCTTGTACATCTCGAGGATGTACTCGAAGCCGAAGAGCTGTTCGGCGCGGACGCGGTCGTGGATGAGCCGGTCGAACGGCGAGAGCAGGGCCGTGCGTCCCTGGAACGGCAGGCCGACGTATCCGGGATGGACCCGCCAGGTGCCCGGTGTGCCTTCGACGACCGCCTCTTCACCGGCGTCTCCGACGTAGGGAGACTCACCCGGGTACTGCATGCCACCCGAGCGGGCGATGCCGAGTGCCTCCAGGCGCCGCTCGTTGCGCTGCCGGACCGCGGTGTCGAGGTCGAGAGTGGGCAGGTCGGCGGGGTAGACGCGTTCGGGGAGGTCCCAGTAACGCTGCCGCCCCTTGCGGCCCGAGATCGCGACCACTCCGCGCAGGGCGAGGAGCTCGAGCATCTTGGTGATGTTGCGGTTGTTGGTCCAGCCGGACGACGGCCACGGCTCGACGCTCGTGTCCGGGATGTCGCGCGAGAGCAGCGGGCCCTTCTTCTCCAGCAGCGCAAGGATGTCGCGACGAAAGGACTCGTTGGTCTCGAGCCACGTGGCGATCGAGGGATGGGTCTCGGCATCACGTGCTTCGGCAATCACGGCCGGCACGTCGCGGGTCGACCGGATGAAGGCGACGGTCTCCACGAGGGTGCGGTCGTGCTCGATGGCTCTGGTCAGCCCGGCGGGATCGTAGGTCGAGCCCAGCCGGCTCCACAGGACGAGGTCGGCGCTCGGCGCGATCGCTGCGGTGGGGTCGATCTGCAGGAGGGTCAGCCGGTCGACGACTTCGACGAGGTCGCTGGGACGCGGTACGTCGAGCAGCTGCGCGTGGATCGCGATCCTGCGCGCTTCGTCCTTCGTCAGGCGGTGGGAAACCATCGGCCGACCATAGCGCCGTCGCTCGACCCCGATCCCGAATTTGTTCGTGCGCGATGTCGATTCCGCGGTTCCGCTGTTCGACCTAGGGGTGAGAGGGTCCGAGAGGGACCCGGAACACACAGTAGGAGCACACCATGAAGTACATGCTGATCATGCGCGCGACCGACGAGGCCTACGCGGCTTTCCAGGACGTCGACTTCGACGAGGTCCTCGACTCCATGGGCCGGTTCAACGACGAGATGATCTCGGCCGGGGTCCTGGTCGCGGCAGAGGGTCTCGATGACGCGTCGCAGGGCGTTGTCGTCGACTACTCCTCCGAACCGCCCGTGGTCACAGACGGCCCGTACGGCGAGACGAAGGAGCTGTTCGGCGGCTTCTGGATCCTCGACGTCGCCTCCAAGGAAGAGGCGGTTGAGTGGGCCAAGCGAGCGCCGATGAGCGGGCCGGGCATGAAGGCAGAGATCCGTCGGGTCGCCAGCATCGACGAGTTCCCTCAGGACAACGTGTGGGTCAAGAAGGAACGAGCATGGCGCGAGGCGACCGGCCAGCTGTGAGCGGTCCGCACACCGGGCGGCAGGCCGTGGAGGCGGTGTGGCGGATGGAGTCGGCGCGGATCGTCAGCACGTTGGCCCGGTTCACCGGGGACTTCGCGCTGGCCGAGGACCTCGCCCAGGAGGCCTTGGCCGAGGCGCTCGTCGCGTGGTCTCGCAACGGCGTTCCGCGCAATCCAGCCGGGTGGTTGCTCACGGTGGGCCGGCGCCGCGCCATCGACTCCTTCCGTCGCCGCTCCGCGCTCGACGAGAGGTACGCCGCCCTCGCCCATGACCTGGAGCAGGACGGGGCCACCTCCGGTCTCGCCGGAACGCCGGTCATCGCCGCACCGGACAACGCCCTGCCCTGGGACCCCGACCACATCGACGACGACGTGCTGGCGCTGATCTTCGTGGCCTGCCACCCGGTCCTGCCGCGGGAGGCGCAGGTCGCGCTCACCCTCCGCGTCGTCGGCGGTCTGACCAGTGACGAGATCGCCCGCGCATTCCTGGTGCCGACCGCCACCGTGCAGGCCCGGATCACCCGGGCCAAGAAAACGCTGGCGGCCGCACAGGTTCCGTTCACGGTGCCGCCGGCCGAGGAGTACAGGGCGCGGCTCGGGTCGGTGCTGAGCGTGCTCTACCTGATCTTCACCGAGGGCTCGACCGCCACCTCGGGAACCGACTGGATCCGGCCGGACCTGGCCCGTGAAGCGGTCCGCCTGACCCGGGTGCTGGTTCGGTTGGTCCCCGACGAGCCGGAGGCACACGGCCTGCTGGCGCTTCTCGAGCTCACCATCGCCCGGTTCCCGGCGCGGATCAGCGACGACGGAGAACCCGTTCTGCTGGAGCAGCAGGACCGGCGACGGTGGGACCGGGCGGCGATCCGCCGCGGGCGTGCCGCCCTGGCCCAGGCCGGACGGGTCGGACGCGGCCTCGGTGCGTACGGCCTTCAGGCCGCGATCGCCGAGTGCCATGCGGTCGCAGCCTCCGTCGACGAGACGGACTGGGACCGGATCGTGCTGCTCTACGAGGCGCTCTGCCGGCTGGCGCCCTCACCGGTCGTCGAGCTCAACCGGGCGGTCGCGATCTCCATGGCCCAGGGTCCGGCTGCGGCGCTCGCCGTGGTCGACGGTCTGGTCGCCGCCGGGAGCCTTGCCGGCTCCCACCTGCTGCCGAGTGTCCGGGGCGAGCTGCTCAGGCGGCTGGGCCGCACCGAGGAGGCACGGGACGAGCTCGAGGCTGCGGTGCGGCTCGCCGGGAACGAACGCGAGCGGGATCTTCTGCAGGGCAAGCTCGATGCCCTGCACTGCAGACAGGAATGACGGGCCGAGGTCGGTCAGTCTCGTGCCACGAGGTCGGCCAGGAGCGTCTGCACGCGCCGGTCGATCTCGTCGCGGATCCTGCGCACCTCGTCCGGGCCCTTGCCGGCCGGGTCGGTCAGCAGCCAGTCCTCGTAGCGCTTCCCCGGGAAGATGGGACAGGCGTCCCCGCAGCCCATGGTGACCACCACGTCCGAGGCCGCGACGTCCTCGGTGGCGAGCTTCTTGGGGAGCTCCCGGGAGACGTCGAGGCCGAGCTCGGCCATCACCTCGACGACCGCGGGGTTCACCCGGTCGGCGGGCTCGGAGCCGGCCGAGCGGACCTGCACCCGGCCTCGTGCGTGATGGTCGAGCAGGGCGGCGGCCATCTGGGAGCGACCGGCGTTGTGGACGCAGACGAAGAGAACCTCGGGGACGTCAGGCATGAGTGACCTCCGTGGCCGGGTAGAAGCGTCGTCGCGCCCAC
>DATFGA010000403.1:0-8089 GCA_035249775.1 Nocardioidaceae bacterium | reverse complement strand
CAGCCGGCGCCTCAGCAGCCGGGGCCGCGGGGGCCTCGGTGATGCCGGCGGGTGCCTCGGCGGGGGTCTGGGGGGCCGCGTCGGCCCGCTCAGCGGCCTTCTTCGCGGTCTTCTTGGCGGTGGCCTTCTTGGCAGCCTTCTTCTCTGCGGCTGCCTTCAGCTCGTCGCCGAACTTGTCGGTGAATCGCTTCACCACGGGGGGCTCGACCGTCGACGACGCCGACTTCACGAACTCTCCCATTTCTCCGAGCTTGGTCAGGACGACCTTGCTCTCCACTCCGAACTCTTTGGCGAGTTCGTGGACTCGGACCTTAGCCACGCTTCTCCTTCTGGTCCGAGCCCCCTGGTGGGTATGGCCGGACCGTTAGCTGGTGTGCATGCTCATCGCAAAGTACTCATCGAGTGCTCATGAGCTGCTGCTCCATTTTCTGTCGGTACACACGGGGGCGAGCCCCGTGGACCCCCCGGCGGGGAGTCACGGTCGGTTACGTTGCTGCGCGATCTGTTGCACGTAGTCCCGCACGGCCTCGGTGGCCAGCCCGGCCGGGACCCGGAGGGCCCGCGGAAAGGCTCGGCGCCGAAGCGCCAGCTCGAGACAGTCGGACGTGGGGTGCAGGTGCGCGCCCCTGCCCGGTGCCCGCCTCGCAGGATCGGGGATCACGGCCGGGCCGGACCCCTGATCAGCGACGACGACTCGCAGCAGATCTTGCACGGCGGCCCGCTGGCGACAACCGACACACGTGCGCACCGGTGAATCAGCGCATGCATGACGGGAGTGTTTGCGAACCACCGTCGGTCAGTCTACCGGTTGCGGCGCGCAGTGCCGAACCGGATCACGCGTCGGCGGTCGCGTCGGAGGTGCCGTCGGCCACAGTCGCGGCCTCCGCGGCGGCCGGGGCCTCGTCGGAACGGATGTCGATCCGCCACCCGGTCAGGCGTGCGGCGAGGCGCGCGTTCTGCCCTTCCTTGCCGATCGCGAGCGACAGCTGGAAGTCGGGTACGACGACGCGGGCGGACCTGGCCGCGAGGTCCACCACCTCCACGCTGGACACCCGGGCCGGGGACAGGGCATGGGCCACGAGCTGGGCCGGGTCGTCGGACCAGTCGACGATGTCGATCTTCTCCCCGTGCAGCTCGTGCATGATGTTGCGCACCCGCTGCCCCATCGGGCCGATGCAGGAGCCCTTGGCGTTCACGCCGGGGACCGTCGACCTGACCGCGATCTTGGTGCGGTGACCGGCCTCACGTGCGATCCCGCAGATCTCCACGGTGCCGTCGGCGATCTCGGGCACCTCGAGGGCAAACAGCTTCTTGACCAGGTTCGGGTGCGACCGGGACAGCATCACCTGCGGCCCGCGCATCCCCTTGCGGACGCTCACCACGATGCACTTGATCCGGTCTCCGTGCTGGTACTTCTCGCCGGGCACGCGCTCGGCGGTGGGCAGCAGCGCCTCGAGCTTGCCGAGGTCGACCATCACGTCCTGCGGGTCACGGCCCTGCTGGATGACGCCGGAGATGATGTCACCCTCCTTGCCGGAGAACTCCCCGAACCGCATCTCGTCCTCGGCGTCGCGCAGCCGCTGCAGGATGATCTGCTTGGCCGTGGTCGCGGCGATCCGCCCGAAGCCGGCCGGTGTGTCGTCGTACTCGGTGAGGGTGTTGCCCTCCTCGTCGGTCTCGGCGGCGAACACGGTGACGTGGCCGCTCTTGCGGTCCAGCTCGACGCGTGCCTTCGGCTGGGCGCCCGGCGACTTGTGGTAGGCGGTGAGCAGCGCCTGCTCGATGGCCTCCACGAGGATGTCGAAGGAGATCTCCTTCTCACGCTCGAGCGAGCGCAAGATCGTCATGTCGATGTCCATTGCGACTCAGCTCTCCTTCCGGTTGAACTCGATCTGGATGCGAGCCTTGGCGACGTCGGCGTACGCAACCTCGCGCCGGGTGCCGTCGACATCGACGGTGGCCGCGTGCTCGTCGCCGGCGAGGATCCGGCCGGTGAAGCTGTCCCCGCCGGTGCAGGCCACCTTGACCAGGCGGCCCTCGTTGCGACGCCAGTGCCGGGGCAGGGTCAACGGCCGGTCGGTGCCCGGGGAGGTCACCTCCAGCGTGTACGGGTGCTCCCCCATCACGTCGGACTCGTCGAGCACGCGGGACACCTCCTTGGTGGCGTCGGCGATGTCGTCCATGGTCACCCCGCCGTCCTTGTCCACCGCGACCCGCAGCAGCCGTCGCTTTCCGGCGGGGGTGAGCTCGACCGCCTCGACGTCAAGGCCCACAGCAGCGAGGGGGTCGGTCAACACCCCTGCAAGTCGGTCCCGGGTCTGTTCCGTGCTCACGGGCTTCCTTCCTGCTGTGCTGTTGTCAGTGGGGACACCATAGCCGACATCGGAGGCCGTCCCGTCCCCGCTCCGGGGCCTCCTCGCGCGCTAGAGTCGGCGCCGTGCCGAGCCCCCCTTCCCCCTCGTCTCCGGCCGCGCTGACCCGTCGCGCGGCGCTGGCGGCGTTGGCGGCCGGTAGTACCTCGCTGGTCGCGGGCTGCACCTTCGGCGACGACCGGCCGAGGCGTGGCAGGAGGGGTCGCCGGCGGGCCGCCCAGGAGGTCGACGAGGACCCCGACATCGCCGTCGCGGCGCTCGCGCTCGCCCACGAGCAGGCCGTGCTCGACGCGCTGGTCGCCACCGACTCGCGGCATCCACGGCTGGCCGGCCGCCTCGCCGCCGCGATCGTGGCGCACCGTGCCCACATCGCCCTGCTGGCCGACGCCGTTCCCGACGGCAAGACGCCTCCCGAGCCCGGCGCCCTGTCGTCGCCCGAGCCCGCCGACGAGCCGTTCCGGGTCCCGGCGAAGCCACGCGCGGCGCTGACCCGGTTGGCCGTGCTCGAACAGGAGCTGAGCGTCGCGGACAAGCGGCACGCGTTCACCGCGCAGAGCGGCTCCTTCGCGCGGCTGCTGGCCAGCATGGCGGCCTCGGCCTCCCAGCACGCCGCCACGCTCGAGGCCGACACCACCACGGCGGCGACCGGATGAAGCCGATCGAGGCGATCCAGGCCGCGCTCGCCGGCGAGCACGCGGCGGTCTACGTGTACGGCGTGATCGGTGGGCGGGTCTCGTTGTCGTCCCAGCCGGACCTGTGGAGCGCCGTGCGGACGGCGTACACCACGCACCGGGGCCGCCGCGACCAGCTGGTGGCGATGGTCCGCGCGTCCGACGCCGAACCGGTCA
Source organism: Nocardioidaceae bacterium (assembly GCA_035249775.1). Lineage (GTDB taxonomy): Bacteria > Actinomycetota > Actinomycetes > Propionibacteriales > Nocardioidaceae > Nocardioides_C. Next base: position 4,869 of record DATFGA010000403.1, on the reverse strand, counting down.
CCGCGGAGGTCAGCTACGAGCTGCCCAACCCGGCGGTCACCCTGGACCAGCTCAGTGACGCGGCGCTGGAGATCGAGCAGCGGTGCAGCGCGGTCTACGCCGACATGGTGGGCAGCACCTCAGGCGCCAACCGGCAGTGGGCGATCGACGCCCTCGACGACGCCGCGGTGCGACAGCTCGGGTTCGGCGGCGAGCCCGAGGTGTTCCCCGGCATCAGCGAGCTGTGAGGCCCCGGCGGGATTCAGCGCCAGGCCGACACGATGTCGTAGACCTCGCTCAGCCGGTGCGCGATCGCGTCCGGCTCCCCGGCCGTGTGCCCGAGCTGGTCCACCGGGATGTCGCTGTTCGGGACCAGGATCGTGCGCATCCCGGCGTTCGAGGCGCCCCAGATGTCGTCGAACAGCCGGTCCCCGACGAAGACGCACCGGGACGGGTCGTCCGCACCGACGGCCTCCATCGCCGCCCGGAACGCCTCCGGTGACGGCTTGGTCCACGGGATGTCGCTGGTGTAGACCGCGCCGTCGAGCATGCCGAGGATGCCGTCGCGGTCGAAGTACTCCTCGTGCCACTGCCGCGGCCACACGGTGTTCGACAGCACGCCGACCTTGATCCCGTCGACCTTGAGCCGGCTGAACAACGGCAGCACATCGTCGTCGGTGAACGTGGCGTGCTCCCAGAACTCGCGGTAGGCACTCAGGTGCGCGTCGTCGAACGGCACGCCGGCCAGCTCGCAGATCTCGGTCATCGTCGCCGAGCGGTGCTCGTCGCGTGAGCGCTTCCAGACCATGCTCGCCGCGTCCAGCAGTGACGTCGTCGCCTCGTCCACCCGGTCCGGTGCGGCGACCCGCGCCAGCGACGCCCACTCCTCGGCGGGGTCGATGCTCCGCCAGGGCGTCAGCGTGCCGCCCCAGTCGAAGATCACGGCCTCGATCGCGCTACCCACGGACAACACCCACCACGTGGTCGACGATACCTCCGACAGGCACGTCGTCACGAGTCCCCGAGGCCCGGTCCTTCACCTCGATCACGCCGTCGGCGAGCCCCTTGCCGACCACGACGATCGTGGGCATCCCGAGCAGCTCGGCGTCCTTGAACTTCACGCCCGGAGACACCTTGGGCCGGTCGTCGTAGAGGACCGTCAGCCCCTGCGCCTCCAGGTCCGCGGCCAGCTTCGCGGCGGCCTCGAAGACCGCCTCGTCCTTGCCGGTGGCGAGCAGGTGTACGTCGGCCGGCGCCACCTCGCGCGGCCAGCACAGGCCGAGCTCGTCGTGGGCGTACTCGGCGATCGCCGCCACCGCGCGGGACACGCCGATGCCGTAGGAGCCCATCGTGACGGTGACCAGCTTGCCGTTCTCGTCGAGCACCTTCAGGTCGAGGGCGTCGGCGTACTTGCGCCCCAGCTGGAAGATGTGGCCCATCTCGATACCGCGGGCGGACTCCAGCGTCCCGTCGCAGCTCGGACAGGGGTCGCCGTCGCGCACCTCGGCGGCCTCGATGGTCCCGTCGGGGGTGAAGTCACGGCCGGCCACGAGGTCGATCACGTGGCTGCCCTCGACGTCCGCTCCGGTGACCCAGCGGGTCCCCTCGACCACCCGCGGGTCGACCAGGAACCTGATCCCGGACTCGTTCTTCTCACCGAGCACGCCGGGACCGATGTAGCCCTTGACCAGCGTCGGGTGCTTGGCGAACTCGGCGGCGTCGAACGGCTCGACCTCGGTCGGCTCGAGCTGGCCCTCGAGCCGCTTCGCGTCGACCTCACGGTCACCGGGCAGGCCGATCGCGACCGGCTCCCGGGTGCCGTCCGGGTGCTTGAGCACGACCAGCACGTTCTTCAACGTGTCCCCGGCGTTCCAGGGCCGGTCGTCGCGGGGGAACTTCTCGTTCAGGTGGTCGACGAGGGTCTCGATGGTCGGTGTGTCCGGCGTCTGCTCGGCGTGCGCGTCGGGCACCCCGTCGTACGACCGGGGCTCCGGGGCGCGAACCTGCACGGCCTCCACGTTGGCGGCGTAGTCGCAGCCGGTGCAGCGGACGTAGGTGTCCTCGCCGTTCTCCGCGGTGGCCAGGAACTCCTCGGACTTCGAGCCGCCCATCGCGCCGGCGGTGGCCTTGACGATCACGTAGTCGAAGCCGAGCCGGTCGAAGGTCTTGATGTAGGCCGCGCGGTGTGCGGCGTAGGAGCGGTCCAGGCCCTCGTCGGTGTAGTCGAAGGAGTAGGAGTCCTTCATCACGAACTCGCGGCCGCGGAGCAGGCCCGCGCGCGGACGCGCCTCGTCGCGGTACTTGTTCTGGATCTGGTAGAGCCACAGCGGCAGGTCCTTGTACGACGAGTACAGGTCCTTCACGAGGAGCGTGAACATCTCCTCGTGGGTTGGCCCGAGGAGGTAGTCCGCGCCCTTGCGGTCCTGGAGACGGAACACCCCGTCGCCGTACTCCGTCCAACGGCCGCTGGCCTCGTAGGGCTCCCGGGGCAGCAGCGCCGGGAAGTGCACCTCCTGGCCGCCCATCGCCTCCATCTCCTCGCGGATGATGCGCTCGACGTTGCGGAACACCCGGTAGCCGAGCGGCAGCCAGGAGTAGATGCCGGGGGCCGCACGCCGGATGTAACCGCCCCGCACCAGCAGCCGGTGGCTCGGCACCTCCGCGTCGACGGGGTCCTCTCGCAGGGTGCGCAGGAACAGGGACGACATCCGCATGATCATTCGGCAAGGCTACCTACCGGGTCTCCTGTGCCGCACACCAGTTTCCCGGTCTAGTCGTCTCGGCTAATTCACCTATCCCGGGCAAACCGATCGGGCATCATCATGAGGTGCTCGACAAGTCGCCCTCGGCGAGTCTTTCAGCGCTGCGAGTCCGGTTCGCGGCCGATCCGGCCAGCGTGCCCGGCGCGCGGCGGTTCGTCGCGGACGGCCTGACCTCCTGGGGGCGCACCACCCTGCTCGACGACGCGACGCTGTGTGTCAGCGAGCTCGCCGCCAACGCGGCCCTGCACAGCGCGAGCACCTACATGGAGATCGCCCTGCTCGCGCTCGACGATGCCGTGCGGATCAGCGTCGAGGACGACGGCGTCACCCCGGCCGAGGCCGTGGTCCCGAGGCCGGACTTCCCGGCGGCCGACTGCGCCGACGACCTCGACCTCGACGACGAACCGACCACCGGCCGGGGCCTGGCGATCGTGTCCATCCTGGCCAGCGACTGGGGCGTGGAGAAGCTCGAGCACGGCAAACGGATCTGGGCGGAGCTGACCGAGGCGGCCGGCGAGCACGGCGTACGCCCACCCCGCACCTCTACCGAGAACGGGTCCGAGATGCCGGCGGCGGACCCGGCCGCGGCACTGCCCGAGGGATGGACGGTCGTCCGGCTCCCCGGCTGTCCCGTCGAGCTGGGACTGCGCCAGGACCAGCATCTCGACGAGCTGATCCGCGAGCTCCAGCTGATCAGCGCCGACGAGCACGACCTCGCCTCGCAGCAGCTCGCCGCGGAGCTGCAGGGGCTGTTGAGCGGTCCCGCACACGCGCGGCACATGGGGCGGCGACTGTCTCAGGACGCCGCCGCGGCGGGCAAGACCCACATCGACGTCGAGATGGCGATGCCGCGCGAGTTCAGTCAGGACGTGCTGAAGCTGCAGCAGGCGGTAGCGGCCGCGGACGCCCTGTGCGAGGAGCGCCGGCTGCTCACGCTCGCCTCCTCCGAGGACCTGCGCTCGCTGCGGGCGTGGATGACCGAGTCCGTGTTCGGGCAGGTCGAACGTGGCGAGGAGCCGGTCAGCTACGACGACTGGCTCCGCTCGAACCGGTGAGCTAGCTGCCGCGCGCCGCCCGGTAGGCGCTCCACAGCATCGGCAGCTGCATCGGGAGCCTTGCGAAGGCGACGGCCTTGAAGGGCGCGTTGTCGGTCCGGGTCGAGTCGACCGCCATCTTCAGGTTCGCCGGGTAGACCGCGAGCAGCAGGCCCAGGCTCGCCCACCCTGCGACGCTGCGGCTGCGCGGCACCAGCAGGCCGACCGCGCACGCCAGCTCGATCACTCCGGAGGCATAGATGACCTCGCGGTGCGCGGGCACCACCTTCGGCATGATCGGCTCGTAGACCTCCGGCCGAGCCAGGTGGACCACTCCGGAGGTCGCCAGGATCCCGGCGAGCGCCGTGATGTCGCGGTGCAGTGGTGAGTTCACCCATCGACCCTAGTGGGCGAGCGTGGGGGCAGGCGCGGGCCGGGCATCCTCGCGAGTAAGTCGCAGACGCATCGTTCCGGGCGAGGTCTGATGCCGTTGCGACTGACTCAGTCGGTTTGGTTGGTCCCGAGTCGGCCGCCGCAGGGTGGTTCGAGGCGGGGGCTGGTTGGTCCGTGGCCCGGGTGGTGGTGCCGTGGTGCCTCGCCGTCACCAGCCGCCGGGTCGGGTACGACGTGACAAGACGCATGTTTCGGGCCGGCAAAACCTGCTTCTCGTCACGAAGTACTTGAGTGCACACGACCTGGACCAGCGAAACCCGAGCATGCGTTCCGTCACGAATCGCCTGGTATCTCGCGGTAGGGCTGCCGCGGACCTTTTCGGTGCAGCCTCCGGGCGACCGCGACCTTCAGGGCCGGCCCGGTTGGTGGTTGACCCTGAGACACCGGCGCTGAGCGGTTCGAGTCGCGCTGCCCGGTCAGCAGGCGCCAGGTCGGGTACGACGTGACAAGACGCATGTTCTGGGGCGGTAAAACCTGCTTCTTGTCACGAACTACCTGGAGGCCCACGCCCTGAGCCAGGACCCCCCTCTCGCCCCCTGGACGATCAGAACATGATGGTCGCGAAAACGCCGGTCTGCTCGAAGCCGACGGCCTCGTAGGCCCGGCGGGCCGGCGTGTTGTGGTCGTTGACGTAGAGCGAG
>DATFGA010000402.1:0-2721 GCA_035249775.1 Nocardioidaceae bacterium | reverse complement strand
GGGAGGCCACCGAGTACGACGCGCTGGCCGGTGCCGTGGTCGCGGGACACGTCATCGAGTGCGGGGCGCAGGCCTGCGGCGGCAACTTCTCCGGCTTCCGGGCGTTGCGGCTCGACGCCACCCCGATCGGGTTCCCGGTCGCCGAGATCTCGGCGGACGGGAGCTCGGTGATCACCAAGCACCCGGGAACGGGTGGCGCCGTCACCCTCGACACGGTCACCGCCCAGCTGGTCTACGAGGTGCAGTCGCAGCTCTACCTCGGCCCGGACGTGTCGGTGCACCTCGACTCGATCGATCTCACCGAGGACGGCGCCGACCGGGTCCGCATCTCCGGTGTGACCGGGCAGGCGCCTCCCGAGCAGCTGAAGGTCTGCGTCAACGAGCTCGGCGGCTTCCGCAACACGATCGAGTTTCTCCTGACCGGGTTGGAGATCGACGCGAAGGCCGAGTGGGTGCGGGCGCAGCTCGTGGCCGGCCTGGCCAGGACGCCGCCGGCCTCGATCGAGTGGGAGCTGGCGCGCACCGACCGGGAGGACGCCGACACCGAGGAGGCAGCCAGCTCCCGGCTCCGGGTGACCGTGAAGGACCAGGACCCCAACGTCGTCGGCAGGGCGTTCACCGCGGCGGCGGTCGAGCTCGGGCTGGCTTCCTACCCCGGGTTCACGCTCAGCGGACCGCCCGCACCGGCGGCCCCCTACGGCGTCTACCGTCCCGCCTACGTCGACCGCGCAGCCGTCGCCGAGCAGGTCGTCCACCACGACGGCACGGCGGAGCTGATCCCGGCGCCGCCACGGATGACCCGCGACCAGGCCGGGGAGCCGGTGCCGGTCAGCCCGGAGTCGTCGCCGCCATCGTCGACCGAACGCACCACCGCCGACGTCGCCGCCGGCGCTCCGCAGGACCGCGTCACCCGGCGCCTCCCGTTGGGAACGTTCGTCCACGCACGGAGCGGCGACAAGGGCGGCGACGCGAACATCGGGCTCTGGGTCGACCGCGGCAAGCACGCCGCGGAACGCGTTGCCTGGTTGACGAAACTGATCACTCCCGAGCGGATCAAGGAGCTGGTCCCGGAGGCCGCAGACCTCGAGGTCGAGGTGTATCCGCTCCCGAACCTGGGTGCGGTCAACGTGCTCATCCGAGGGCTGCTCGGCGAGGGCGTCGCGGCCTCGAGCAGGTTTGACCCGCAGGCCAAGGCGCTCGGCGAGTGGTTGCGTTCACGCCACGTGAGCATCACGGAGGACCTGCTGTGAGCATCTGGACCGAGGAGCGCGTCGCCCTCCGCGAGAGTGCCCGGGCCTTCGTGGAACGAGAGGTGGCCCCGCACCTGCAGGAGTGGGAGGACGCCGGCGAGGTGCCGCGGTCCCTGCACCTGGCCGCGGCCAAGCAGGGCTTCCTCGGAGTCGGGGTCCCGGTGCAGCTCGGTGGGAGCTGTGGCGACTTCCTCGACGCGCTGCTGGTCACCGAGTCGATGGCCGAGGCCGGTGCGTCGTCGGGGCTGCTGGCCGCACTGTTCACCTCCGGCATCGCGCTGCCGCACATCATCTCCTCCGGCGACCCTCATCTGGTCGACCGGTTCGTCCGGCCGACCCTGGCCGGAGAGCTGATCGGGTCGCTGGCCGTGACCGAACCGGGTGGCGGTTCCGACGTAGCCGGGCTGACCACGTCCGCCGTACGTGACGGCGACCACTACCTCGTCAACGGCGCCAAGACCTTCATCACCTCGGGCGTCAGGGCGGACTTCGTCACCACGGCGGTGCGCACCGGCGGAAGCGGGTACGGCGGGATCAGCCTGCTCGTCATCGAGAAGGGCACGCCCGGCTTCGAGGTGACCCGGTCCCTGGCGAAGATGGGCTGGCACTGCTCGGACACCGCCGAGCTGGCGTTCATGGACTGTCGGGTGCCGGCGGCGAACCTGGTCGGCGACGAGAACGGCGGCTTCGCGATGATCGCGCGGCAGTTCGTCTCCGAACGGCTCGCCCTGGCGGCGCATGGCTACGGCATCGCCACCCGCGCGCTGGCGCTGACCGTCGACCACGCGAAGAGCAGAGCCACGTTCGGTCGGCCGCTGGCGTCGCGTCAGGTCGTCCAGCACAAGCTCGTCGAGATGCATCGCCGCGTCGACGTCGCCCGGACCTACACCCACGAGGTGGCCCGCCGCTTCGTGGCGGGCGAGAACCCGTTGGCCGAGGCCCTGATGGCGAAGGCCACCGCGGTCGAGGCCTGCTCGTTCGTGGTCGACCAGGCCGTACAGCTGCACGGCGGCGCCGGCTACATGCACGGGATCGAGGTGGAGCGGCACTACCGCGACGCCCGCATCCTCGGAATCGGAGGAGGCGCCACCGAGGTGCTCAACGACCTGACCGCCCGGCTGCTGGGGTACACCGCATGAGCCTCCACTCGGCGGGAGATCGAGGGGCGGATGTGAGCACCGAACACATGCCGGATCTCGACACGCCCGATCAACGAGAGACTCGCAGGGCCGCGATGCTGGCGAAGCTGGCAGACCTCGACGCCGAGCACCAGAAGGCGGTCGACGGCGGGGGCGAGAAGTACGTCGACCGGCACCACCGTCGTGGAAAGCTGTTGCCGCGCGAGCGGATCGAGCTGCTCGTCGACGAGGACACCCCGTTCCTCGAACTGTGCCCGCTCGCCGGATGGGGCACCGACTACACGCCGGGCGGCTCGATCGTCGGCGGGATCGGCGTTGTCGAAGGCGTCGAG
>DATFGA010000401.1:0-2369 GCA_035249775.1 Nocardioidaceae bacterium | reverse complement strand
CACCACCACCTTGCCGGTGAGTCGCTTCCCGCACTGCGGATGGTGCACGTCCACGATCGTGCCGGTCTCATCGACACCGCCCCAGAACGAGACCGGGGTGTCGAGGCGGAGCACGTCGCCGGTGGCGTCGCCGGGCGCGAGGGTCCGCGCGGTCAGGTCAGCTCCAGAGCCGGTCACCGCGGACCACCTTCCCAGCGCGGGCGGACGCGACGCACTCGGTGAGACTGCCCAGGACCGTGTCCACGCCCAGGTTGGCCGGCGCGTACCACGCCCACTTCCCGGAGTTGGTCATCACGGTCTTCGTGCCGGGGGACAGCACCGGGGTCACGTAGGTGCAGGTGTCGGTGATGATCCGGGCACCCGCGGCCTCGACCGGCGCCAGGTGCCCGAGCCGGGTGGCCTCGGCGAGCACCGCCCGGCTGGTGGAGACGTAGACGTCGACCTCGTCGGAGAAGGCGGGGCCCGCACCGATCACACGGGCGAGCTCGGCGAACTCGGTGACCGAGAAGTGCGGGGTGCCGAGGCTGACCGCGTCGAGGGTGTCGCCGGTGGCGGTGCTGAGCCGGTCTCGCGCGAGGCGCAGGTCGGCGGTGCTGATGGTGCGGACCGGGCAGCCGGGGTCGGCGACGGACTGCAGGTCCGGTGCCTCGGGGGTGACTCCGACGACGTGGAACAGCGCGACGCCGCCGGCCGACGCGGCGGTCGCGCCGAGGGCCTTGAGCCGGTCCTCGGTGGTGCCGTCGTCGTCGAGGTCACCGGGCAGGCCCATCAGGGCGGCGACCCGGGTGCCGGCCACCTCACCGAGCAGCGCGCCGAGCGCCGCCCACGCGGTGTCCTCGGCAAGCAGCCGGCGGGGCAGCTCGGAGCAGTCCAGGACCAGTTCTGCGCGTCGGGCGTGGTCCCGGTGCAGACCCGCATCCGGCACCCGACCGGTCAGCGCGGCGGCGATGTCGAGGAAGTCGCCGTACCGGTCGGTGCGGGCGCCGAGGACCGAGTTGACGAACGCGATCGCGTTGGACTCCGCCCACGCGACATGGGTGCCGGTCGCCGGGCGGTGGCTGAGCTGGTACGGCGCACACGACCAGGTCGGCTCGCAACCCAGGGCCACGTAGGCGTCCATCAGCCGACGGCCGGCCGAGGCGAGCCCGTCGCCGGCGCGGACCAGGCCCGGGTGCAGCAGGTCCAGGGAGCCGACGTTCAGCGTGGTGCGCACGGCGACCCGGCCGCCGAGCTCGACCAGCCGCTCGGCGAAGTCGAGGCCGGCCCGGCCGTGGTAGAGGCAGCCGTCCACGTGCACGGACTCGACCGCCAGCAACCGCTCCGCCCGGTTCGCCCGGGCCACCCCGGTGACCAGCCGCATCGCCATCGCCACCGCGGGGCCCCGGTCGCCGTCGAGCATCGACTGCTCCTCGGCGGTCAGCGCGAGCAGCGACTGCGTCGTCGCCATGTCAGGGAGCGATGGTGATGGTGTGTGTCGAGGTGTAGAACTCCTGCGCGGCCTTGCCCTGCTCCCGTGCGCCCAGGCTGGACGCCTTCTCTCCGCCGAAGGGCAGGTAGAAGTCGACGCCGCTGGTCGGGGCGTTCACCTTGACCAGGCCGGCCTCGAGCCGTGCCGCGGCCTCCAGGGAGCTGGCGAGGTCGCTGGTGTAGAGCGCAGCGGCCAGCCCGTGCGGCACCGCGTTGGCGAGGGTGACCGCCTCGTCGAGGTCGGCGGCGGTCTGCAGCAGGCAGATCGGCCCGAACACCTCGTCGCAGGCCAGGGTGTGCCGGTCCGGGACACCCTCGACCACGGTGGGCCCGACGAACCAGCCGTCGCGCTCGGTGTCCGCGCCGCCGGTGAGCACGCGGCCACCAGCGGCCACCGCGTCCTTCGCCACGGAGGTGACCCGGTCGCGGGCCTCCTCGGAGATCACCGGCCCGACGGTGGTGTGCGCGTCGGCGGGGTCCCCGCACTTCATCGCCTCGACCGCGGCAACCAGTGCCTCGCGGAACGGAGCCGGGTCACCGACCACGATCACCCGCTTGGTGGCGGTGCACTTCTGGCCGGCGAAGCCCATCGCGGCACTCGCGATCTGGGCGGCGGCGGACTCCAGGTCGGCGTCGGGCAGGACGACGGCCGGGTTCTGGCCGCCCATCTCGGCCTGCACCGGTACGCCGCGCTCGGTGGCGGCGCGGGCCACCGCCCGGCCGGCGGCGGTGGAGCCGGTGAAGGAGACCACGTCGGCGTTGTCGACGACGGCCTGGCCGGTCTCGGCGTCGCCGGGTACGACGGACAGGGCGCCCTCGGGCAGGAACGGACCGACCAGCTCGGCCAGCCGCAGCGCACACGCGGTGGCCTCGGGGGCGGGCTTGAGCACCACCGTGTTGCC
>DATFGA010000400.1:0-2274 GCA_035249775.1 Nocardioidaceae bacterium | reverse complement strand
CGGTTCGGGTCGGGCTCGTAGCTCTCGAACGGGACGGTGAGGAACTTGATGTTCTCCAGGCCGATGCCCTTCACCTGCCGGGCGAGGCTGGACAGCTCCTTGAGGCTGGCGAGCTCGGGGTCGGTGGTCAGCGACTTGGTCGCCGCGTCCAGGAACGAGTAGAGCTTGACCGGGTTCGCCAGCGTGCCGAGCGAGATCGCCTTGTTCGCCATCGAGGCAAGGAACGCCTGCTGGCGCTTCATCCGGCCGATGTCGCCGTTCTCCGAGCCGAGGTCGTGCCGGACCCGGACGTAGTCGAGCGCCTGCGCGCCGCTGACCTCGTACGAACCGGCCGGCAGCTGGATGTGGCCGATGTCGTCGTCGACCTCCTCGGGCACACAGACCGGTACGCCGCCGAGGGCGTCAACCATGTCCTTGAACCCGTTGAAGTCGATCACCACGAAGTGGTCGATCCGGATCCCGGTGAGCTGCTCGACGGTGCGCTGGGTGCAGGCCGGGCCGCCGATGGCGTACGCCGCGTTGAACTGGCTGAGCCCGCCAGGGTCCGTGGTAGCCCCGTCCTTGCCCAGGCAGGTGGGCCGGTCGACCATCGCATCGCGGGGCAGGCTCACTCCGTACGCGTGGCTCCTGTCCGCGGACAGATGCAACAGGATCGTGGTGTCGGACAGTCCGGGGCTCTCCCCGCCGATGTGGTTGCCCTGTCCCTCACGGGTGTCCGAGCCCATCAGCAGGATGTTCAGCGGCTCACGCTCGACGTCCTCGAGCTCGACCGCCTCGGGCCGGTCCGTGCCGAGCGCCTTGGTGGTGTCGAGCGCGGTGATGTTGCCCTCGAGGTGCCGGTAGACCAGAAACCCGCCGGTGAGTACGGCAACCAGGACCACGGCCAGGGTGATGGCTGAGGCCTTCAGGAGCCGCCGGTTCTTCGGCTTCTCCATGCGGTGGCGAAAGGTTTCGGGCATGAGTGGTCTTCGTCGTGTCCCTGGGATGGTTTTGCGCGGTCGGCGGCGAGACTCCAGGATACGGGACGGGGCGTAAAGATGCCGATTTCCCGCCTGAGCACCGCCCCGGAGGGCGCCTAAGCCGCCCCAAACGAGCCGCCGATAGACTCCAGGGCCATGGAAGCCTTTTTCATCGCGCTCATGGCCCTCGTCGTGCTGCTGACCGGCTACGTGTCGATCGTCGTCATCTACAAGCTGATGAAGGCCGACAACTCCTGACATGCCGTTCGAGCTCCCGGACAACCTGCATCCCGACTGCGCGCCGATCGCCTGGCTGCTCGGCACCTGGCGCGGCAACGGGCACGGCGACTACCCGACGATCGACGGGTTCCAGTTCGGCCAGGAGTGCATCTTCACCCATGACGGGCGCCCGTTCTTCCACTACATGAGCCGCGCGTGGGAGATCGACGAGCAGGGCAACAAGGTCAAGGACCGGGCCATCGAGACCGGCTTCTTCCGCAGCAAGGCCAGCGGCGAGCTCGAGGTCGTGATGGCGCACAACACCGGTTTCGTCGAGATCTGGTACGGCGAGGCCGGCGAGGCCAAGATCGAGATCGCCACGGACGCGGTGGCACGGACCGGGACCGCCAAGGAGTACAACGCCGGGCACCGGCTCTACGGCCTCGTCGAGGGCGACCTGCTCTGGGCCTACGACATGGCCGCGATGGGCCAGGAGCTCCAGCCGCACCTGTGGGGCAGGCTCGTCCGCCAGTAGACGCCTCAGTCGGCGCTCAACGAAGCAAACGCCTCAGCCGGATCAGCGTCAGACGCACCCGGCTCCAACGGCAGCTCGAACCACACCGTCGTCCCGTCCGCGTTGTGCTCCGCGCTCCAGGCCGCCGTCAGCGCGTCGATCAACGTGAGCCCCCGCCCGGACACGCTCATCGGGTCGTAGTCGGCCGCCTGCTGCACCGCACCCCGGTTCCCGTGGTCGTGCACGAGCACCAGCAGGCACTCGTCGTCGACCCGGACGGTGACCTCCGGCTCGGTCCCGGAGTGGATCACCGCGTTGGTCACCAGCTCCGAGACGCACAGCTTCGCCACCTCGGCAACGCCCTCGTCGACGCCCCACGTGTCCAGCCGGTCGGCGACGAACCGGCGGGCGAGCCCCGCGGCGGCCGGCTCCGGCGGGAGCGTGATCGAGTCGCTGATCTGCCGCCGCGCGGTGGTGACCGCCGTGGCCAGCACTGTGACGTCGTCATCAGCGTCCTCGCGCCGGACCAGCTCACCGAGACGAGCACACAGCTCCCGCGGGTTCTGCCGCCGCGGCCCGATC
>DATFGA010000399.1:0-5132 GCA_035249775.1 Nocardioidaceae bacterium | reverse complement strand
TCCTCCTGGTTCGGCGTGACAAGCCGCGCGCCGGGCAGGGGTGCGGCGCCGCGCGGGTGCGGGTCCCAGACCACCGGTACCTTGCGCGGCAGCCTGGCAAGCAGCCCGCGGACGTCGTCGGCCGCGGCGACGCCCCGTCCGTAGTCGGCGACCAAAACCGCACCGGCCGCGGTCAGCGCGTCAGCGACCTCGGCGGGTGGCGTGCCGATGGTGCCCAGGGTGCCGCCGCTGTCGAGACGGACCAGGGACTGCCCTCCGGCGCGGACCCGTCGCTTCTCCGGCGTGGCGCCGTCGTAGGGCAGGCGCAGCAGGCGTACGCCGACCGCGTCGAGCAGGCGCCGCACCTCCTGTCCCGCGTCGTCGTCGCCGAGCGCCGTCACCAGGACCACGTCCTGGCCCTGGACCGCCGCCATCGCCGCCGCCAGCGCGGCCCCGCCGGGACGCGGCCGGGTCTCCAGGTCGTCGAGGACCGGCACGGGAGCATCGGGGCTGAGCCGCCCGGCGCGCCCCACCACGTCCACGTCGAGCAGGGCGTCGCCGACCACGACGAGGGGTCCGGTCACGATGCCCTCCGACCGCTGCTCTGGGCCGGGATGCGGGTCTCGCTGGGAATCACCCCGAGCGCCTTGTCGACCGCGGCACACACGATGTGCAGTCCCACCAGGTGGAGCTCCTGCACGGTTGCGGTGAACCGTGCGTCGACGGACATCGCCTCGTCGGCCACGTCGGCGAGCGGGTTCGGACGGGGACCGGTGAAGGCCCACACGTGCAACCCGCACTCCTTGCCACGTCGCGCGGCCTCCACGATGTTGGGGCTGTTCCCGCTGGTCGACATCAGCACCAGGACGTCGCCCTCGCGGCCGTGCGCCTCCACCTGCCGGGCGAACAGCTCCTCGGCCGGGTAGTCGTTGCAGATCGCCGTCAGGGTCGAGGTCTCCGCGCTCAGGCAGATCGCGGAGAACGGGCCCCGGTCGTCGCGGTAGCGGCCGACCAGCTCGGCCGTCAGGTGCTGCGCCTGTGCGGCGCTGCCTCCGTTCCCGGCGGCGAGGAGCCGACCGCCGCCTTCGAGGGTCGCGGCGAGCCGGGTGCCCCAGTCGTGGGCGACGTCGACGCAGCCGTCGAAGTCCTTCACGGCGCGGACGAGCTCGGCAAGATGGTCGTGCTCACACGGGGTGACCGGTTTCATCGAATGACTCCTGTCGAGGGTCGGAGCTGGGCTGCGGCGACGGACGCGTAGACGTCCTCGGTGTCGGCGGCGACCTGGCGCCACTGGTAGGTCTCGGCAGCGCGGGCCTGTCCGGCACGGCCGTAGGCGGCCCGGCGGGCAGGATCGGCGAGCAGGTCGCGCACCGCGGCCGCGACCAGGTCGGGTCGCCGGGGCGGCACGAGCTCCCCGGTGACGCCGGGAACCACGGTGTCGAGCAGGCCGCCGACCGCCGATCCGACGACCGGGCGCCCGCACGCCATCGCCTCCACGGGGACGATCCCGAACGGCTCGTACCAGGGCACCGCCACCACGACGTCGGCCGCGCACATCAGAGCGGGGACGTCGGGCCGGGCGACGCTGCCCAGGAAGTGGACCCGCTCGCTGACGCCCAGCTCGTCGGCCAGAGCACGCAGTCGGCTCACCTCCGGATCGGCGCTGAGCGCGTCCGGGCTGGGACCTCCGGCGATGTCGAGATGCACACCGGGGAGCCGCGCCAGCGCCTCGATCACGTTGCCGACGCCCTTGCGTTCGACCAGCCGGCCGATCACCAGCAGGCGCGGTGGCCCCCCGTTGGTGCGCGGCTGCGGGTGGAACGTGTCGACGTCCACTCCGCACGGGATGATGCTGGCGCGGTCGGGCGGGAGTCCCAACGCACGCAGCTCCTCGACCTCGTCGCTGCAGGTGGCGATCACCCGGTCGACGGTCCGGCACAGCCGGCGTTCCAGGCCGATCCGGGCCGGGGGGCTCGTGTCACGGCGGCCCTGGTACCGGCGCTTGACCGTGCCGAGGGCATGGAAGGTCTGCAGGACCGGCGTACCGGTTCGGCGGGCCGCCTCCACGGAGGCCACGCCGCTCATCCAGAAGTGCGCGTGCACCACGTCGAAGGGCTCGGCCCGCCAGCGTTCGCTGAGGTACTCGGCGAACGCCGGCATGTACCGCAGCAGCTCGTCCTTGGGCACATCCGTGGCCGGACCGGCGGGGACGTGTTCCACGACGTAGCCGTCCGGGGCGGTGATCTGCACCGGCGCGGAGGTGCTGTCGCGGCGCGTGAACACGGTGACGTCGTGGCCGCGCTCGGCCAGACCGCCCGCGAGCGCGGCCACGTGCACGTTCTGGCCGCCCGCGTCCACGCCGCCCACGGCGGCGAGCGGGTTCGCGTGCTCGGAAACCAACGCGATTCTCATCTCACACCTCCTCGGCCAGCCGGCCCCGGTGATCGGATCCAACGCAGCCGCACAGCTTCTCGACGGCCCTCAACACATCTGTTGCCGTCACCGGGGTGAGGCAGGGGTGCCCCGGGAAGGGGCAGCGGGTCACTCGGGTGTCACGGCACACCGCGTCCTGGTCCCCGAGCAGCACCCGAGGGACCCGGTAGGGCGCCCATCGCGCTGCGGGGACGGTCGGTGCGAACAGCGACACGACGGGCGTACCGACGGCCGCGGCGAGGTGGGCGGGTCCGGTGTTGGCGACGACCACGGCGGCAGCCCGGTCGAGCACCGCGGCCAGCTCGTCCAGAGATGTCCGGCCGGCCAGGTCCACGGCCGCCGTGCCGTCACAGACCAGCTCGGTCAGCGACTTCTCGCCGGGTGCGCCGGTGACCACCACGGTCCATCCGGTGTCCTCGAGCATCCGGCGGGTCTCCGCGAAGCGCTCGACGGGCCACGCTCGTGCTGGGACGGACGTGCCGGGGTGCAGCACGACGTACGGCGTCGTGGGGACGAGGTGCGAGACGTCCGGCAGCGGTCGACGTACGCGCAGCGAGCCGTCGTCGCCCTCGGGGAGCTCGAACCCGGCAGCCAGCGCCAGGGACAGTGCCCGCTCGGCCTCGGGCAGATCGCCGGCGACCCGGTGCCGCAGGTCCAGCAGCGAGCCCGGGTAGTCCTCGCTGATCGCGCCGACCCACCGCACGCCGGCGAGCCGGAGCAGCAGGGCCGTGGGCAGCGGTGACTGGTGGAAGGAGGTCAGCACGAGTGCCTTGTCGAACCTTCGCCCGGCCAGCCGCTCGACCAGGGCGGTGATCTCGAGGGCGTCCACCGGGTCGGCGTCGGGGGCGATCCACGGGCAGGTCCACTCCAGCACGTCGTCGACACCCTCCAGCAGCCTGGCCGCGGCGCTGCCGTTCGGGCCGGCCAGAACCGTGAGGTGGTCGGACCCGGCGGCAGCTGCCCGCACGGCCGGGCCGGCCAGCAGGACGTCACCGGCGTTGTCGAGCCGGACTACGAGGGTGCGGGTCACCAGTGCCCCGCCAGGATCTGGTCGACGGCCGCGGTCGCATCGACGCAGACCTGGTCCGCCGCCTCCACCTCCACCGTCCGGGTCGCCGGGGTCGGCACGAGGATGCCGCGCGCCCCGGCCGCCTCGGCTGCCTCGATGTCGCTGCCGATGTCGCCGACCACCACGCACCGGGACGGGTCGACGCCGATGTCCGCGCACGCGGCCTTGATCATGCCCGGCGCGGGCTTGCGGCAGGTGCAGCCGTCGTCCCGGTCGTGAGGGCAGACCTGCCAGGTGTCGAACGGACCGAGCAGCTCGTCGATCCGGTCGTTCACCGCCTGTACGTCGTCGAGCGCGATCCGTCCCGAGCCGACGCCGGACTGGTTGGTGACCACGCCGACGCGGACTCCGGTCGCACGTAGCCGGTCCAGGGCCTCCCGGACGCCGTCGACGGGCCGCACCAGGGTCGGGTCTCCGTTGTAGGGGACGTCGTGGACCAGCGTGCCGTCCCGGTCGAAGAGCACCGCGTCGGGGACTCCGCGCCAGGGCGCGGCGTGACGGTGCCGCCACAGGCCTCTCGCGCTGTGCCAGGTCGCGGCGAACGGGATCGCGGCGCTGGTCAGCAGCATCCGCCGGACCTCGTCCCGGTCCCGGGGTCCGGGTGCGATGCGCCGCCAGGCGAGCTCGCCGGTCCCGGCGAGCCAGGCCAGTGCCGCCACCGTCGCGGTCCGGCGATGTCCGAGCGCCGCTGCAGTCACCGAGGACGCGCCGCTGCCGGCTGTCAGCAGGTGCCCGATCCGGCGGCCCTGCGGTGCGTGGACCCGCTCGCGCCAGTGCCGGCCGTGGAGCCGTCGCATCAGGAAGTCGTCGGCGTTGCCCTTCTGCTGGCGGACGCTGGCCCAGTCGTCGGAGGGTCGCACCGGGTGGGTGATCCAGCGCTGTCCGCGCACGATCCTCCCCTGGGCCTCGCTCACCCGCAGGCCGAGGTCGGCGTCCTCACGAAAGGCCCGCGGGAACCGCTCGTCGAAGCCGCCCACGGCGGCAAGGGCGTCGCGGCGGTAGCTCATGTCGGCGGTGATCCAGGTGGCCTCGGCCAGGCCGGCGGTGCCGCGCTCCCAGTCCGTCGGGCGACGGTCCTCGGGCAGTGGCACCCGCACCCTGCCCTGGCTGCCCGCCACGTCGGGGCCGAGCCCGGCGAGGTCGTCGTGCAGCCGGGCGTACCAGTCGGCGTCGGGCACCACGTCGTCGTCGAGGAAGCTCACCCACGTGGTCCGGGTGTGCCGCCAGCCGATGTTGCGTGCCCGCGCCGGGCCGCCGCCTCCGGCCCGCACGATGCGCAGCGTCTCCAGCCCGATGTCGGCCAGGCCGGGTCCGAGCGGTGGTCCGGCCGGCCGGTCGTCGACCACGAGGACCGGTGCCGTGACCCGCCGGGATCCCTCAGCGAGCGCTTCCAGGAGCACCCGCAGGCTCGGTCTGCCGACGGTGGGGATGACGATCGAGGTCAGTGTGGAACCCATCAGGCCGCCTTCGGACGACGGACGACGAACGGGCCGATCGCGAGCAGGTCGACGGGGGCCGAACCGTAGCACTCCAGCGCGTCACGCGGGTCGTCGACCATCGGCCGCCCGGCCGTGTTCAGGCTTGTGTTGATCACCACCGGGATGCCGGTGCGACGTTCGAAACCCCGGAGCATGCGCGCGACCAGGGGCTC
>DATFGA010000398.1:0-6960 GCA_035249775.1 Nocardioidaceae bacterium | reverse complement strand
GCCCAGTTGCGCTGCTCGTCGGGCAGACCCGACTGGTCGAGCTCCCGGACCGCGACCACCATGTCGCGCAGCTCCCCGTTGACCGGGTAGCGGTCCACATCGAGCACGTCCGGAACGCTGTAGTAACCGCGCACCTGCTGCAGCTGCTCGAAGGTGTCGGAGACCAGCGCCGGGTCCAGCAGCCGGATCCCGGGGATCGACTGTGCGTCGCTGCGCAGCTCGTCGGGGCGCAGCGACGTCCTGGCCGCGTACGGCGTGACCTCCACGTCGTCGATGTCGTACGCCGCCCGGGTCGCCTCGATGTTCCTGGCGATGTAGGGCGCCTCCTTGTCCGGCTCCGACGGCTCCACCTGGAACTGCTGGACGATCCCCGGCCACAACGCACCGAGCAGGATCGCCGACAACGCCAGCAGCGCGAGACCCACCGACGGGAGCATCCAGGTGCGCCGGAAGATGTTCGCGAAGAACAGCAACGCGCAGATCAGCGCGATGAACATCAAGATGTTCTTCGACGGCAGGACGGCGTGGTCGTCGGTGTAGGTCATCCCCGTGATCAGGCCGCCGGTGTCGTAGGTCAGGTCGAACCGGTCCAGCCAGTAGTCGACGGCCTTGAACAGCACGAACAGGCCGAGCAGCACCGAGATCTGCACCTGGGCGGCACCGGAGAACTTGTCGCCCTGGGCCTGAAGCCGGATGCCGCCGAACAGGTAGTGCACCAGCGCCGCCACGAGCAGCGCCACGACCGTGATCGCCATCCCGAAGTTGACCAGGTAGTGCAGCCAGGGCAGCTCGAAGACGTAGAAGCCGATGTCCCGGTTGAAGTACGGGTCGGTCGTGCCGAACGGCTGGGAGTTCCGCCACAGCAGGAAGTCACGCCAGTGGCCGGCGCCCGAGGTGCCCGCGAAGATCGCCAGCAGCCCGCTGGTCCCGATCAGCAGCCAGCGGCGCAGCGGGTCCACCACCTCGCGGTAGCGGTCCAGGCTGGCCTGCTCCAACGAGGCCGGCCGGAACATCGGCCGGAACCGGTAGGCCAGGAACATGTTCGCGCCGATGAAGACGCCCATCAGCAGGCCGAACACGATGAACAGCATCACCCGGGTGCCGAGCATCTTGCTGAACACCGAGGAGTAGTCCAGCGCGCTGAACCACAGCCGGTCGGTCCAGATCCCGGTGAAGACCGAGACCAGGAAGAAGGCGATCACCAGCACGACGGCCGTGCCGATCAGCGCCCGCGACCGCTGCGGCGGCGCGGAGGCCGTCGCCGCTCTGGGCCGGGCCGGCGGGGGGTCGTCGAAGAAACCGCTCACGGTGTTCCTTTGGTCTCAGTGCTCGAGGGTGCTGAGCAACAACTGTAGGAGCGCCGGCACCAGGTCGGTGCTCTCCACAACGGACTTGTCATCATCATGTGACTTCAACCGCAGCGCGCAGAAGGTGGATCCCTCCCGGGTGGCCCCGGCGACGATGCGGACCTCCTGCCGGTCGGGGTGCGCCGCGGCGTACTCCTCGGCGGCCCGCGGGTCTTCCGGGATCGCGTCGTCGGACCCCGGTGGCAGCACGAGTCGTTCGACGACGGCCGCGCAGCCGAACACCTCCGCGGGCCACATGATGTGTTCGAGGGTCTGCTCCAGGGTCTGGTCGGCCGGCATCTGGTCCTGCTCGACCGGGGTCAGCGAACCGGCCGCGCTCGCCTCGTCGATCCCCATCGCGGCGGCCAGTCCCGGCTCCCGGGCCAGCAGGTCGGCGGTCGGCACCAGTGCGTAGAGCCGGGCCGGCTGGTCCCAGCCCGCCTCGGAGGCGTGGGTCTCGATCTCGCGCACAGCGGCCCGCAGGACCGGGTCCACCTCGCGGCTGCCGTCGGTGTCCATCGCGCTCACCGGCAGCTCGGCAGTTCGGCGTTCTGGTCCTCGGCGTAGGCCTGGATCGACTCCACGGCACTGTGCAGGGACGGTGCCCTCACCAGCGTGATCTCCTCCTCGGTGACCTGCGCCCCGAGTGCGGAGTCGCAGTTGTCCGGCGGGACCAGGAACAGCTCGGCGCCGGCGTCGTCGGCGGCCACGATCTTCTGCTGGATCCCTCCAATAGGTCCAACGTCTCCCTCGGAGGTGATGGTTCCCGTGCCGGCCACAGCGACCCCGTCGGTCAGCGAGCCCGGGGTGAGCCGGTCGTAGACGGCCAGCGAGAAGATCAGTCCGGCGCTCGGGCCGCCGATGTCGTCGCTGATGTTGACCGACACGTCGAACGGGAACTGGTAGCCCTCGCCCACCACGACGCCGACCACCGCCCGTTCCGGGTCCTCACCCGACGCCTCGGCGGTCACCTTCACGGTCTTCGTCTCGCCGTCGCGGCGTACGACGAACGTGGCCGGCTCGCCCGCACCGGTCTTCTGGATCGCCCGCGACACCGCCGTCGCGTTGGCGATCGTGGTGCCGTTGACCTTCAGGATCTTGTCGCGGACCTCGAGCTTGCCCTCCGCCGGCGAGTCCGGCGTGACCGCGAGCACCTCGGTCACCACGTCGAGCTCGTAGCCGAGCTCGGCCAACGCCGCCGCGATCGCGGTGTCCTGCGAGCTGACCATCTGCACGCTCGACTCGGTGCGCACCTCCTGCTCGGACTGCTCCGGCTCGTAGACCACGTCGCGGGGATAGACCGCGCGGGTGTTGTCGAACCAGGCGGCGAGC
This sequence comes from Nocardioidaceae bacterium, assembly GCA_035249775.1. Lineage (GTDB taxonomy): Bacteria > Actinomycetota > Actinomycetes > Propionibacteriales > Nocardioidaceae > Nocardioides_C. The sequence continues at coordinate 4,282 of DATFGA010000398.1, read as the reverse complement.
GCCTCGGCGAGGCTGAGCTCCTGCCCGGGGCCGGTCACCGAGACCGTGGTCAGCCGCAGGTCGCCCTCGGTGGGATAGGTCTGCTCCCCCGCGATCTGGACGATCTCCTCGCCGTCACGCTCGGACAGTACGTCGATGGTCGGCCCGGGGCTCATCGTCACGTAGGGAACCGGCAGGAACGCGGCCGCGCTGAACAGAACCACCAGCAGAACGCAGGCGAGAATGCTCGACACGGTACGGCGACTCATGGCGCAACCTTCTCACCCTGGGACAACTACGCAGAGCGACGGGTGTCCGCATCCTGACCGGGACGCGACGCCGTCGGACGCCGGGACGGCCGGACCGCGATCCCGGTGCTGCGGTCACGCACCGCCGAGGGGCGAGGGCGACCCGCACCGGGGTGCGCCCGCGCGATCGCCTGGGAGAACCGCTCGTAGGCGGCCTCGGACCGGTCGGCCTCAGCGCGGCGCGGTCGCCCGGCCCAGGCAGCCCAGATCATCGCCAGCACGGTCACCACCGCCGACGGCACCAGCCACGCCAAGATCTCCACAGCAGCAGGCTAGGCAACACCGGCGCCGATTCCCCGCAGGCACGCGGGCGAAGACCGGGTCAGGGCGTGCCGACCCACTCCTCGGTCCCGTCGGCGAACAGCTGGTGCTTCCAGATCGGAACCGTCGCCTTCAGCTCGTCGATCAGCGCGCGGGAGGCGTCGAAGGACTCCCCCCGGTGCGCCGCCGCCGTGGCCACGACCACCGCGGCGTCCCCGATCGCCAGGTCACCGGTCCGGTGCACCGCGGCAACCGCCAGCACGTCGTACTCCTTGGCCACCCGCTCGGCGACCGCACGGAGCGAGGCGAGGGCGGTGGGGTGGGCGGAGTACTCGAGGCCGGTCACGCCGAGGTTGTTGTCGTGGTCGCGGACCGCGCCGACGAACAGGGTCAGTCCGCCCGCCGCGGCGTCGGAGACCGCGGCGAGGACCTCGTTCACGTCGAGCGGTGTGTCACGGATGTCGACGAGTCGTACGACGGGGGTGTCCTCACTCACGCCACCGAGCCTACGGGTTGAAGGACACGAGTAGTTTGGAGCCATGACGAACGAGCCCGGAGACCGTCCCGACGACGACAACAACAACCCGTTCAAGGGCACACCGTTCGAGCAGATCTTCGCCGCCTTCGGCGGTGGCATGCCCGGAGGACCCGGCGGCATGCAGGGCGTGCCCGGCATGCCGGACCTGTCCATGCTGATGAGCCAGATGCAGCACATGATGGCGCCCTACGAGGGGTCGGTGAACTGGAACCTGGCCAAGGACGTCGCCCGCAAGACGGTGGCGCAGGAGTCCGACCCGACGCCGGGCCAGCAGGACCGGGCCGCGGTCGCGGACGCGCTGCGGCTGGCCGACCACTGGCTCGACCAGGTCACCGACCTGCCCTCGGGCGTGAACACGTCCGCGGTGTGGAGCCGGGCGGAATGGATCGAGGAGACCGTCGACGTGTGGCGCCGGCTGGTGGAGCCGGTCGCCGAGCACGTGGTCGGCGCGATGGGCAAGGCGCTGCCCGAAGAGGCGAAGAGCATGGCCGGCCCGCTGCTCGGGATGCTCGGCAAGGCCGGCGGCGCGATGTTCGGCAGCCAGGTCGGCCAGGCACTCGGCGGCCTTGCCGGTGAGGTGCTCACCGCCTCCGACATCGGCCTGCCCCTCGGCCCCGCCGGCAAGGCGGCGCTGGTCCCGGCCAACGTGCGCGAGTTCGCCGACGGGCTCGATGTCAGCGAGGACGACGTCTTCCTCTACCTGGCGCTGCGCGAGGCGGCGCACCAGCGGCTGTTCGCGCACGTGCCGTGGCTGCGGGGTCACCTGCTCGCCGCCGTCGAGGACTACGGCCGCGGCACCACCATCGACGTGTCGAAGATCGAGTCGTCGATGGCCGACATCGACCCGATGAACCCGGCCTCCCTGCAGGAGGCGCTCGAGGGCGGCCTGTTCGAGCCCGAGAAGACACCCGCGCAGAAGGCGGCGCTGATCCGGCTGGAGACCACGCTCGCGCTGGTCGAGGGCTGGGTCGACGAGGTGGTCGGGCAGGCTACCGAGTCGCGGATGCCCAGCGCCTCGAAGATGCAGGAGGCGGTTCGTCGCCGTCGCGCCGCGGGTGGTCCCGCCGAGTCGACGTTCGCCGCGCTGGTCGGCCTCGAGCTGCGACCGCGCCGGCTGCGTGACGCCTCCGCGCTGTGGGGCTCGTTGCGCTCCCGCCAGGGACCGCAGGCCCGGGACGCGGTGTGGGCGCACCCCGACCTCCTGCCGACCGCCGACGACCTCGACGACCCTCTCGGCTTCCGCGAGCACACCGAGGAGCCCGAGGCGCTGACCGACGCGGAGTTCGACGCCGCTCTCGCCGAGCTGCTCGACGACGAGGACGGCCGGTCCGGCCCCAGCAGCGGCGACGGCGGCGACAAGCCCGGCGCGTGACCGCTCCTCAGGTGAGCCTGCACGGCGACGCGCTTGCGCTGCTGCGCGGCTGGCGGGCTCCGGACGACGAGCAGGAGCGGGTACGGCGCCGCTACGTGCACCACCTGGAGGCCGAGCCCACCGGACTGGACCGGTCCTGCTACCCCGACCACATCACCGCGAGCACGCTCGTGGTCTCCGCCGACCACGAACAGGTGCTGCTCACCCTGCACGCGAAGGCGAACGCCTGGTTCCAGATGGGCGGCCACTGCGAGCCCGAGGACACCACCCTGGCCGGGGCCGCGCTGCGGGAGGCCGTCGAGGAGTCCGGGGTGCTCGGGCTGGTCCTCGACCCGGACCCGGTGCAGCTCGATGTGCACGACGTGCCGTTCTGCGACCCTCGCGGGGGCGTGCACCACCTCGACGTACGCTTCCTCGCCGTCGCGCCGGCCGAAGCGGTGCACGCGGTCAGCGAGGAGTCGCTGGACGTGCGGTGGTGGCCGGCCGACGCGCTGCCCACCGACGACCCGAACATGGTCGAGCTGGTCCAGCTGGCCCGCAAGCGGCTGCTCGCCTAGCTCTCGCCGAGCTCCTCGAACAGGGTCAGCTGCAGGCCGTCGGGAGCGTTCACCCGGGCGTTGAGGGAGTCCCACGGCGTCCGCCTCGGCTCGCCGAGCAGCTCGGCGCCGGCGGCGACCACGTCCTCGGTGGCCCGCCGGGTGTCGGTGACCTCGAGCGCCACCCGGATCCGCGGCGCGACCGGGGCGCCCACCTCGATCTCGTCGATCAGCGCCTTCTGGGCCGGGTTGACCAGCTCCAGCGTCGCCCGCCCGGCGTCCAGGATCACCACCCGGGCACCACCCTCGCTGTCGACGACCAGCTCCTCGGGCAGGCCGAGCACGTCGCGGTAGAACCGCACCGCAGCCTCGAGATCCTCGACCTCGACGGCCAGCCGCAGCTGGGCGACCCCGGTGCGCGCGGTCGGTTCTGGCATGACCCCTCCGCCTAGTCGACCACGTCGTCGACCGCCATCGCTGCCGCGCCCTCAGCGGAGCAGTCCGGCGGCTCGGCGGCGATGTCGAGCTGGGACGCGGCCGCGACGCCCTCCAGGAACCCCTTGGCCCGCTCGGCCTTCGGGTAGCGGTCGACCCATTCCCAGAACACCGGGGTGTGGCCGACCTCGAGCAGGTGCGCGAGCTCGTGCACCAGCACGTAGTCGATCACCCAGGCGGGCATCCCCTGCAGCCGGCGGGACAGCCGGATCGACTTGTCGCTGGGCGTGCAGGAGCCCCACCGGCTGTTCTGGTTGTCGACCCAGCGGACGGTGCGCGGCCGGGCCCGTCCGTCGAGGTAGCGCTCGCTGAGCTCGGTGGCCCGCCGCTGCAGCCCGGCGTCGCTGGGGCGGCGGCGCTTCTCCGACTTCTCCAGCCGCTCGACCATCGTGGCCACCCACTCGCGCTCCTCGGCGACGCTGAGCCGCGCCGGGATCATCACGATCACCTTGTCGTCCTCGCGGTAGGCGGCGACGGTACGACGGCGTTTGCGGCTGCGGCGGACCTCGACCTGGGGCGTCGGAGGCTTGGGAGTGGCGGTTGCCATAACCGCAGGTTACCGGTCCGCCCAGGCCAGCAGCCGGTCGACTTCCCAGGTGTTGACGACCCGGTCCTCAGGGATGCCCAGCTCGAAGGCACGGGCGCAGCCGTAGTCGACGAAGTCGAGCTGGCCGGGCGCGTGCGCGTCGCTGTCGATGGAGAACACGCACCCGATCTCGAGCGCCAGCTCGATCAGGTCGTCCGGGGGGTCACGTCGCTCGGGCCGGGAGTTGATCTCCACCGCCGTGTCGTG